>JAJZIN010000020.1 GCA_021810575.1 Thermoplasmata archaeon
ATCCGGATGTCACTGAGATGAGATTGAGATCCATAATTCCGGAAAAAATGTGGCTTGGCCTGAATCCCATGATGGTTGAGTTCGGCAAGAAAATCTGCAGGCCTGTTGGACCAAAATGTGATGAGTGCAATGTGTCAGAATACTGTGCTTTCTATAAGGAACAGCAGAAGAAAGTCAGTGGAAAGAAAAGATGACATGGAAGGGGAGTGCCGCTTAAATAGAATGGGTCAGGTTATCCTTTCTCCCTCCATCTATCACGAGAACCTGCCCATTCATGAATTCTGATGCGTCCGATGCGAGATATGCAACAAGTTCTGCCACATCCTCTGGTTTACCAGTTCTCTTTACTGTAGATCTGGAGATGAAGCTTTCCTCGAGCTCCCTTATCTCCTCACCTGTCTTGCCTCCAACTGTGAGATCTGTCTTGATCCATCCAGGTGCTACGGCGTTTGAACGTATTCCGTAGGACTCAAATTCAAGGGCCATCCTTTTTGTTAACATAATAAGTGCAGCCTTTGATACTGAATAGAATGTAGTGTTCATTGCTGCAGTTCCAACTCCGGCATTTGAAGCTATATTTATTATGACGCCCCTGTTCTTCTTCAGGTCATCAAGTGTTTCGAGAACAATGTATATTGGACCCTTCAGGTTTGTGTCCATGATTTGTTGATATTTTTCCTCCTCGAATTTTTCAAATGGGAATAGATGCCACATGCCTGCATCGTTTACAATTACTTTCAGGGTGCCTATCTTTCCATGAATTTCTTTTACCATATTTCTTATCTGTTCCCTGTTTGTTACATCCACATGGAATGGGTAAATATTCCCGTATTTCTTTGATAATTCAGTGGCTTCCTTTTCTGATCTATTATAGGTGATTGCAACATTATATCCTGATTCTGCGAACTTGATTGCGATTGCTTTTCCTATCCCTTTGGAGCCTCCTGTAACCAGTATTGCTTTTTTTTCTTCTTTTTCTGTCATGGTTGGTAATGTCATATGGAAAATCAATATTTTGGATTGTATAATGGAAAATAATTCTGACATTCAGAAATGCCGCTTAAATAGTATTTGTCATGCGTTCAGATGGTTGTTATGGCTGGTATAAATCTATTTCATTCCCATCTGGATCAATGAGAGTAGCTTCCCTCCCTCCCCATGGGACTTCCTCTATTTCCCTTGCAAACCTGACTCCTAAGGCTTTTAATCTTCTTACTTCTTCCTCAATGTTCTCAGTGATGAAATGAATACTCAAAGGACCGCCATTCATCCCTTCATATCCTCCATGTATGGAAAAAGTGATATTTGACAGTCTAAAGCTAACAAAGTTCGCATTTTCGCTGTTTGAGGAAGATTCTTCCTTCAGCCCAAGCTGATCCCTGTAGAAAATTCTGCTTTCCTTGAAATTTTTTACAAAAAGTATAACCGGTTCAATTTTTTCTATCATCTAAATATCCCATGTATAAATAACGGGAGTAGAAATAATTTTATCACCCTGTTCAAAGAACCTGACCCGTATTCAGGATGTCAGTTTATTTCTATTCATTCATCACAATTGTTTATCGTGATAATCCAGTGATGACCTCACCGTGACCAGAAATTAAGCCTCTTGAACCGGTCTCTTTTAGAAGCTTTTCAAGAGCTATCCGGTTTGCAGTTTCCTTTTTCCTTCCTTCATCTGGCATAATGCCAGCAGGGAAGTAGTTTATCTTCCCGTTGATCCCCCAGGCTGAATCTCCAAGAACGAGGAAATTCTCGAACTGAAGTTCCATCTCATCAAACACCACATCACCGCTATCTGTCTTAGGTCTAAGATGATGAGCCTTAATTCCCAATGGTAATTTGGTACCTTCGTTGTATCTTATTGCCCTGTCCAGATGGAGAAATCTTATCTCCTCTTCATTTTCCCTTCCATCCTTGCCTTTAATTTCCGGAATATAGAGGTCTATGCCAAGATGCCTGGCCATGGCATTACTACCTCTTGAATGGGCGAAGTTAGTCATTATGACGGCTTCAGGCTTGCCCAGGATCCTTATAGCTTCTACCAACCCTGGAACCATTGGTGGATCTACAATCACTATTAAATCGCCTTTCAATAACATCGTACCGTATTGATCTATTCCAAGTTCAGGATCGTTAGATCTCCATCTGAATATATTTCTTGCCACAGGTATTAGCATAGTTTCTTGATTGACAACTGCAAATATAAACCATTTGATTCCTTCTGTTTTCAGGTAGCTAACTATAAAGTTACTTTGGACTAATATTCCATAGTTCACAAAAAGATTTGGTTCAAGTTTCTTTACATTAATGATATCAGCATGGGATGGCATGGACTATTGATTGCTTTAGCAATCAGGATATGAACCTCATTTATTGACTCGTTTCTAACTGAAGTTACCATATAGATATTCATTCTTATCTTTTTTATACCCTCGTATTCTGACGTTTATTCTAGCATTGATTCGTCTGTTCATTTGACGATGAAACTGAATTCCTGCAATATACACTGGTTGTGGAACCTTTGAGTTTTTATTTAATATTCACCACATTCTCTTTACAAAATGAGTTTAAATATTATACAATTCAAAAGCGGGAATGGGCGGATTCTAATATTGTTTTAATTGAATAATTTATTAACTTTTGATTGTAAAATTTTCATCCATAATTCTTTACTTCAAGTAAAGATAGTATGGGCAATAGTGCTTGCATTTCATATGGTTAAAAAGGTTACTGTTAGTTCAAAGGGTCAGATCACACTTCCTAAAGATTTGAGAGATAGATACCACCTGAGCAGTGGAGAAAGTGTTATTTTGGCGGATTCTGGAGACGGCATTATTATCAGACATGATGTGGGGGCTTTGAGAGGGATGTTAAAAGGCAGGGTGGATACCAAAGGATTCGAGAAAGACCTTAGAGGCTTAAGAAAAGAGTGGAAGTTGCGAAAAACTTCCTTACAGATACGGTTGTGTTAGCTAGATACATAGAGGTTAATTTGCCAAGTCCTGCATCAGATATATTTTCTCTAGCCCAAAGGGGAGAGGCCTCGATTCTCGTACCGCAGATAGTGATGGGAGAATTCATTTATATTGCAATGAAAGGGAGACTAAGATTGACTGATTCGAAGAGAGATATCAAGAAATTCCTTGATGAACTAAGAGGAACTTCTTTTATATCTCAATCCAATTTTCCAGAAGATGGATGGGATATTTTTTTGTCCCTAGATATTCCCGAGTTACATGCCAGGTTAATAGCGGCAGAGGCACTGAGTCGAAGTTTATCACTTATTTCCAATGATCCTGTATTTCGAAAAGTACACGGTCTAGAAGTGATTTGAGAATAAGATTTAAACTCTTTAATATAAATATGCGGAGGGCCGGATTCGAACCGGCGAACCCCTACGGGAATGGACCCTAAATCCATCGCCTTTAGCCTAGCTCGACAACCTCCGCAGTGGTTTCAGGATATCCAGAAGGTATATTAAAATTGAGGATTTCCAGACGGTTATGCTGCGATCTATTGCAGTGTTTACCTAAAAGTTTCTAAAGTAGTGCCATAAAATTCTATACATAATAAATGCCAGTTATTATGAGATTATTTCCATCCAACTCCTCAAAAACGGGTTCAGTGAAAAATTGAAAGTATATTTAGTGAGTAAGATTCTATTTATTTACCCTGTCTCTTCTTCCAGACTTTACAGGGAGCACTGCATTTCAAAAGATATACAGAAAAAAAATCTGATTGATCTTGATTTCCCTCAGATTCAAAGCATGCCGTCATGAAGCTAATCCATCAGATCTGACGGATACGTAGACACAAATAGCAATATAAAATCAGGCTAGTTTCGCTTATTTCTGCAAGGAGTGCATAATAAGTTAAGGGAAATAATAAAGCCCGCCTTCATTCCATATCCTGCGACAGTCGTATTCCAGATCGCATTATTTAAATATTTGTGAAATTAATAAATTCCAACAACTATCTTGATGGCTTCCTGTATTTTTTTAAGCTCATCTCCCGATAGGTTTCCAGTTTTCCTGATCAATCTTTCCTGGGATACCGATCTGATCTGAAATAAATCTACCACCGATCTCTTTGATAGGTTATTTATTCCATCTGGAGACAGTTCAACCATCCATGGAACGGAAGAATAATGAGATTTGAAATCAGTTATGGGTGCAACAACCTTCAGTGGAAGAATACCTATTTCATTACTGCTAACTATGACACATGGCCTTGTTTTTGTTATTTCAGCTCCAACAGTTGGTGAGAGATTTACCAGCCAGATATCTCCTTGATACAACTGTATCACTCAATCGACAAAATCCTGAGAATCAAGAGAATTCAGAGCTTTAAGATCACTATCAGACTCATAGTAATGCTTTAGCTTCTCAGCTTTCTCCATAATTTCTTTTTTTTTGTCATTCATTGCTTTTTCTCTCACAGCCTCTGATAGAAATTTAGATTTATTCTTCTTTGTACTTAGAATTTCCGACACATCTTCAGGAAGAGTTACGTTTAGTCTTTGAGCTGGCACATATGATTATGTGTATTAGATATACATATCTTTTGGTGTTAAAAGACTCGCTGAATAAGCTTATGATGGAAAACGTCAAAACGCAGTGAAGGTGCATATTTGAAATTCGAACTGAGAGTTTCCTGCTGATTATGCTGCGATCTTTTACGGGTTGTACCTTAGAAGGGCCACGATATTTCCAAAGTTCTTCAGTGTTTTGCCATATTCTCCGTCTGAACTCATTATGATCACCTCTCCTCCCGATGAACTGACGTTTTCTATTATCTCCTGGAAGTCCTCATTTCTGAAGCTATCTTCAAGAACCAGCAGCTTGTCAATAGCCCCTGATAGGGAAAGCCTTGAAATTTCTTCCTTCCCATAGGCGACCATTGAATTCCTTGCCAGTCCTTCCATGAATTGCTCCATGTACCTTCTCTCCCTGGAAGACCTTGAATCGCCTATTATTTTTCTTACTGCCTCTGTGTTGATTATTTCGAATACTGCGTTTTCATCCTCTCTTGTGGATGGTATGAAGTTGACTCTCAGTCCCGTGCTGTTCTCTTTCAGAAACTTTTCAAACATTTCTCCCTCGAATCCGGGGCCCGTTATTATGATTGGACCTGTAAATTTGATGGAATTGAGTGTCTTCATGATCTCTTCAAAGTATGTTTTCCTTGAATAATTTCCCGCATATTCCTTCCCGGATTTTCCTGAGAATATCCTGGCCTGTGTCTGGAGTCCATACTCCCTCAATATGCAGAATGTTGCAGTTTCATCATCCATAACAATGAAAAGAGCATTGTTAGATGCTTTCAGCATAGCATCCCTTATCAGGTTCTCAGTGGACCTGTCCCACCGGTCCTTAAGAATCTCAACATTCTCCCCCTCAGATATGTACAGAGACTGATGCTGTCCCAGTGTACCTTCCGGGCCCTTTATGATTATTCCCTGGATTCTCAGCCTGTCCGTGAATGGCTGGAAATATACCTCTTCTGGCCTGATTTCCAGCAGTACAGGCTTCCTTGATGTCTCCTTGCTTCTCTCCATGTCTTCGCTCTTATCTTCCCTGCGCAGAACAGTTTTTTTTATTATTGTGCCTGAATCGATGATATTCTTCAAGTACCATAGATCGTCCATGTTCTCTATCAGTATTTCTCTCCATCCCTCCTCATTCTGTCTGAGCTTCATAATACACCTTCAATGACTCCAATTTGGCCAGTATGTTCTGGGAGTGAGTTCCATCCCAGTAACATCTGCCGCAGTCCGGGCAGTGATATACAGAATCTTTTTTCCTTGGATCATATTCTTCCCTGCAGTTACTGTCACCTTTCACAAGCACCCCATTGCAGTTAGTACACCTTGAAAATAGAAGTTCTCTTCTCGGTCGTTCAATGTTTGTGATCTGTATTATCTGTTCATCTATCCTGTCTGAATCTATGTATATGGATTTTATATATCTGCTGCACAACTGCCTGTCTCTCGATAATAAAATCCTGTCATCAGCCTTGCTGATCTCAATAAGTTCAGTGTCCGATATTTCGAGGTTAGGATATGAAGTATCGTACCCCATTATTCGCATGTACCTTGCAAGTCTTCCCAGCATGTTATCAGCAAGATACTTAATCTCTCTCTTCCTCCTTCCATCTTTTTACAAGACTGTTGTCCATGCCACAAAGGTCCATGACCCTCCCGACCATGAAATCAACCATGTCGTCTACGCTCTTTGGCTTGGTATAAAATGCAGGCATGGCAGCTGCGATAATACCACCCGCCCTCGTGATTCTTGTCATGTTCTCAAGCGCTATCTCACTCAATGGCATTTCCCTTGGAACCAGTATAAGCCTTCTCCTTTCCTTCAGTGCTACTGCAGCAGCCCTTGTTATGAGAGAATCAGAGATTCCGGCAGCTATCTTTGCCAGCGTATTCATTGAGCATGGCATTACTACCATTGCATTGAATATGAAACTCCCTGAGCTTATTCTTGCCGCCACATCCTTATCGTCATACGAATACGCTGCCATCTTCCTGAATGACGATGAGTCGTGCCCTGTTTCATATTCTATGACCTGGTCAGAGTTTGATGAAATGACCAGGTGGATTTCCGCGTTTGCAGTTTCAAGAAACCTCTTGGCCAGAATACTTCCAGATGCTCCAGTGATGCCTAAAATAACTTTCATTTATTATCCTTTAGTAATAATTGTATGGATTAAATTCTTTTATGATAAAAAATTTTATTTTCTTCTGTTGAAGACAAAATAAAGCACAAACACTGATACAACAACGGCAACCATTGCGCCTACATATTCCTCGGTAAGATAGTTTGGTAGTATCTTTGGTTTTGACCAGCTGAATCCCGGGAAGGCTCCTGCACTCAAAGCTTTCCAGTTTGTATAACCACTCACAAGGGATGTTTCATTTGCCGTTTTCCAGAATGCTTCAAGCTCATGTTTCTTCGAGAGGTTCCCTGTATGGGAAAGGGCGTTTACATATTCAACACCATATGGATTCAATCCCTGGTACGTAATATCGAAAACTATGAGATACTGTGTTGAATTGGAAGAAAAATTATATGCTATTATGGATCTATCATCGAAAACGTTCGTGAAAATGCTCGTCCAGTCGCTTGTCGTTATGGCGCATGATTTATCATTGCCGTAATAATATTTAACTGTCGGAAATGTTGATGGAGGCGTGGTTACATTCTCCAGCTTATTGACATAATTGTTCACGGTCATTTGTGACCCATGGCTTGAAGTTCCTGTATTTACAGTTCCTGCATTACTCATTATGGGTGTTACCATTAGTGCAATTATTATAACAGCGATTACCAGATAGATAGATTTCATCCTTACAGGATGGATAAATAAAATGTCGTATATCACTTTTTCTTATTATTAGTCAATATCTCAAGTCTCGGTTTTCCATCCGGATCAGGGGAAATCTTTATTAAATTTCTTTCCAGGAGCAGATTGAAACTCTTTTTTATCATCTTCCGGGAGAAATGCTTCCGTCTCAATTTCCTGATTACCTCTTTCAACGGGCTGTCATCCTCTGAAAATATGGTGTTGAGAAGATCTTCAGAATTACCATTTACTGGAAAGTTCCTCAATGCATATATGGAGAATAATGCAATTGGAACAGGCACTAAAAAGTAGCTGCTAATGCTTATGACAGTAAAACTGTAAGATCGGGTTGTGTTACCGTAACTTGCCCTGATGGAGATGTGGTCCAGGCCCACTGGCAGGGATATATTCTCATACTTTCCTGATGATGCATAGTTCCCATTTATGTACCATTTTATCCCTATACCTGACGTGTTATCCCCGCTAAGTATTGATTGAGCAATGAAGCTCTGGAAGAATATGCGGTAAGATACACCTATGCTCCTGATAAGTGGGTAATAGGTCACGTTCAGATAGTAGGTTGTCCTGTTGATATTTCCGCATCTGTCCTTAACTTCAAGTGTGAAATTATAAGCTCCATCCTGCATGAAGTGTAGAGTGAAGCTGAAATTTTTTTCATTCATTTCCCGACCGTTGAAAAAGAGGAAAGCTCCAGAGATGTGTTCCTTTCCATTTGCGACAACTGAAAACTTCAAATTGGATGTCCTTGTAACTTTGCTGCTGAAACCAATGAATTTGTATTCAGGAGCAGATGTGTTGAATTTAACCCATATGATCCTTGAGATGTGATTCATTGATCTCGACCATATGTGAAATATAAAACTGAAATTTCCAGTATGATTCAAATAGACCGAGCCGTTGAATATCCTCCTGTTTCCATTCATGAGGTAATCTATTCTCCCATTGGACCTGAATGCTTTTGATAAGTTGAGGACAGACGTGTTGGTGTAATAATAAGATGGTGCTATGAAATACGGGATTGAATTATTCACCTCTATGTCCAACTTCGATGAATAATTATGCCTATTGACTGAGCTGTAATTGAGGTAGAATATAAAGGAGCCATTATCCCTGAATATATATTTTATTTCTGAAGAATTCAGCCATAAATTTTCCTCACATACCTTCTCTGTGAAGTCCTTCACAGAATTGTGATATACTCTTACGTTCCACATTCCTTTGATGCTGGCAGCATAATGAAAGTTAAATGAATCGTTTTCGGAATTACCGTAGAAAGAGTAAAAGCTTTTGACTGTACTATTGTCCGTCACAGTCAGGTTTTCTGACATTACAGTGAAATTAACAGTTCCTTCAAACACCTTGTTTCCTGCGCTAAATAGATCATAAGTGGATATACTGTAAACTCCGTTTGCCAGACTCAGGTAGAATGATGTTATATCTGATGAATAGTTAAGTGTCTTACTGAAAGATTCATTCCTCACAACGAATTGGATTCGGGATACATTAACAGGATTTCCATGGAGTGTTATGTATAATTTGTTACTGTTGAATATCTGATTTTCAGATATATCAGGGAAAAGACCTGAACCATTCTCGTCATAATACCTTAATTTAAATTTAATAAACCTGGTTACATTATACGTGTCTCGGAAAAATACCTCAAATTGAAGATATTTATAACCATAATGAAGAGGAATTAAGAATGATATTGTTGAATTGGCAGTGTTTATGGTGTTATTGACTCCATCCACAACTATGTGGGTGATACCTGCTGAATCTGAATACTTAGACCATAACACTTCCCCAGAAAATATCCCGTTTTTGATGCTCTGGGAAAATGTCAAATTTGGAAATGAACTATCCACTGTTACTGTGCCTGTATGGACTATATAGTAAAGGGATGCCGTTAATATCTGCAGTGAATAATTGTATATTCCAGAATTCAGTGAAGAAAGATTCAGATTATATGATGACCTGTTCATCCCTTCATTGCTGATTCCATCTATTAAAAGTTTGGATGTGAAGGATGATGTTCCAGTTATGGTAAAATTGAAATATCCAAGTGGGGAAAACAACTGATCTTCTGGAACCTTGATTTTTACATCTGAGGAACTTGAATTATCAATGAGATACAAACAGTATGAATTCCCCGACATGCTTATGAATGAACCACTGAATATAAATGATAAATTTCCGGTGTATTGAAAAAAGGTTTGGCTTTGCGTGGAAATATTAAGCATGTCAAGTGCCTCTCCAGTATAGGTAAGTCCAGCTTCATCCCTGTCCATGAAGTTTATGGTTCTTCCTGAAATTACTTCCAGTTCCGGGTAGTAATAACTCACTGCATTAGTGCTGAAACTGATCCCACATATTAGCTGCCCATCCTCCTCGCTGAAATTGGTAATTGACTGAAAATTGCCAAAATGGGAAACCTTCCCATCAGCTTGATCCAGGATAGATAGGGTGGTTTTATTCCTGTAGTATACATATGTTGTACCTCTGTACTGTGAGATACCCTCTATGGCTGAGCCATAACTTTTACAGTTACTGTATCTGAACTCAACATGATCATTGACTGCTTCCATTACCTCTGTCTGGTTATAAAAGGATAGAACATTGTTTATTATTACGATTCCAAACTTCCCTGACGGAGTCTCTGGAACTTTTTTAAGATTCATGAATAGATTTGAATTGTTAAGTTCTTCCACACAATACGCTGAATCAGTTTCATTTCTAATGAGCCAGTATGTATCTCCTCTGTCAGAAACAGCAGTGATTATATTATTCTCACTGGAACTGTAAATCACACCTGTCATGTTTGAATTTGGGTTGTATTCCACTATGGAACTGTTTCCATTGACTACGAAGTATATACCCGCTTCTTCATCGGATATGAAATCCTTACTTTTCCTCTTTACACTAAAGAGACCTTGATGTTTCAACTCAATCGTATGGGGGTTAATTATGGAGGGATAGATAGTAAGTTTATTGTCCTGAAACGCTGGCTTTTCGAAAAACAGGTTGTAGTAATATCCCTGAATTGTAAAATTGATATCTTTTGACACTGTTTGACTGGAAGTGGGTTGAAATGAATCCGAGTAATATAGAGTGTTCATACTTTGTACCATTAATATTACATCTTGCCCGGTGAAAGTGAAGGAAAGTGTATAAAAGGTGTTCTGACTCAGTTTCATTAATTTATCCACATTTTTACCCTGTTTAACTGCAATATACGAATTGTACTTCAACCCGAAGCAACCTGAGATGGACTGGCCCCCGAAGGACACCATGA
>JAJZIN010000021.1 GCA_021810575.1 Thermoplasmata archaeon
CGAGGAGGAACTTAGCCGTCTTGATCCCATCTTTACCTGCAAAGTTGAATTCCATCACAAGGGGATAATCATTGTTAAACGCTATTTTCAAGGTATCAGCAAAGCTTACTGCCTTTATTATCTTGCTAAGATAGTCAAGTGGATAACTGCTGGAAGCCTTTTCCTGTGCCTTTATTTCTATCAGGTTATCATTGTCTATTATAAGATCAACTTCTTCCGAATCACTCTTAGATGTTGCCTCAAATCTCTTATCCTCTATTGTAAACTTTATTGAATCTCTCACATCGGTAGCTGCCCTCAAGCCCCTGTCAAGGTCTGCCTTCCTTATAACAACATAGTTCTTCGGATCAACACTTGGTAGTTTTGGTGAGTTCACAAAGGTATCAAGAGTCGAGATTGTTTTTGTGAGATTTCCAAGGGAGAATTTCATTTTAGTCCCGGAAATACTCAACAATAGATCATCGGACTGGGAAGCAAGCCTCAGAACATTTCTGATCTTGTCCAGTTCAACCGAGACTTCAACCTTCTCCTCCACTTCATATGTTAAAAATGATTCCTTAGGAACAAAAAGGTCAACCATGGCTATTCTAGCGCTATCAATTGCCCTCACTTTCAAACCCTCATTATCAAACTCAAGCTTTGCTTCATTGGTTATTGAACTTAGTATATCTGTAACTTCCTTCAGGTTGCTTACACTAGATTTTAATTTCATTAAGGGTACAACGCATTACATTTAGATAAACCTTTTTCAAATGTGATCAATATTTGTTATCAAACCAGGTCTCACAAATTTCGATAAGATTAATATTCCAAATTAAACTAAACTAAATTGTGGTGAAGAGGAACATGCACTCAATCAAGGTTCGATATAAATGGGAAGCACAGTTATTCGATGTTCTCTTTGAAAACAGAATCGTTATAAGAACAAGAGTTGTCAGCGATGGTGAAAAACAGGATTTTCTTTTCTTTATTCCATCTGAAGTTGCAAAGAACAGGAACATTGCAATATTCCTGAAAATGAAGGCGGAGAGGGATAATTACGGTAACTATGTGATGAACCTTGGTGAATCAAGGGAGGAGTTAGAGCATATAAAAAAATTGCTCAATATAAGTGGATTTATAGTAGATTACATGGAGCTTTCCGGCGAGGGGTTTTCAATCACTGGAAGAGTAATGGACGAAAAACTTGGGGACCTGAATGATATAGTACTTGATGGCGTCAGGAGTCTGGATGATATTTTTGTTGACTGGATCAGGCCAATATCCAATGGAATAATTGATGAAGGCCTTAACACATATGCAGAGCCTCTAATGGGTATCACGTTTCTGGATCTGGCAATGCCCGAGTCAAATGACAGTTCAACATTTCTCGAAGGAGATACGCCCAGATTGAACAAGGTAACAATGATCGGAACATTAGACGAAAACTACGACAGAACAGTTGTGAACATTGAAGAGGTGATAGGAAGTTCAAAGTATGTAACACTGAAAGGGACATATTCTGATTTTCTCAAGATACTCGCTTCAGAAAATATTCTTACAGAGAGCAGGGTTCTGAAAGCAAGAATGGGAAAGCTTTATCTTCAGATAGCTGTTCCGCAATTCCAGTTGATGCAGATTGTTGGGCTGTCAACCAAAGCAGAGTTCGGGAACCTTGTAATAGAAGAAATTTTCAGGTACAATGGCAATGCAAACAAAGAAGAACTACTGGAACTAAACTTTGAAAAATAAAATCCTACCAGAATTTCTGGCTATATTTTAATAATGGTTGAGGATTACTTCAGTGGTTGATTCCATGGACACAGATAACGAGTTACTGGCTTATTTGGGAATGAATGATTTTGAGGATCTTTTTAATGATATACCTAAGGACGTCAGAAGTGATATAAAATCCATTGGCAGTGGCAGGTCAGAGATGAATGTGATGTTTGAATCAGAAAATATAGGTTCTAAGAATGCCCTGGATATGAAAATATTCCTCGGACTAGGGGCTTATGAGCGATTCATTCCATCGTCAATTCCAAATATCATCATGAGAAATGAGTTCATAACATCCTACACTCCATATCAGGCGGAAATATCACAGGGAATGCTTCACTCACTTTTTGAGTATCAGAGCATAATATCTGATCTCTCGAAGATGGATGTAACAAACTCATCCATGTATGATGGACCTACGGGACTCGGTGAGGCTGTTAGAATGGCCCATAGAATAAACGGTAAAAACACAGTACTTATACCTGAAAATATAAGGATGTCACACTGGCAGGTAATAAGAACTTACGTAACTGGACTTGAAATATCACTCAAACCATATCCAGTAAATGAAGATGGAACGATTGATCTTGAAAAATTAAACCAATCAATTGATGAGAATACTTCGTCAATCATAACCTATAATCCTTCTAACTATGGAACAATAGATCCTGGTGTAGCTCAAATTAAAGACATAAAGAAAGGTGCAATCCACATAGCATATTATGATCCGATTTCACTGGCAATTGTGAAGTCCCCTGGAGATTATGACGCTGACATAGCTGTTGGAGAAGGACAGCAGCTCGGCATTCCACTCAGCTATGGAGGACCCTATCTTGGAATTTTCTCATTCAAGGAAAAATACGTTAGAAAATCACCAGGAAGACTCATAGGAGAAACGGTTGATACAAACGGAAAGAGGGCATTTGTGATGACACTTCAGACAAGGGAACAGCATATAAGAAGAGATAAGGCCATGAGCAATATATGCACCAACCAGGCACTGCTTGCCATAGCTTCTTCCGCATATCTTTCAATCCTTGGGACGAAAGGACTGAGGTGGGTTGCTTCTAGATCCATGGAAAATGTAAGGAAAACCCTCAAAAAAATGGAAAATATCAGTTATATCCGAGTTCATAAATGGAAGAATCCATTTTTCACAGATTTTATTGTGGGTGCAGGTAATAAGTCCGATAAGCTTATGTGCGATCTTGAAAAGGCAGGATTTCTTGGAGGCTTGAAGGCAAAGCAGTTCTTATTTACTATGCCTGAGAACCTGAAGGATGATGTGTTCTTCGCGGCAACAGAAATGAGAAGTGATACTGAAATTGATCAATTAATAAGGGCGATGGAGGTGTTACAATGACGTATCATCAGGCTGAATACGATGAAAAATATATCAAGGAAATTAATTCTGGAAATAGCTTTTCCTGTGAAAAGGTTGAATTGCCAGAATTAGATGATTCAATCAGGCAGGTTGACCTGAAACTTCCTGAAATAGCTGAAAATGATGTGGTAAGGCATTATGTGAGACTATCCCAGATGAATTATGCTGTAGATACAGGATTCTATCCACTTGGTTCATGCACAATGAAATTCAATCCAAAGTTCGCAGACAGGATTGCAAATGATTCAAGATTTGCAAGTGTGCATCCTCTCGTAGACTACGAATATGCACAGGGAAATCTACAGGTGATGTATGAGCTAAGGGAATATCTAAAGATCATGTCAGGCATGGATGCGGTGAGCCTGCAACCCTTAGCTGGTGCTCATGGCGAGTTCACATCCATGTTAATTGTGAGAAAATACATGGAAGATATTGGGGAGACAGGTAGAACAGAAATAATTATACCTGATTCTGCACATGGCACGAATCCAGCTTCTGCTGCCATGGCGGGTTTTTCCGTGGTGGAGATACCATCTCTTGAGACTGGCGTTATTAATATGGATGCACTGGAAGCTGCACTGAGTGAAAAAACAGCAGCATTCATGATAACAAATCCAAATACACTTGGAATCTTCGAAACAGACATCAAGAAAATAGCAGATATGGTACATAGGAACGGTTCATTACTATATTATGATGGGGCCAACCTGAATGCCATACTTGGACTGACATCGCCGGGGGCAATGGGTTTTGACATGGTACATTTCAATCTTCACAAGACATTTGCAACTCCCCATGGAGGGGGTGGTCCTGGAGCTGGGCCAGTTGCTGTGAAGTCTTTCCTGGAAAAATATCTACCATTTCCGAGGATCGAAAAGGAAGGCAACCTTTATGTTCTTAAATCTGAGGAAAAGGATAGCATAGGTAGAGTAGCTGGTTTTCAGGGTTCCTTCACAAATCTTCTGAGAGCATGGGCATACATAAAATACAAGGGATCAGATGGTCTTCTGTTGAATACTCACAGGGCAGTGCTAAATGCAAACTATATGGCAAAGAGACTGGAACCCATACTCAATTACCATCATGAGGGATTGAAGAAACATGAAGTAATAATGTCAACCAAGATGGTGAACAAGAGGGCACTGGACATTGCAAAATATATAATCAACAGGGGTGTTCACGCTCCAACCATATATTTCCCTCTCATAGTTCCTGAAGCCCTGATGATTGAGCCAACAGAAGATGCAAGCAAGGATGACATGGACGAGTTCTGCAACATAATTCAGGAAGCAGTGTTGACACCTGATGAGGAACTTCATAAAATGCCGGTAAACCTGTCAATTGGAAGGGCGGATGAAGTCAAGGCAGCTAAGGATCTAAAATTGAAATGGTAGATCAGATAGCCCGGAATTTCCTTTTTCCTGCCTCATAAATCTCTCCATCTGTACCCAAAAGATTCAGGGTCTCATCCAGTTGTCTGGCTTCAACACCGTCTTTCGCCAGTCTCTGCAGAATTTCATCATAGCTGATTCCACCAAATGGATTATTTTCCTTTATTATCTGGAGCACGCTATCCTTCAATTTAACAGCCGCATCAGAAAACTGGTATGAGGACATACCTGCAATTATTTCTTCCAGTGGTCCTGTATTGTAATTTTCGTATAGCGAACATGCTTTCAGGGAACCCTTTGCCTCATCTTCAGTGAATCCTAGCTCCAGCAGGTGATCCTGATCCATTTCAGGGGATTTCCTGATCTCCTTTATTGCAGAAAGCCTGCTATTTAGTGACTTTGCTGTCCTCATCTTCCAGTACTCAGCATCAACTTCATTGACAGTTCTCACGTATTCCGGATTTATGTTAATATACATCTTGCCCTCATTGGACCTGAAATAGGATGTTCTGCCCATTAGAACTACAAGATCGTTCTCGTTCACGGCATCTACCTGTATCTTTGTATTCTGATTGAAATCCTTGGAGAAAAATGTAATATAGAACGCACCTGTGTGATCAGCCACAGTGAATTTTGTCATATCATTATCCTGAGTCTTCTGTGTTATCTTTCCGCAAATGAGTATTCTCCTGCCATAAGATCCACCTGGTGTGATGAAATATTCCCTTCGGGTATCGTCTTCACCCTCCACGAAAGTGATCGATGTATCTCGCATTTCCTTCGCGAATATCCATCTTGCCGGTTCCCTCCTTCTCTCCATCAATTCGACACCCCTTTTATCTCATTTTTGAGGTAAGAAATATCCTTATCAGCTATGTAACTGACCTCCGTTGATCTCAGGGACAGTCCCATATTATTTATACGCAGGTTTCCCTTTATCTTCAGTGCATTATGCACCAGGGCAGACTCAATTTTTTCCTTTACCTCTTTCTTCAGTGGAGGTCTCTGAGGGTTATCCAGGTATTCTCTTGTAATTTTTACTATGTTCTTCAGGGCTTCATATCCTGCATTAACCTGCAGGTAATCTGTCCCATCATCTATGGTAAAATAGGCAAACAGATCATAGACAAGTTTTGCATCCGGATGATCCGCACACCTAACATCATCAACCCTCTGGTTGCACTCGCTGCATCTGACCACAAGCCCACTTTTTTCTCCCATATTTATCACAAATCCGGATACTGTAATTCCTCCTACTGCACCCTTTAGTGAAGATATATCCTGGATTATCTCATTGTCCCTGAGTTCAACATTCAGATATTCTACCTTAGCTTTATCAGACATGTTCAACCTGTAATAACCATTGAATTCATCCAATCTTACGCCCTCAATCCTTGCATATTTTCCCTGTTCCAGTTTCTTACCGAAGGATGATATTGGCACAGTTCCGGTCTGATCCTTAAGTATGTATTGGAACACTTCCCTTTTTTCTCCTTCTTTTTCATATTCCCTCTTATTTTCAGAAGTTAGAAGCCCCTCAACGGTTATGAATTTGTCTTTCAAATCTAAATCCTTAATCTCATAATATTTGTAGGTTCTCTTTACTTCTAGTACCTCAGTAAGTAATTTGAATTCCGTTCTGGCATCAAAATAGAGTCTCAGTTTATCCTTATAGCTTTTTGTGTAGCATCTTGATATCAGATATACATCATTATCTCTTACTGTGCCTGGAATAGACCATGCAGTGAAGGGCATAACGCCGGTCTCATCTCCAACAAGACCATAATGATATGTCAGCGGTCCCTTATCGTTCTGTATCTCTCTCTTAGACATTGAAAGGATCTTCGCCTTTATCTCTATGTCCATTACCTCTCCTTTTATTTCAGCTATTTTCAATTTTTTTGAGGATTCCATTCCATATAATAATTCTATAGCAGTTATAGTTTTATCGATCTTATGCAAATTCAGGTTACATGATATATTATGACTGTTGTTACCTGTGGTTTCTCCTCTCAATCATGTGCCATTCTTATTTCGCATCTATGAATAATTGCATATTTTGAGTACAGTTTTTATTGGAAATATTTAAAAATAAATTAAATACCATTGTCATATTACTTACAGGAAGTGATTTACATTGATAGGAATAATCGGAGGCAGTGGCCTCTACAATCTTATAACAATTGAAGAAAGCAAAATGATTGACACTCCATTTGGAATACCATCTTCGGAAATAGAAATAGGAGATTTCAATGGGAAGAAAGTTGCTTTCCTACCAAGACATGGAAAGAAACACAATATACCACCTCATATGGTGAATTACAGGGCAAATATATGGGCCCTTCACAGTATCGGTTGTGATGAAATACTCGGGATAAATGCAGTAGGTTCCCTCAAGGAGGAACTAAAGCCAGGTGACGTTGTCATTCCGGATCAATACATAGATTTTACAAAAAATAGAAAGTTGACTTTCTATGATGGACCTGAGGTTATTCATATATCGTCGGCAGATCCATTTTGCCCGAGAATCAATAAAGAATTGAGTTCAGTATCCCATAAACATGGGGATACTCACGATTCTGGAACATATGTGGTAATAGAGGGTCCAAGATTCTCTACCAGAGCTGAATCAAAAATGTTCAGACAATTTGGAGACATAATAGGAATGACTCTTGTTCCAGAGATTAATCTTGCCGATGAACTTGGCATGTGTTATTCTCTAATTGCTAATGTTACAGATTATGATGTATGGTCTGATAAACCTGTAGAAGCATCAGAAGTTATTAAGATCCTTAAAGAAAATGAGGAAAAAACACAGAAAATTATTGCAGATTTTCTGAAAATACATTCAGAAGAAAGAACATGTGAATGCAAGAATAGACTTGAAAACGCGAGGTTATAAATTTGTTAAAAATGAAATTTTTAGGAGGAGCAGAAGAAGTAGGTAGGCTAGGAATAATAATCAATATGGATGATAAGGTTTTTCAGGTGGATTATGGAGTAATTCCAGAAAAACCACCACTATTTCCATTGCCACCAGAAAAGATTGATGGACTTTTTGTTACACACTCACATCTGGATCATATAGGTGCATTACCTATGTATTACCAGAATGATGGTGTGGATATTTTTGCAACAGAAATGACATCAAACACAGCGAGGCCAATGCTTAACGATTCCATCAAGATAACTGCCATAGAAGGCTACGTGGAGAGATTCAATCGTGAGGATGTAGAAAAGATGTACACATTCATGAATCAGACAAAATACAACGAGAAGATAGTTCTTGATGAAGTGAATGTCACACCATATTCCGCAGGACATATACCCGGTTCAACAATGTGGAAATTTGAGAATTCTGATGAGGTAATGGTTACCGGTGACCTGTATACAGGAGATTCAAAACTCTTAACAGGAGCAAAGCCGAGGAAGATAAGGAATCTTGTAATTGAGAGTACATACGCCGGTAAGAATCACGAAGACAGAGAGGAAGTTAGAAAAAGATTGAGAGAAAGAGTATCTGAAATTGTAGAACATGGTGGAAAAGTAATACTTCCTTCATTTGCAATGGGAAGAATGCAGGAACTTATAATGTCCCTCTCTGACCTGCCTTACAAGATTGCAACAGATGGAATGGGCAACCTGATAACAAGCATTTATCTGAATACTCCCGGATACCTTAGATCTGACAGGGAATTCAGAAAATCTCTGTCCAGCGTAAAGGCGATAAGAGGCAAGAGGATGAGGGAGAACATAGATTCTGCAGATGTAATCATTTCCACATCAGGCATGCTGGATGGTGGACCAGCACTCTCATACATAGAAAAGTATGTGCATGATGACAAAAGTGCCATTTTCATGACGGGATACCAGGTAGAGGGAACAAACGGCAGGAACCTTATGGAAAAAGGAACACTGAATCTATCGGGAGTAGAAGTAAAGCCTGATATGGCAGTGGAATTTTTCGACATGTCCGCTCACGCCGGTCACGATGAACTGGTCTCATTCATAAAGGGATGCCAGCCAGAGAACGTGATTCTATGTCATGGAGATCAGAGAGAGGCCATTGTGGATGATCTCGGGAATTACAACGTGATACTGCCATACAATGGAAAGGAATTCACAATAGACTGAAAAATATACTCTCTTCTCTTCATCCTAAAAGTGCTGTTACTGCAGTAATCATGAACTGTATCGCAAAAGCAGCAACAAAAAGACCGAAAATCCTGGTAATTGCTTTCATGGACTTATCGCCAAGTGCTTTTGATATTGGTGTGGCAAAGGAAAATAGGACGAGAACAACCACGAATATGATAACGACAGAAATAATGGTATAGCCCATGGAAACATAACTTTTTCTTGCCAGTATTATAACAAGGGAAATTGCACCAGGGCCAGCCAGTAATGGTGTTGCAAACGGAACAATTCCAAGGTCCGGGTTCTTGAAGGTCTTGCCCGTTGATTTCGGGCGATCTCCCTCTCTTACCATTTCAATTCCCATTATCAGTAGAATGATCCCTCCTGCAATCTCTATGGCGTTGATTGATATTCCCATTAGAGATAATACATAATAACCGGCCACAGTAAAAAATACAAGTATCAGGCTTCCATAGATGAAAGCATCCTTGGCAGCAGTCCTTTTTTCCTGCTCAGAATAATCTGATGTCATGGTAAGGAAAAGGGCCATGGTCCCAAAGGGATCTATTACTATAAAAAGGGGAAAAAATACATCAACGAAAGATACTCCCAGGGACATGTTCACCGATTGTATTTAAATATAATACTTTTTCATAAATATACATTTTTGACGATTAATAACTTTATCCCGATCATTAATCAATTGGAATATATTATAACGAGGATTAACTTTCCCTAAAATAATGAAAGTCGCAATACTTGGAATTGACGGTTACATAGGATGGCCACTGGCCATGAGGCTCAAGAGCAGGGGACATGAGGTCATAGGCGTTGATTCACTTTACACAAGAAGGAGAGTTTCAGAGGTACATTCTGATTCAGTCACGCCAATATCATCGATGGAAGATAGGATCAAAACAGCAGAAGAAAAGGGGCTTGGAAAAATAAAATTCTATAAGGGAGATGTGAACGATCCTGATTTTCTTTACAGGGTTGTCAGCGAAACAAAACCCGATGCTTTCGTGCACCTAGCCGAGCAGAGATCTGCCCCATACTCAATGATCGGACTGTCACAGGCAAGGGAGACGTTGATGCAGAACATGGGTGGAACACTAAACCTGGTTTATGCGATGAAGGATATTGTACCCAAAGCCCATCTGCTGAAGCTAGGAACCATGGGTGAATACGGAACACCGAATATTGATATTCCTGAGGGATTCTTCAATGTAAAGTACAACGGCAGGGAAGATTATCTTCCATTTCCCAAGTTTGCCGGCTCCTGGTACCACTGGAGCAAGGTGCATGATACAAACAACCTGATGTTTGCAAACAGGGTGTGGAAGCTGAAGATAACAGATGTGATGCAGGGTGTGGTGTACGGGACGCAGACCAGTGAGATCAAAAAGTATGATCTCCATACAAGATTTGATATTGATGAGGTATGGGGTACAGCACTGAACAGGTTCTGCACACAGGCTGTTCTGGGTTATCCTCTAACGGCATACGGAAAGGGGAATCAGAGGAGGGGATTTCTTTCACTTGAGGACAGCATTTCATGCCTCACACTGGGCATTGAGAAGGAGCCTGCAGATGGTGAGTACAGGGTATACAACCAGTTTGACGAGCACTATTCCATCAACGAACTGACTGAACTTGTGAGCAGGAGGGCAAAGGCATTATTTGACAGGGATGTTGAAATAAAGCATTATCCCAATCCAAGGGTCGAAAAGGAGGATCACTATTACAATCCTGAACATAAAAAACTGAAAGAGCTTGGATATAAACCTGGCAGAAGCCTTCCTGAGGATATAGACACAATACTGAAGGATGTAGAGAAGTTCAAGGAAAAAGCAGAAAGCCTCAGAAGTGTAATCGAACCAAAAACAGTATGGGAAAAGAGCAAGGGAAACTAAATTTGTTCAT
>JAJZIN010000022.1 GCA_021810575.1 Thermoplasmata archaeon
TTTCATATGCCTTCTCCATTGTAATTGCTGCCTTTTCACCTGATACCATGCCGGTATAGATTCCCCCACCGCTGAGTGGCTTTACTATACCTGCTGCGTCCCCTATTAACAGTGCACCATTACCATATGGCTTTTTTAGAAAGCTTATGGGTATGGGACCACCTGTTATGGATATCTTATTTGGGTTGAGGTACCTCCTGTACAGGTAATTGAATTTTTCCCTTGTCAGGCCAAAACCAGCCGTTCCAATGCGGGAAAAATCTCCTGCGGGAGTTCCCCAGGCAAAGTAACCGGTGCTGTATTGTGCACCAATAAACACGTTTACATTGTCCTGATCTTCCATCCTGCCAGCTCCATCGATCTGGTATGCAGAGACTACCCTCCTGAATCTCTGATCGGGAAAAAGTACCTTTCTTGTTATACTGTTTGCCCCATCTGCTCCTACAACTGCGAGAGATTCTAGTTCCTCGATGTTTCCATCCCTCCTCAGGGTGATCCTCATCTTTCCATTTTCCCTCTTTATGTCTTTAACTCTTGAATTAAGCATCAGCTCGGCACCATTCCCTATGGACATGGCTGCAGCATCCTGATCAAAACGATCCCTCTCCAGTACTATTGTTTCCTCCTCCTTTCCGATTCTAATGTGGTTACCATCTGGAAAATATATGTTTGCTCCATGAACCCTGTTCACTACCGAGTCCGTTTTTACCATTGACGTTACTCTTTTTGATACAAGGCCGGTGCATTCAACTGGTTTCCCTATGGACTGGTGCTCTTCGAGCTGTGCGACCCTGAAACCTTTTTTTGCCAGATGTTGCGTACAGTAGGACCCACTGGGGCCTCCACCAACTACAACAAAGTCAAACAAACTATCCCTCCATGAAACTATCAAGTGTAGTGTTCTTGCTGTTACGGACTGCCTGGGTTTTTTTCCCTGACCTAGATGCCTGTTCAACGAGATGTATTGGCTCGTCGAGACTCTCAAACACCCGGTTTACGGTTTCTTCAACTCTTTTTGCGTAATAAAGCCAGTCCGGTTCATCCTCAAATTTCTCTCCATCAATATATGGCTCTACTTCCTGCGGTGTCACCCTGCTATTCGTGACTATCCATGATACCTTCATTCCTGGAATGAATCTCTCACCTCTTTCTTGTAACTTTCTTGCAGCCCTTACGTTTGCCATGGAATCAGCGTTTGCATAGGAGGCAGAATCTTTTACCGATCTAGAAATAACAAGTTTAGAAATATCGATGGTACTGTCTCCACGGATGAGCCTTTCTATAATGTCAACCGCATTTTCTCTCGCTCCTGATACGTCTTTGTTCATCAGCGAATCGAATACAGATTGTAGCAATTCACTCTGCATATCAAAGGAATCAGTTCTCCTTACCTCGTATCCCCTCACAAGCATTTCTCCAGCACTATCCATTGGATAGACTATCTTTCCCACATATCTTTTCTTTGCTCCATGGGAGAAGAATGGGTCCATGATCTTCTCAAACTCTATAAGAATGTGAAGATCATCAGAAATTTCCCTGCTCAGATCATTTCCCATCTTAATTGCTTCACTGAGTTCTTTTTTTCCTGATTCAATGAATACGCTATCAGTATCACCGTATATCACTTTCAGGTCCTTCTTCTTCAGCTTATCTATGAGGCCCATGATCGTGTTTCTTGCGAACGACGTGACGGAACTTCCAAGCTCAGGATTTGTGAATCTGTAGAATGATGAAGCGAGTACACCATAAAAAGTGTTCATAAGTATTTTTATTGCGTTCTGTACACCATCCAGGTAATCCCTTTCATCGCCCTTAGCCTGCTTCATCAGCTTTTTGACCTGATCTCTCCTGTCCATCAGCGTCTGCAGCAATTCTGGAATCAACCCTTTCCTTACAGACGGATCCAGAAATCTTGCGCCTGTATGTGAAATTATGGTTCCATTTTCACTGAGTGTTGTGAAACATATATTGTATTTCATAATTATGGACGGATACATGCTCTTGAAGTCAAGCACTATTACCATGTCATATAATCCTGCACCAATGGATTCCACATGCCCGCCTTCTATGGCCCTGTCCTTCAGCGCCTGACTTGCAGTCATTGGAACTGCTATATTCCTCTGTGTTGCCAGCCTTATGAGCAGGGAATCTACATAATTGCTTGTCCCCCCATTTGTTGTATCCTCCAGTGGAAGTTTTGTTACAGTGGACATGAACATATTTCTATCCACGACCCGCATTTTTTCCATGATTCTCAGTGTCAGATCAGCATCCTTAATGCAGTAATCAATCACCTCCTTCGGCCTGTTTCTATATTCTTCCATGATGTTGAGCCTGTCAACGTCATCCTTTCCTTCATTCAGGAGCTCCATTGCGACGTAATTAAGTGTTTCATGTTTTGGTTTCAAGATCTTCTTCACATTCCACCAAACATCGCTGATTATCCTTCCCTTGACCCTCCAGAACTGGCCATTGATCCTCCTTGCCTTTGTCCCATCCCTTCCTATATCGAGTGTGAGGCCGTATCGTTCCATCCTGTATTCAATTACAGGTAGATCGTAACCATCAATGTTGTATCCTATGATGATATCCGGATCTTTTTCCAGTACAAGCTTATTAAAATTTGAGAGAATCTCCTTCTCTTCCCCAGTAATGGCACCTTTCTCTGGATCTACCCCTTTCCTGCTTCTTATGGAATATCCTATTACTATGATCTTGCCGAATGTATCTCCTTCATCGGGAGGGAATGCATTTTCTATATCAAAACTGAGCACCCTTACATCAGGTGTGAAATCGTCCGTTGTCTTTATGCTCTTGATATCAGATCTTAATACCATGTCAGTATGATATCTATTCCTGTCAAGGACCTCCTCACCTTCAACCTCAACACATGCACCAAGATCAAGATCATATATGAATCTGTGATGAAATGGTATATCTGCAGCCATTACCGGTGAAACAAACAGGGAACGTAATTCCGGCACTTTATATGGATGATTGACATAAATTCTTATTGCTTTCCTTGTCTCCCCCTTGACCCATAATTCAAGTTCCTCCATTCTCTTAAATTCAGGATTTTTCTTGATTCCTTCTATTTCCTGCTCTTTTGGTTCTATAACGTCAAAATATGGATCAAAACCGCCACACAGGACCGTTACTGATGAGCCGTCAGCTGTCCTCCCAAAAATCTCCACAACCGTATCTGAAGTCCTGTATGAGGATGAAATTATTCTAAGGCTTATTTTCATCTGTTAAATATGCATATCCGGCTTAAAACAATATCCATTATTTCAGATTGTGAACTTTATGGGATGAAAGAAATCTTATCCTTCCTTATTCCATGAACAAATTCCAGGATTGACATGTACTGAGATTCCATTATAAAAACAAAACGCTTTAATAATTTGAGAAAATTTACTCATGTTCAGGGGAGCCATTGGCTGAGAGGATCAGAAGATCGACCCTTTGAACCTGACCCGGGTAATTCCGGCGGAGGGAGAAAATGGATATAATATACGGCATCGTAAAAAGGAGTTTGTTTGTTACAGTTCTAGTTTGTGGAGGTTTTCTGTATGAATAAATACAGATCATCCCTCCTTGCCTCAACGTCCTTTGCATTTATTTTCTGGGGGATAGTTGGTACAATAGGACCGCTTGCTGCATCCGGATCAATAATCGGAAATCTAAATCACACGGGAAAGCTCATATTTCTCTTGATAGGGCCACTGGTTGTACCAGCAGGCAATCTTTCCATGGGATTTCTTGCTGATGCTATAGGCAGAAAGAAGGTTTTTCTAATAACAATGTCATTTTATACCATTGGAATTATTGTTATAAGTCTGAGCTACACCTTCATTCCCTTGCTGCTCGGCCTAATACTTGCGGAATTTGGAGTTGGTGGTGAAGAACCATCCTCGCTTTCACTGGTGGCGGAAAATACAGATGCAGATAAGAGGCCATTCTGGTTGACGATCCTTACCAATATGGACAATATCGGCAGCGCCCTAATGGCTGGACTATTTTTCATAGTGGTTAATGATCTGCAGGACAGGGCTGTTCTCCTGATAGGTTCCCTGTTACTGATTTTGTTTATAGTTGCACTCAGGAGAGTGATCCCGGAATCCCAGATGTGGCTGAAAGAATCTGGTAATACTGATGAATACAGAAAGGAGAGGGAGAAAATAGAATTGAGGGATGATGGTGAAAGGATTTCCCAGCCAAGCCTTCTTCCATCCTTCGTTTTTCTTGGCGTAATAGCTGTATCTCAGTATCTCACATTCGGCCTAATGGCTTACGTTCTTGCCCCCATAGAATTTCCAAATAGCTCTGAAGATGATCTGATCATTTTTGTAGCACTGCTGGGTTCTTCTGTGGCAGGTTTCATTGCGGCTCCACTTATTTCAAGGGGAAGAAAGAACTATACACTACTATCTTTCCTGTTTGGCACAGTTACAATGGTTGCAATATTCATAATGGTCCCATACTTGCAGAACATGGTTATATTTCTTCCACTACTTTTTGCAAACATGTTCATGAGTGAATTTGCCTATGCTTCAAGATCCGTTCTTGAACCTGAACTTTATGGCACAAGAAACAGATCAGCACTTATAGGATTAACAAGGTTATGGCCCATGATAGCTTACCCAATATTCACCTTTTACACAAGCAGCCTGAATCTTTATAACTTTTTGCTCATCAATGTGATACTCTGGGCACTTGGATTGTCTGCGTCCGTTTACTGGTTCTATTTTGGAATTGAGACAAAAAATGCAAACATAGATTATATGCCCAGAACCACCTGATCTTATCTTTCCTTTGAAATCAAATATCATGAAGGAAATTTATACTTTTTAAATATTTCATATTTAATTAGTGAAAACAATCCAAATTTTATAATAACCGCTTGCTAATTACCATAGGGGAGAATTAATGGCATCGATCGTAGAAATGGTGGACAATTATGGGAGGTACAGGAGGGATGTCCTGAATCTTCAGGCATCAGAGAATTTTCTCTGCTCTCACGTGAAGATGGCATTGGGAACTGATCTCGGTGGAAGATATTCCCACGTTATGCCGGATGGCAGAAATGCCTATGGCGGAACAGAGATGATAGAGAACATTTTCAATGAAACAGAGAAAAACATCAAAACACTATATGGTTCCAAGTTTGCTGAAATAAGGCCGTTGGGTGGTCATATTGCAGCAGAGATCAGTTTACTGAGCACAATTCAAAAGAACGACACAATAATGGCAATAAGTGAGGAGTTTGGTGGATACACGGGATACATGGAAAACTATCTTCCAGCCATGCTTGGCTTCAAAACAGAATTCATCCCTTACAGTGAGGAAAAACAGGAAATTGATTACGATTCGTTCGAAAAGAAGGCTATGGAGATTAAACCGAAGGCAGTTGTTCTTGGCCAGTCGTTCTTTGTAAAGCATTATGATCTTGCAAGAATAAGGGAAATATGCGATAAAGCGGGATCAAAACTTCTTTATGATGGTTCCCACGTCATGGGACTGATTGCTGGAAAGAAATTCCAGCCGGACGCACTGAAATATTCAGACATTTTATTCGGTTCAACGCACAAGACATTCTTCGGTCCTCAAGGTGGGATAGTACTTACCAACAATGAGGAACTGGCAGGAAAGATCGGTGAAAACGTTGTGTGGAAAACAATGGATAACTATCACCCGAACAGGATTGCAGGCCTTGGTATTGCTGCCCAGGACCTTATAACATTCGGAGAAAGTTATGCAGGATGGATTGTTTCAAACACCTATACTCTTGCCAGAACACTCAATGATTCAGGCATAGCCATAAAATATGCTCCGTGGTATTCTGAAAGTCACCAGATAATTCTCTCTAAGGATAATTTCCAGAAATATGGTGATTTCAGAACAATAAGCAAAAACCTTGAGAATAACAGAATAATAGCGGATACGGAAGGAAGGCTAGGTACGGCTGAAATAACAAGAATGGGACTTACAGATATGGTTACACTTGGAGAGATAGTCGCCGATGCCATAAAGGGAAAGGACATGAGAAGCAGGATCACTGAGGTCCTGAGAAATTCCAGCATAAAATTTTGCAGGTGAAATTATGAAAACAGTTGAAGATATAATGACAAAGAACCCATTGACAATTGATGAGGAAACAACAGTATCTCTTGCACTGAACAGGATGAGAGATAACAAGATTGCCCAGCTTCCAGTGGAGTCTGGAAAAAAATACCTGGGAATGATCAGCTACAGGGATATACTTAGGAGAAGGAGCATTCATCTTAATTCAAAGATAAAGAATTTCGTTGTGAAATCACCAGAACTTACAAGAAGAGATACTCTTGAAAAAGTGGTAAATCTACTCAGAGACAGTGCAATGGGAGCACTTCCCGTGGTGGAAAATGGGAAGATTGCAGGGGTAGTTTCCAGGACAGACATAATAAAGAACATCGAAGAATTTGATGAGCTGAAGGGTGTCCAGACATTTGATCTGATGCAAGATGCCTATTTCGCAAAGCCCGATGAGGATCTGGAATCAATCATGGAAAAGGTCAGGGCGCATGATGTGGACACAATCAATGTGGCAGATGAGAAGACAAACCTTCTTGGCCTCATCAGAATTGAAAATGTACTGGATTATGAGATGAAAACGAAGGAAAGGGTCAGGAAGGGAGACTTCACGGGAGAAAGGAATCACCCGGAAATAGATATTAAATCCCTTATGGAGCAACCAGTATTCTGTTATGAGGATGATGATCTTTTCACCGCATCTGAGGAGCTCGTAAAAAACCATCTTCACAATATAGCAATCTGCGATAAGGGAAAGAGGATAGTGGGCATACTGAGTGTTGACGACATAATTAGTTCACTATGGTCAAAGGAGAGCACGGAAGGCATGCTGGTAAATATCTCAGGACTCGGAGTGGGAGATACAGATCTGTACTCTACAATATATTCCATGGTTGAAAAATTCACGGACAGATATTCTAAGCTGGAAAATCTAAAGAATGGGACCATGAATATCCACGTTGTGAAGCACCACAGTGAAGAAGGAAAGATAAAATATTCCATAAGGACAAGACTGATTGGCAGGAAAATAAACATGACCGAAAGCTCCTCAGGCTGGAACTTTGGAAAGGTCCTCTCTGATATATTTGACGATTATGAATCGAGGACAAAGAGGGAGAAGGAGAAGAGCTGAACATGATTGAACTGATGGACAGAATTCTGGATAAACTGGAAAAAGGGGCGATGTATGGTGAAGTAAGATATATGTCGGGAGAGAGTACAGAGGCTTCCATGAGAAATTCAGAATTCCAGGGAGAAGGAACTTCATCAGGGGAAGGAATTGCAATAAGGGCAATGAATGAATCCATTGCCATGGGATTTATTTCATCATTTGATTTTGACCGGATACAGGAAATTATAGACAGAGTTTTAAGGAACAGCCACAGGGGAGGCAGAAACAAGCTTGACATGTCTGGAGGAATCAGGGACAAATGGGAAGCTCTTGGAAAACACAAGGTAGAAGATATCCAGAGTTCAGACAGGATGGAAATCATGAAAAATGCTGATGAAATGATGAAGGGCTATGATCTCTCAGTGAGAATGAATGCAATCTACCACAGGAAGATCAGGCAAATATACCAGAATACCTCAGGGAGCATGATAGAATCCAGCCTTTCGAGGATCGGTTATTTCATGGTTGGCGGTTATAAGGATGGCAACTCCTTTGAAGAAATTTACAGGCAGTTCGGTACCACTGGAGGCATGGAAAACTTCAGGGAACTTGATGTACAGAAGAAAATTGAGGATGCAGTAAAAAACCTGAAGGAGATTTCAAAGTCTCCATCAGCAAAACCAGGAAGGTATGATGTGGTAATCAGTCCGGAAATAGCAGGGATAGTTGCACATGAATCATGTGGACATCCAACTGAATGGGACAGGATATCTGGAAGAGAGGGGTCACTTGCTGGAGAATCTTTCCTTACTGGAAAGAAATATCCATTTAAAATAGGTTCTCCAGTTGTAAACGTGATCGATGATCCCACAATAAAGGGAAGCTACGGTTACTATAAATATGATGATGAGGGAATCAGGGCCAGGAAGAGATACCTGTACAGGGATGGGATGACAAATGAATTTATACACAGCAGGGAAAGTGCTGCAAACTATGGTGTTGAACCCAATGGAGGCGGCAGAGTTTCTGACTGGGACATGGAACCCCTGGCCAGAATGAGTACCACATATATAGAACCGGGTCAACATACCTTTGATGAGCTGGTTGAGGATATCAAGCATGGAATTTACATAAAAAGTTACACAGAATGGAATATTGATGATATAAGGTTCAATGAGAAGTATGTGGGGAGCGAGGCATTCATAATTGAAAATGGAAGGCTGAAAGGCAGGGTAAGGAAACCCGCTATAGAAACAAACACAGTTAATTTCTACTCCTCCATAGATGCTGTCTCGAAGGAACTTGAATTTGAAGCTGGAACATGCGGGAAAGGGGATCCAGAACAGGGTGTCGATACATGGATGGGGGGACCCAGTGTTAGATTGAGGAATATATACATATCCTGAGGTAAAATTATGGCTGACTTAGATTTAATTAGAAGAAATGTAAAGAAACTGAACCTTGATTCCTACGCAATCAGGCTGATCAGGACAAACATAGAACAGATCAGGTTTTCTAACAATCTCGTGGATCTTAGAAATTACTGGACACGGGAAGGTATTTCTATATTCCTCAATTCAGGAAAGAAGATAACTGAGATAAGCCTGGATAATGATTCAAATATAGAAGAAAAAATAGAAAAGTCTTACAGGGCTATGTTAAAGGGTGAAGAATCCAGCACATTTAACGGTATAAACCCTGAAAAATACGCTTCGATAGAGAGGATAGAAGATCAGGAAAAAACTGTAGAGCTAGATGATATAGTTAATGCATGTATAGAGGGTGCAAGGGATGGAGGTTCTGAAAGAAGCACGGGTCTTGCATACAGGACATATACCGATGATCATATCATAACACCCTTCAATGAGCATCACGTTACTTACGATGACTTCAACTTTGATATAAGGGCATTCAGGGGTCTTAGCACTGGACAGGAAGGCGTTCATTTCTCATCTACTGTAAAAGATCCCGTTGAAATCGCAAGAAATGCAGGACTGGAGGCGGGAAAAACAGCATCTCTCACGGTTCCGTCAAAGGAATTTGAGGCTGGAAACTTTGAAACACTTCTCTCTCCCTACGTTATAGGTAATATTTTTACATACTGTTCCTCACTATTTTCAGCTTATTCAGTACAGATGGGCATGAGCTACCTGGATGAGAGTCTGGGAAAGAAGGTTGCTTCTGAATCTCTGACACTTGTTGATTCTCCACTGAACAGGGAGGGCTCAAACTTCACTCTGTTTGATGATGAGGGGACACCATGCTTTAATAAAAATCTTATAAATCAGGGTGTCCTTGAAAATTTTGTACACTCATATTCAACAGCAGTAACGTCAGGGACAAAAACTACTGGTAATGCAGGAATCATTAGTCCCGAACCTCTTCAGCTTTCAATGGAAAGTGGTAATAAGTCAGTTGAAGATCTTCTTCACTCAATAGACAGGGGGTTATATATAAAAAACGCGTGGTATACCCGTTTCCAGGATAACAGGAACGCAGTATTCTCAACCGTCCCGAGAGATGGGATTTTCATGGTTGAGAATGGAGAAATAACAGGGAAAATCGGTGGAGTTAGAATCAGCGATTCCTTTGGGAAAATAATCAAAAATATATCGGGTGTTTCTAGGGAACTTAAAAATGTGAAGTTCTGGGAAGAGGTTTCCCCCTCCATAATGGCCTCAGTGATAGTACAGGACCTTCATGTGACAAAGGCCTTTTAGATCCCTTCACTCACCATTTACTTTTTTATATATATTCAGGTATTCCAGTCCTTTCCTCACGCCCTTTTCCCATGATGGCTCATTTTTTCCAGAAATGTACTCCTTTACAGCTTTTTCATCCTGCAGCCCGAGGTATGGAATCATTGATTCAAGGAATCTTGAAGTGTATCCTGTTCCTTCGAAGAACCTGTCCAGAGTAGAAACTATTTCTTCCATGTTATCAATGATAAACTGCCTGTTATGCGACTCTCCTGACGCAGCCATTATGGCCCTGAAAGAATCCTGCTTCTTAATTTTTCCGTCCCTGATCAGACCCCATACAGCTGAAAGATTTTCATCTCCCCTGAGGTGGCCCATTGCACTTATTATCTTGATTTTATCTTCATCTACCTTGAGTGTGTCAAGCTTTTTCAGGAGGCCACTGAGATCATTTCTTGCCATTGCATAGGCATATGCCACGGACTGCCTTTCATCCGGTGATACTTTCTCAAAATCACTGAACCTGTTTGCAGTCTTCTTTGCATAGTCCAGATCAATCAGTGATAGAACTGATTGCATCCTTCCCCTGATTACTGTTATATTTATCG
>JAJZIN010000023.1 GCA_021810575.1 Thermoplasmata archaeon
CTGTCACATGAACCAAATGCCTTCCCCTCAAAGGACGAGCCATCCTCGAGAAGAAGGTATCTTCTCACTTCAGGCATCCTCCTTTGTTCACAATGCGGGCATACCCAGAGAAATTCTCGTAAAATTCCTTAACGTTTCTCTGTTTCATTAGACCCTAAAAAGACTGATTATTCTTTCCTATAAAAATATTGGCACGAATGGATCAGATACCACCGTACAAATAGGGAAAAGATAATAATTGATTGTTACGATTGTAACGGATGAAATTCACCTATGCAAACGGGAAGGTAGATTCTGGTACAGGGGAGTTTGCATCAATAACTAAGTCAGGATTTGCAGGGAATCTTTCAATTAATGTTTCTGGGAACTTCAATGCAATCATAAAAAGAAACACAGCCGGACTTGTAATTTATGCATCGAATGGAAGGGTAGGCATTATAAAAAGAAACCTTAACGTTGTAATTGGAAATGAAGAATATTTCGTCAGGTTGAATGAACTGGGCTCAATCGTTTCAAAGAAAGATTCTGAAACAGTCATACGTGATTCAAATTCTGATGTGCTTACCTTAAGGAGGCAGGATAAGGAAGTCATAGCAGAAATCAACGACAGTAAATACATCTTACTGGCGATGATATATCTTGCCCTGACCGGTTATTTTGAGAAAAGTATTGCAAAAATGCCAAGTCCATTCTCCCGGAGGAATGACATTATTTCCAACATCATGATTGTCGCGGCAATTCTTGTGTTCCTGTTCCTTAACACGAAATATATAGGTGGTGTTTATGGAGGGCTCGCACTTACTGTGCTGATCCTTGCTGGTGCTTTCATACTGAGAAGAATACCACCCAGGATGAATGATAATCCAGAGCCTGACAGGTAATTTATTCCACCCTGATGGATGATGTTGCTTCCTCCATACCAGTTAGAGGAGATTGAAACTTACCTACTGATCTTTCTTTAATTTTTCAAGCATTTGAATCCTCTTTGCCGGATGTGGATGATCACTGAATATCGACTGTGACAGTGATATCTTCATATGCTTCCATTCTTCAAGAAGCCTCCTGTGATCTCTCATTTCTCCCTGATCAAGTCCTGAAAACATCAGCATACTGCTTGTTGTATTTCGAGCACTTTTTCTGAGATGCTTCTTCTGGGGTGTGGATGCCACGATTTTAGCAAGAGCAGTCTGCAGATTTTCTGCACCACCGGGTATTGTTTGTGCTGAATTGACATCTGCATAGGATTCCCTCATCCTGTTCACACCAAGGATCATTATGTTGAAGATGAAGCTCGCCCCCATCATCACCAGTGCGATTATGAATATGGAACCGTTGCCACCCTTTCTTCCACCTCCAAATAGCATTGAATACCCGAAATAGAATATTATGGTTGGTATCAATCCTATGGCAAGCAACAGTGCAACATCATGATGTTTCAGGTGTCCGATTTCATGACCCATTACAGCCTCCACTTCGTCCCTGTTGAGAATATTCAGGAGACCTCTCGTAACAGCCATTCGTCTTCCTGATAGAAGTGAGCCATATGCGAATGCATTTGCCACAGGTGTTTCAGCAATGAAAAGTTCTGGAACTTTCTGGTTATTGTAGCTGCAGACCTGCTGGAGCGAAGCATATAGCCAGGCGGTTGATGGTTCCTGTGGATTCACCTTCCTGAGATGGTACATCCTGCCTATGATATAGGGCGAAAGAAGATATTGAGCAATATCCATTATGAACACTATGACAAGTATTATCCCAAGAAATGCAAAAGAATAAGAAAGATTGAAGAAGTAATTCGCCACCACTGAGATTAGAAGCCCGGCAACCACTGCGATGCCTATACCAGCGAGGATTGTTGCCAGCCTTATCCTGATGCCTGTAAAATCCATATGCAGACATGAAAAATCAGCTTAAGAATATTTGTGGAAAAATTTTTAAAATTAAACGGCTACTGGCTGAACCTGCTTTGCTCCATCTGTTTCTTTCTTCTTCTTTTTTCTTCCATGCCTACCCTTGCTATCCCAAATCCCAGTATAAGATAATAGAATGTAAGAAATCCTGTGAATACGTAGAAAAGAATATTGCTAAAGTATGTTGGAACATTGAATGCAAAGGACCATATGAATATGAGGCTGAATATGTAAAAAACTATTGATGCTGCGTATATTGCCCAGTGTTTCCTGAATGCCATGGGAATACTCCATTTTCCATGGAAATTGAACTTTCTTCTTCTTGTTCTTAATATGAATGTTGTAAGGGGGATGAATATAAAAGAATAGATAGCCACCAGTATGACTATATCCAGAATTGATGAAAGCCCAAAGAATAATCCAAAAATGAATGGGATTATGGAAATAAGTATGATGTTAATAATTGAAAATAGCCAAACAATATTATTTCTAGAAAGCAGCCTCAATATTATATAAGTTGAAATCAGTGGAGCAATGAACGCAAAAATGCCCATTATATATTCAAATGATTTATCCCAGAAGCTTCTCGTTGTTGCGCATACCTTCTATCCTCTTAATTTTTTTGAAATGAAATGACAGTAAGAGGTGCTGAAACTTACAATATTGCATAGAAATAAATACGATGTTAGAATGGAAAAATAATGACAGAAAAATTATACTTCAACGATTCCTACTTGAAGGAGTGTGATGGAAGAATCAACAGGATCACAGATAAGGGAGTTATTCCTGACAGAACTGTATTCTATCCTTCGGGAGGCGGACAACCTGGGGATTCAGGCATACTTACGGTAAATGATAAGAATTACAGGGTAAGCAATACCATTAAGGAAGGGGATGAAGTGCTCCATGTTATTGAAGGACCCTTTGAAGATTTGAAGGAAGGAGATCACTTTCACGGAGCTATAGACTGGGAAAAAAGATACAGTTATATGAAGTATCACACATCAATTCATCTTATTGATGGAATTGTCAATAAAATGCCAGATTATGAAGGTCTAATAACTGGTAGCCAGATATATGAGGATAGGGCAAGAGTTGATTTTTCGATGGAGGATTTTTCCCAGGAAATGGCACAGGAAATAATAGACAGGGTAAATAGGGCTATAAAGGAAAATCACGATATAAGGATAAAATACATCTCAGGAGAAGAAGCTGTAAAAATTCCAAATATTTCAAGGACTGCACCTGGGAGGGAACTCATAAAAAACCTTTCCATTGTGAGGATAATAGAGATAGTCGGAATTGATGAACAGGCAGATGGTGGAACGCATGTTTCAAATACCAGCGAACTGGGCCAGATAAAATTGCAGAAGATCGAGAATAAGGGGAAAAAGAACAAGAGGTTATATTTTACACTGGTACCTTTTTAATACATAGTTAATTTTTTCTTTAAGTAAGCCATTCTTAATTATGACAAATTTAGGGTGGGTTGATGATGAGCTTGAAAGTCTGAAGAACGAAGGCAGATATGTACCAATAAGAATTCTTGAATCTTCTCAGGGAGCTCACGTAAAAATTGAGGGAAAAGAAGTTCTCAATATGTGTTCCAATAATTACCTGGGACTTGCAAACAATCCAGAAGTGAAAAAGGCAGTTATTGAAGCGATTGATGAATATGGAATAGGTGCAGGAGCTGTCAGATCCATAGCTGGAACAATGGAAATACACATGAAGCTTGAGGAAAAGGTAGCATCTTTCAAGCATATGGAATCAGCACTGGTATATCAGGGAGGACTTCTTGCAAACCTTGGTACTATACCGGTTCTGGTGGGGAAGGAGGATGTTATTTTCAGCGAAGAACTAAACCATGCAAGTATAATTGATGGCATGAGATTGAGTTCAGCAAAGAAATATGTTTACAATCATATGTCAGTTGAAAATCTTGAAAAAAACCTTAAGGAACATAGAAAAGAGGGAAAAAGATCACTCATAGTAACTGATGGGGTCTTCAGCATGGATGGGGATATAGCGCCTGTAAAAGAGATCCAGGAGTTAAAGGATAAGTATGATACGATGTTCTATGTTGATGACGCTCACGGTGAAGGGGTACTGGGCAAGAATGGAAGAGGTATAGTTGATCACTTTGGCCTTCAGGGTAAAGTTGAGATTGAAATGGGCACCTTTTCCAAGGCCCTCGGTTCCATGGGAGGCTTTGTGGCTGGCAGCGAGAAACTCATAGATCTTCTAAAGCAGAGGGCAAGGCCATTTCTGTTTAGCAGTGCATTGAATCCAGGTGATACTGCAGGTGTTCTGAAATCCATAGAGATAATGGAAAGGGATGACTCACTGGTCAAGAAGCTGTGGGAAAACGCAAACTTCCTGCAGAAAGGTTTTAGGGATGCAGGATTCAAACTTACCTCTACAAAGACACCGATTACCCCTGTGGTTATAGGTGATGAAAAGAAAACTCTTGAACTCAGCAACTACCTGTATAAGAATGAGGGGGTTTTTGCTTCACCAATTGTGTTTCCCACTGTAGCAAAGGGAGTTGCCAGGATAAGGGTCATGCCATCAGCAGTGCACTCAAGGGATGACCTGAAAAGGACTCTCGAGGCTTTTGAGAATGGGGCAAAGGCACTGAAGATAAAGTGAGGGTTACTAAAAATTTTTTAGTTATGTCAATGAAGCTTCCTTTTGTTGACAAATTATAAAATATCTCCTTTTACTACTTGGGATAAGTGTGAATGAATGATAGGAGCAATTTTGTCCGGAGGATACGGCAAGAGATTGAAACCAATTACCGATGAGATACCAAAAGTTTTAGTTGAAATAAAACCAAACTACACCATAATGGACAGACAGATACTGGATTTTAAATATCTTGGAATTGAAGATATTTACGTACTTTCAGGACACCTTGGTGAAAAGATAGAGGATAGGTATGGAAAAGTTCACGATGGAATGAGATTCCACTATCTCAGGGAGGAGAAACCAATGGGTACACTGTATTCCATAAGGAACCTGCTTGACTCTGTTGGTGAGGAAGATATAATGCTGAGGAATGGGGATACAATCACAGACATTAATTTCGAGCACTTCAGGAAGTTCTCAAATGAATCCAACTTTGGCATGACAATGCTTGTGACAAAGATGAGAAGCCCCTATGGTATAGTGGAGATGAATGGGGATCAGGTTACTTCGTTCAGGGAAAAACCCGTACTGGAACATTACATAAATTCCGGCCTCTATTACATAAAGAGCTCAATAAGGGAAATTTTCTTCAATGATTATAATGGAAAGGATGTTGAGATAACAGTGTTTCCTGAAATAGCAAGGAGGAGGCTCCTTGGTGCATACAAGGAGGATTCCCTGTGGATCGGAGTGGATAGTGAGAAGGAGCTGGAACAGGCAAGATCTGAATATAAGGGCAGGGAGGACACCGGCTTTGGATACAAGAAAGAGGTTTTTGAAAACGAGAAGTTAGGTATAACGGAATATCTCGTAAAGGATGATTATACTGCGACCATTACACCTGAAGACGGAAATCTCCTGAGGATACTCAGTGGAAGTGGGATCATCAACGGCAGCCTTAAGGAATCTTATGCCCACGGTACTGTGATAAAGATTGAAAAACCTGTAACTGTAAAAGCGCAACAGACAACGAGACTGGAAGTGTTCTCAAACTAGCTGTTTCCACATCACATATGCATCAGAGCCGTCACTGTAATAATTTCTTAATATTGAGGTAACCATGAACCCATGTTTCTGGTAAAATTCTATTCCCCTCCTGTTGTCGATCCTCACTTCAAGCCTGACTGTAATAAAACCATAAATCTGGCATGTCTGGATGAAATTCTCAATGATTTCTCCCCCAATCCCAAGACTTCGGTATTTTTCTTCTGTAGCCAGCATCAGTATTCTCGCCTCGCTCTGGGTTACCTTTCTTCCCGCGAGGAAACCAAATATCCTATCCCTTGCTGAATATACAATAAAGCCATCCGGCCAGCTCTGGTAAATTTCCATCATAAGATCCCGTGAGTATCTTTCTGATAGGGATTTCTGTGAGATATCCATTGCTCTCTTTATCTCATGGGGTTCTATTCGTCTGACCACATGTTCCTGTATCTCCTCTCTCTGCATATCTATGCTTGAATATGTGTTGGTATCTAATAATCCTTTTTTAGAATTATTCCTCCCGAATATCCTCATGCTTTCCTCCATCAAACCTGAATGGCTTCCCATGCCCTGGAAAGATTGTGGCTTCTTTTTCCTCGCTCAGGATCTGGATAGATGATAATGCCTTGCTGTAATCAAGAGTGAATCCCCTGTTAAATGTGATTTTCTCTCCATTTTTCATGGCAGCATCTCCGACAAAAAGAGCCCTTAGGCCCGTGAAAAGATATGATGTGCTGTCAGGAGTATGTCCATTTGATTTTATCACCTTTATTCCTTCAAATTTCAATTCGGAGACCGGTCTTACATCCTTTACAGGCTTTGATTTCATTACAGTTGCCACGAACCTGGACATGAAACTGCTGGCAGGAGTCATCTTCTTCTGACCTCTGACAACGTCTATCTCACCATCTGGCACATATATGACAGGATTGAATGTATTCTTTACCAGTGAAAGACCACCTATATGATCTGGATGATAATGTGTAATGAGGATTATATCCGGCTTTGTCTTCAGTGTGTTGTAATATTCCACTATCTTCTTTCCTGAGCCTTTAGTTCCTGCGTCAATGAGGAACCGTTTTCCATTGAATGAAACATCATAACAGTTTGCCATTGTTCCAGGGATGAGTGTGAAGGAGTTCACGACTTCCATACTGATAAAATGTAATACCGTTAATTAAACTTGTAGGTATTATTTAATGTGACTTTCGAAAAAGGAATTGATATCATCTCGTATATTGTTGCTTAGCCTTGCATTTATGTATGGTTCAAGCATCTGAACCCTACCATCCAGTATTATGATGACTCCTATGTCACTTTCAGATCTTATGACCCTTCCCATTGTCTGCCTGACCTTTATAATTGCCGGGAATAGAAAAGCGTACTGCCATCCTGAGCCAAAAAGCAAGTCATAATACGAGGAAAGCGCCCTCTGTTTTATTGTGGGTTTCGGGAACGGAATGCCTGCGAGTATCTCAACTTCGAGGAGGTTCCCGGGAAGGTTTATGCCTTCAGAGAGTCTTCCACCCATTACACCGAAAAGTGGCTGGTTTTCCTTCCTGTAAAGTGAGATGAGATGCTGAAAATCGCGCTGGGTCATTGATCTTGATTCAGACAGGTGTGGAAATTTTACCTTTGTTTCTATGTACTGCATTGTATTGAATGAAGGGAAGAACACCATTGACTTCCTGTCAAGTCCCGTGAGGATTTCAGTTATTGCTTTCACGTATTCATCGGCCATTTCCGCTCCAAATTCAGAATATTTCGTGGTAAGATTATCCCTGTAAAGGATGAGTAGATTTGATTGTGGAAAAATATTTTTAATTGACTTGAATTCAAAGTTTACAATACCAGTCATATTGGTGTAAAGCCATACAGGATCGAGTGTTGCAGAGACGTGAATTGTGGATGACCGAAAAAGTGGTTCAAGAACAATTGATGGATCAAGGCAGTATGCCTCCAGCTTCTCCTCTTTCTCCCTTGAAACTATACATATGAATCTGTCAAATTCCGCAAATCTCAGGAATTTTAGCTTTTCTCCAAGAATTTTAATGTGCGACATTGGAACCTTGCCAAGGTTTTCCTTCTGGTCTTCTATCTGGGAACCAAATGCAATGAGGGCATCAACCATGTACTCTATCTCATCTGATTTTCTCTTCGTATAGATGCTCATTTCCTCAAATATATCCCTGAACATGATTCTCTTTTCGATCTGGTTTTCGGCCAGATCGCGGGTCAATTCAATGAGAGATACCCTGATTGTTTCCATGAAATCAGATACATGTACAGATGGCTGGAGTTCGGGATCGCCAAATTCCACCGCCTCTTTTTCTGAAATGTTTACAGTATTCATGGATATTTCCAGCGAATTTGATTCCCTGGCAATATCAGGAAGGTTATGGGCTTCATCTATTATTATAACCAGGTTTTCTCTTGAGGTTCTCCAGTTATATATAGTGGTGATGGCCATGTTTGAATTTACGAAATATGAATATGGCATTACAACAAGGTCCGCATCCCTCATTGCAAATTTAAGAGATTCATACGGGCATATTTTCCTGGCCCTTAGAGTTTCAAAAATGTCCTCGATAGATTGAATATTTTCAAGGATATACTCCCTCGTTTCCTCTGAAGAAATTCCACTGTTATAATAGTAGCATCCTCCATCCTTCCTTTCCTTCGTTCTCTTCTTTCTGGATGAACACATTTTAGAGAGTGATTCCGTTGTAAAATCCGAATCTTTCTCAAGTTCCATGTATAGTGGGCAGAGATTTACCCTTCCCTGCATGGCAATTGCCCTGAAATCCATTGCTTTTGAGAGAATCTTCAGTTCCCTGAGAATCTGGTCCTGCTGTGAATTTGTCCTTGTAAGGTATAGAACTTTTTTTCCTGTCTTTTTTGCATATATAATTGATGAAATAATAGATATTATTGTCTTTCCAGAACCTGTTGGAGATTCTATTATGGGTACAACCTGCTTGAGCAGGCATTCCACAGCGAAATTTATAGCTTCAATCTGATATGGCTTCAGTCTGATTGATCCATAACTGGATTGTGCAAAACTTTCACCTTTCGATTCCTTCACTCAAGCTTTCGCTTCCTTTCTTCTATTTCATTCATGTCTACACTGAACCTTGTTGCTTCATCAAGCACCTTTGAGGCTTCTTCTTTCCTGCCAAGTTCTACCAGTGTATCAGATTTCAATAGGTAATAGCTTCCATTCTCAGGTGATATTTCAATTGCCTTTTCAATATCTTTCAGTGCATCCTCAAACCTTCCCATTTCCATCAGGGTTTCATATCTTTTGTACACGAATATCTGGTCCATGCTATTAAGCCTGATAGCCTCGGAGTAATCTTTTAAGGCTTCTTCCTTCTTTCCAATCTTGAAGAATGCATTTCCCCTGTTATAAAAGAAATCGGGTATATCTGACTCAAGTTCTATTGCCTTATTGAATTCTTCCACAGCTTCCCTTGCCATTCCTGAATCTTCAAGTGCGGCCCCAAGGGCATTATGGTAATCGGCGTTTTCAGGTATTATTTCTATGGCGTTCCTGTAATCCTTTACTGCCTGCTCATACATTCTCATCGAATAATAGGCAAGACCCCTGTTGAAGTGATAATCCGGATCGTTTGGCAGTATCTTTATTGCCTTGGTGAACTCCTTTATTGCATCTGGGTATTTCTTAAGATTGAAGAATGCTATTCCCCTCTCATTATAATCATCTGCAATTTCATCTCTATCCCTAAGTTCATCTGGGTTTTTTATTTCTTCTGGCACAGTTCAACAATTCAGAATAATACTTTAATCTAATGTTTTATTTTTCTCTATTAACTTGCTTCATTATATTCTTCCCTGTTTTTCTTCCTTCATTATCCTTATGTATGTACTCCATTTAGTCCTGACTATGGGCCTGAGCTCATTTCCATTCCTGATGGATTTCCTCAAGAATTCTATAGTTTTTGGGTCAGATGGGTAACCTGAACCAACTTCACCATAAGTCCGGATTATTTCTCTAATCTCTCTGTCCCGTATTACCTTGGCTATTATTGAAGCTGCAGATACCACAGGGAACAGGACATCGCCCTTATGCCTGCATATTACATCTTTTCCAGTTGCACTGGACAGTTTCTTGGACAGCCTCTGCTCGTTTACATCAAATGCATCAACATAAACCCTGTTTTCACCAGATTCATTGATCAGATCTATGGCAAACTTTTCCTCGATTTCATTCAGCGTCATAATATTCATCATTTCGTTTATTTCAGATGAAGTTATAATCCTGAATTGCACGCTTTCTGATCTTTCTTTTATCTTTTCAAACAGATTCTCTCTTGACCCAGGATTAAGGGTCTTTGAGTCTCTTGCACCTATGGATGACATTACTTCCTGCTCAGAGCACACAATTGCCATAACCATGGGACCTATAACCGGTCCTCTACCTGCTTCATCCATACCACAGCATATCTCAGACATCAGTGCATGGTCATGGATTCGAT
>JAJZIN010000024.1 GCA_021810575.1 Thermoplasmata archaeon
GGCGCCGTACCACTGGGCCACCCCGGCAAATCTGTATGTTAAATCAATTCAAATGCAAACAATATACTGCAAGATCAAGAACTGAGAAAATATCTTATCTTCTCAATCGGTCATTTGCTCTTATTGAGGGTCTGCTTTTTGCTGATCCCTGTCTTCCAGTCCTCAGTCCTCTACCCTTGTAACCTGCTGAAGTGAGACCCCTGTAAACCCTGCCCTTGTTCTGTGGTTCTGAGATCCATGAAATTCTGTTGTCCTTGTAGATCGTTGGCTGGTTTTTATCTACTAGAATTATCTCATAATACTTGTAGAACCCGTCTTCACCCACGTAATAGGAGTTCAGAACTTCAGTATTCGGATATTTATCTGCAGCTCTTTCCTCTGCAATCCACTGGATGCTCTTTTTTCTTGTAAGCTTGCTGTATGCCAGTCTTCTCGGTCTCCTTCCTCCCATTATTTTAGGTCTGTTGGACCCTCCTCTTCTGACTCTTGATCTTACTACTATATATCCGATCTTTGCCTTATATCCAAGTGATCTTGCCCTATCCAGTCTGGTTGGATGTTCCAGTCTTTCTATGGAATTTCCTTTCCTCCAGTCTATCATCCTTTCCCTCTGAAACAACAGGATTTCAGACTTCTTTGGATTCTTCCACGTTTCTGCGATTTTGCCATATAGATTTGAATGATTAACCATTTCTTTCTACCCTTAAGTAATGTAATGGTGATATGAAGCTATAATAAATAATTTTATGGTAATTGTAGATCTAAATTCTATTTCAGCTAACCAGATTACACGATTCCGTTTAGAAATGAGGTAAACAATCAAAAGCATTTTTAAATATTTTGATATGTGGAAACGTGAAAGGGTCTCCCTACAGAAAAAGATATGTTCTCATAGAGTTTTCAGAAATGAAATCAGCCGATTACCTTTCAATGGAATGCAGGAGGATTTTCAACACAAGGGAAAAATTCAGGGACAGCTCATTCATTATAGTCAAGACTGACCAGTTCCTCAAGGATCAGCTATGCACTTTTGTAGAACAGAGAATAAAAGGGGTCAAGATAATAACGGTCAGTGGAACAATAAAGAAATGCAAGAGAAAAATGACCACACTAATCGATGAACATCTCCAGATCATTTAGATCAAGGGGTTCTATCTCCTTGAAATTTCCGCCAGAAACAAACATAGAGTTATGTTTCTCAATTTCAGTGTTTATGTAATTCACAAGCTCACTCTGGAATCCCTTTCTCAACCTTGACATAACTTTCAAAACTCCTCTCATTTCATAGGCCTCTTCCCTTGAGATATGCAATATTTTTGAAAGGTCCTGTGCAACCTGGTTCCTGGCCCCCCTGCTCTTTTTTGTTTTGCTCATCTGGCTGAGGTAGTTCGAGAACTTGAATGGAATGAACACACCAGTTTTGCCCTTAAATCTTGTTGCAAACAATGCCTCAAGATCTTTCACATAAACAAGCATTCTGTAGTAATTATGCCTGTGTGCAAACCAGTCCATCTGGTCAATCACCGATACGTAATCGAAAGCATCAAGAGCGCTTTCAAGATTCTTTGCCTGGGAAAAAACATTCTGGGATATCCAGAGAAGTATCTGACCTGAGTCCGAATCTGAGTTGTCTATAAGGGTAACATTATCTGAATAGCTGTCCCTGTGAAATATTCCAGAAAGAGTGTCCCAAATAATTGACTGTTCATCCCTGTTTCCGGCACTTATAAGAGAGTCAGACTGTGAGAAAACATAGGCTTCCGCATCATTTATTGAAGCCCTTATATCCGGCAAATCTCCCTCAATGATTTTTTCCAGTGTCACTTTCTGGGGCTTGAGTCCTAGCTTCCCGCTAGTTTCTATTATTCTTGAAGCGAGGGTCGTTACAATGTTCCTATACTCTGTACCTCCTTTCCTTGAAAATATCTTCTTTATTTCCACAACTTCGCACAGGTTGATTATGGTCGCAGCATTTGTCCCTTTCCTGTAACGGAAATTAGCAAAATCATTCATCGTGATGATTATGGGAATGGAGGTGTTCTTCAGGATATCCACAATCGCTTTGTATCCTCCATTTTCACCAGTTCCACCCTTTGTACTCCTTTCATAAATATTGTCCGCTTCATCAATGAGCCCTGCTTTTTTCCTGCTTCCTTCTGCGTCATCCCACGTAAGGTCCTTGTAGAGGGAAAACATTCCAATGGTTCGTTTAATGAAATCTTCGGTTCTCCCCTCCGATCCATTTATCTCAATAATATCCCAGCCCTTGCTGTTGGAAAGAGCATATGCTATGGAAGTCTTTCCCAGTCCTGGTGGTCCTGCAAGTATGAGACCTCTCTTCTCAGGTTTGCCATTATCCCATGAATCAGCCCATGCCTGTATTTTAGCTCTATCCTCCTTTATGAGAAAAACCTGATCGAATGTCTTAGGTCTGAGTTCCTCATTCAATATGCCCATTTAATTTCAGCATTGCTTGACTGGTTAATAATTTCTTCCATAGATCATTTCAATATATCAGAAAGAAATTTCCTGAAGTGAAAAGGTTAGTCTCATACAGTCCTCTGAGGGTGAGTTTTCTTGGCGGTGGCACGGATATTTCCCCTTTCCTTGAACAGCATGGAAGCAGGGTATTCAACACCACCATAGATCATGGTGTACAGGTGATCTATACACCTGACAGTTATCCCCTGGAGGTATCATCAAGAGACTTCCTCAAAACTGTTATAATGGGAAATGAGCATGGCAAAAGCTTCCAGAACAAGATCCTGGACCTTCTATCAGATTATGGGATTAAGAATGGAAAGATCTATATAAATGGGGAGGTACCGCCAGGTTCAGGCCTTGCGTCATCAAGCGCAATGATCACCGCACTAATGAGGATCATCCTGGAGATCAGGAATGAATACGAAGACCCGATGCAGCTTGCAAGGGTTTCATATGAAAAGGAGAGGAATTTCTTTGGAATAACCCTCGGCATTCAGGATCCATACGCCATATCTCTTGGAGGATTCAAGTACATGGAATCTGACGGAATTGATATCAAGGTAAAAAAATTTGAGGGAAGCGAATTCCTGGAGAGGATCGGTGATGGAATGCTCATATGTTACACTGGAGGCACAAGGGAAAGTTCAGAGGTCTTGAAGAACCAGGTTGAAAAGTCATCAAAGAATGATTCAGGAACAATCGAGAAGCTGCAGAAGATAAGCGATCTGACAGCCAGACTTGTAAAATCAGTTCAGGAAGAAGATTACAAATCATTCACGGAACTGATCAACGAGGGATGGAACGTGAAGAAGACACTGAGTGAAAAGGTTACAAGCAGTGCGGTGAATAACATAATCAGCACTGCCCTGAAAAGCGGTGCAGACTGTGCACGTCTTCTCGGAGGAGGGAATCAGGGATTTGTACTGGCAATTGGTAAACCTGGCAGATTATGGGAACTGCAACGTTCTCTCATGGGACTTTCCGATTTTGTGGTCAGGGTAAAGCCAACCATAAGGGGAACATTTATCACCAGTGAGGAGCAGTAAACTTAGCGTAAGTCAAATAAAGATGATCACAGTCAGTCTTTTCTACCCATTTCGTATAGAATTTCCTTCAGGCTGTCGTATATCCTGAAGGTGAGTCCCCATATGATATCTCCATTCCATTTGATATAGTCACCCATCCTCTCATCATGCGATTTCACTTCTGATCCAAGCATATACCACCCACCTCTTTCAATTTCTGAATCTGGATTGATTGGCATAATCTCCTTACACAAATATACGAACGGATGCACGTTTATTGATGATGATCTCACAGGATGGAATACCTTATGTTCAAATTGAAAGGAGACAAAGTTTTGTTCTATTCCCGTCTCCTCCCTAAGTTCCCTCAATGATGCCATATATGGTGTTTCCCCCTCCTTGACGAATCCACCAGGAAAGCACATATCTCCTGACCACGGATCATCTGATCTGGCCTTTCTTTTCAGGAGGAGTATTTGATTATGACTCAGAAGTATGCTCACTGCTGTTTCATTTCTGGCAGCCATACTGTCATTATGCATTGGAGATAAATTATCTTTTTCAAGTCTTGTATCTGCAATATATAATGTGAATTCTGTTTTTCATGATACTAACCTTATGTTAAATAAACAGTATAATTCTAAAAATGTTTATATAGAAGTTTATTTTTACTATGTGATTACAATGATGGGAGGACAACCAATATTCATATTAAAAGAAGGTTCCAAAAGAGAAACCGGAAGAGACGCGATGAAGGCCAATATTGACGCTGCAAAGGGTATCGCTGCAGCAGTAAGAACAAGTCTGGGCCCAAGAGGAATGGACAAGATGCTTGTAGATTCACTTGGAGATATCGTCATAACAAACGACGGAGTCACAATTCTGAAGGAAATGGATGTAGAACACCCAGCCGCAAAAATGATGGTTGAAGTATCAAAGACACAGGATTCAATGGTTGGGGATGGAACAACAACAGCAGTTATAATAGCTGGTGCATTACTTCAGGAAGCTGAATCACTGATAAACCAGAATGTTCATCCAACAGTTATTGCAGAGGGATATAGAATGGCTGCTCAGAAAGCCAAGGATATTCTGGAAGCGGCCAGTACCCCAGTGAAGATTGACGATAAGGCAAAGATCGTTAAGATGGCGGAAACCTCCCTAAGCAGCAAGTCTGCAACAGGGAGCAAGGTCAAGCTGGCTGACATATCATACGAAACAATAAAGGCTGTAGCAGAGAAGACCGAAGATGGATACAAGGTAGACATGGACAATGTCCAGATTGTCAAGAAGCAGGGTGGAGACATTGATGATACTGAACTCATATACGGTATAATTGTTGATAAGGAGAAAGTTCATCCGGGCATGCCAGATGAAGTAAAGAATGCAAAGATCGCCGTTATGGACGCAGCACTGGAAATCAAGAAACCAGAATTTGACACAAATCTGAAGATTGATGACCCAACCATGATACAGAAGTTTCTTTCTCAGGAAGAACAGATGCTCAAGGAAATGGTCAGGAAAGTTAAGGAAACAGGTGCAAATGTTCTCATCACACAGAAAGGAATTGACGACCTGGCTCAGCATTACCTCTCAAAGGAAGGAATCTATGCAGTGAGGAGAGTCAAGAAGAGTGACATTGAGAAGTTATCAAAGGCTACCGGTGCATCAATCGCATCATCCGTTGATGAACTATCATCATCTGATCTGGGAAACGCTGCATCAGTGGAACAGGTAAAGATCGGAGACGACTACATGACCTTCGTTACAGGATGCAAGAATCCAAAGGCAGTGAGTCTTCTCATCAGAGGAGGAACTGAGCATGTTGTTGATGAAATCGAAAGATCAATGGTCGATTCTATACATGTTGTTGCAGCAGTAATTGAAGATGGTAAGTATGTTGCTGGTGGTGGAGCATCAGCTGTTGAGATTGCGGTAAAGATGAGGGATTATGCAACTCAGGTTGGAGGCAGGCAGCAGCTCGCCATAGAGAAATTTGCAAATGCAATGGAGGAGATACCAAGAGCACTCGCTGAAAATGCTGGTATAAATGCAATAGATATACTGATAAACCTGAGGACCGCTCACGCAAAGGGAAAGGTAGCATACGGCCTTAATCTGTACACGGGAGAGATAGAGGATATGACAAAAGCAGGAATCATTGAGCCTATCAGAGTTGGAAGGCAGGCAATTGATGCAGCCACTGAAGCAGCCGTGATGATCCTGAGAATAGATGATGTCATTGCAACAAAGGGATCAGGCAGCGCCTCACCTCCAGGCGGAGCACCCGGCGGAATGGGCGGGGAAGATTAATCTTTAAACTATTAATACAACCTTTTAATATACGCTAAATTGCTCTCTAATAAATCTCCAGCTATATTTTTTCAAACCTTTATTTCTTCATTATTAGGATATATTGCACTTTTTTTCATAAACCGTTACATAGGTCCAGTCTATTGGGGATATCTCAGTTACGCTCTTGCGTTTGGTGCTCTTTTTTCATTAGTTACGGACCTTGGATTCAATACAACATATGTAAAATTCATATCTGGCCAAGGTGACAAGGCAGAGGATATGGGTGCATATCTTGTAATAAAAGTAGTATTGAATCTGATATACATAGGGGTGGTTTTGGGTTCCTTATTCTTCTGGACGGATGTATTGAGGAGAGGTTTTCAGAACCCCATAGAATTCTGGACCATTATTGCAATCATTCCCTACTACACCATATTGAACATCATGCCAGTTTTCAACAATTATTACAAGGCTAATATGCAATCATACAACATAGCAATTCCTAGATTGATAGAGTCAGTTTTCAGGAACTCCATCTTCATCGGAATAGGAGTCCTGTACTATCTGCATATCGAAGGGTCTCTGGGTGCACAAATTACAGTAATACTCGCTTCTCTGTACAGTCTTTCATACCTGATCTATATCATACTCCTCTGGTTGCACGGTCGTCCCTGGATTTTCAGAAAACCAGCATTTGAAACGATTAAAAAGTACATAAGATTTGCAATTCCACTGGCATTTGCAACAAGTATAGGCATCGTAAATGGAAACATTGATAAAATCATAGTCCAGTTCTACTGGGGAGCGGTGGCAACAGGGGCGCTTTACACAGATCAGAAACTGATATCCATAATTGCAACTCTTACAGGTCCTGTCACTATTTTCATTCTTCCTTTACTCATGAGGAATCTGGAAGATACTAAGGAGATCCAGAACACTAAAATAATGGAATATGAAAGAATCCTTTCGCTCATCTCAGCACCATTTGCAATGATACTGTTCTTCCTGTCTCCATTCATCCTGAATATATACAACGCAAGATATCTGATGTATGCAACATCACTCAGTATAATAGCAGTTGGGGGATATGTTGGTGCATTAACATATCCATTTTCCAGTTCCATAATATCGAAGGGAAAGCAGCATATGGTTGCATGGATATCATTGAGTGGAATAATCCTCAACATAATACTAAATGTAATCCTGATACCCACAAGCATTCTTGGAATCAGGCTGGGTTCCCTAGGTGTTGAAGGTGCCACCATAAGTTATACGGCTGCCAATTTTCTAGTTTATTTTCTCTACAAGGAATATTTCAGGAAAATAAACGAGACAAGAACAAGGTCCACTACTATCATTCATATAGTTGTAGCATTTCCAAGTGGAGTTCTCCTACTACTTTCTGCAATTTATATAAGGCCTTATTCATTCATAATCCTGTTTCCAGTAATACTGTTAAGTCTGTTCATATACCTGATAATGAGTTTATTCTTCAAGGAAATAACCGCTGGCCAGATAAAATTACTTATAAGGAATGTGATACCCAGGAAAAATCAGTAATTTCAGAAGTAGTTTTCCTTTAGTTAATGACAGTCTCACATGGAACTTAACACAGTGAAGAAATTGTTCATGGTTAGAGGAGTTTAAAAATAGGGTTTATTTCTTCAGATATATTCTTTCCCTATAGATTCTCTCGCAATGATCTGTTTCATTATTTCCCTTGAGCCTTCTGCAAGCTGGAAAGATCTGATACCCCTTAGAGAATATTCTTCGGGGCAATCTGTTGAATACCCAAAGGCTCCCTGCCATTGCAATGCATCATTCACTGCGTCAAACCCCCACATTGTTGAGAGTAGCTTGGCCTTGGCTATTTCCTTGCTTACCTGGAATCTTGTGAACTTATGGTATTTCTGTTCCTGGTCGTATACCCACAATGCCCTGTATCCCATATCCAGTGCAGTTTCCATTTTTGCCACATTGTCCGCGACCTGGAACTGGAGCCCCTGGAATTTGGTGAGAGGTTTTCCAAAGGCCACCCTCTGCTTCATGTATTCTATTCCCCTGTTTATGGATTCCAGCGCAGTTCCCGCACTTATTACTGAAATCAGGGCTCTTGCAAATTCAAATCCCTCATGGATAATCTTGAAACCCTCATTCTCCTTTCCTATAAGGTAGTGCTCGGGAACCTCATAATCTTTTATCCTGAATGCACCCCAGCTTGAACCTTCTCTGCCCATTTCTTCAAGATAGGTTATATCAAAATGCCCCTCAGAATACGGGAGGAATATGAGGGAAGTTCCAGAGGTACCGGGTTTCTCAGGAGCAGTCTTTGTTACCGTTACGTACCCACCTCCCATCTCCTTTATGTCGCGCACAAGGCTTATGTAACTTTTTTCACCATTAACCATATAACCTCTGCTACTTTTTTTCGCCACAGTGGTCATGGAAGCAACATCAGATCCAAAATTTGGTTCTGTTGATGCAATTCCAATTATCTTCCTTCCTTTAGCCACATCTGGCAGAAATTCTGTCTTTAACCTTTCAGATCCATATTTCGAAATGAGATATGACCATGCATTGTCAACAAGAAAAAATACCGGTATTGAAACTGTAGGATCTGCCCTTCCGATTTCCTCAGCAACTATCCCTACAGTCACTGCGTCGTAACCTGGCCCTCCATATTTCTCAGGTATTGTCATTCCGAGTATTCCAAGTTCAGCCATTCCTTTTATAATTTCAGAAGGAATCCTTCTGTTTCTTATCATATCCTTAATTCTTGGCTTTATCTCCCTGTTGCAGAATTCTCTAACTGTAGTCCTCAACAGTTCCTGCTCCTCAGTAAAAGTATAATCTAACATCCACAGTGTATTCTTTTATGGAATAAAAATAAGTATGTGTTTAAATGCTGTTAAAATCTATTTTTGCCTTGGATGGATCTTTTGCAAGTAATGACACCCTGCTCTCCCTTCTTTCCGCAACCACTTCATATCCAACATTCTCACCAAGTTTTACGGTAAAGTCCATGATATCATTATGCGATGGCATGTTATCTATAGATAGCCTTGCTATGGATTGTCCAACATGTACATAACCCTTTGATTCTATGAAATCAGGTTGCGCAATACTATCCATCCTTGCATATTCATCAATAAATGGCATGTTGAAATCCTTGACAAGTGTGTGTCTTATAACCTTCCTTGTATCCAGTGATGGCATGAGCTCAAGCGTTTTCTGGAAATTTTCCCATGCATTGCCCATGGCTGGATTCAGGAGTTCATTGAATGTTTTCTTATCAGGTCCAGCTGTCGTCACATAGAGCTGGGTGGGTAATGGGTGAAGTTTCTCAAGAACCATCGGAAGGGTTCCATTGGTCACGAGGAAGGTTGACATACCTCTTTTATGGGCCAGCTCTATGAATTCGCCCAGCCTTGTGTAAAGAGTGGGTTCTCCTGTGAGTGATATGGCAATGTGCTTTGGATTTGACGCTTCCTTCCACTTTTCTTCGGTTACCTTCGGATTACCCTTGAACCCTGAAATCAATTTCAAATGTGCTTTTATGCTTTCATTCAATATGAATTCCGGGTCATCCTCGTCCCCAATATGCATGCTGTCAAACCCATTGAATCTCCAGCAAAATGAACAATTTTCAGTGCAGGAATTGAGAGCAGGAGTCATCTGAATGCATTGATGTGAGTTTATTCCATAAAACGTCCCCTTATAGCAGGATGCGCCTCCAGTCATTTCACTTTTTGTCCAGTGGCATACCTTTACTGCTGAGTGTTTTCCTACCAGGCCATAATGCTGCTTCTTGTACACCTGCGAGTATTTGTTCTCCATCACAGTGAAGAAAAGGTAATCCGCGTATATAAGTGTTCATAGAGATTTCGCCATATTCCAGTCAAAACCGATTTGAATATCCTATTTGAATTGTGAATGATAGAATTAATAATAATGGTGCAATCATTGACTATGGCAAATAACAGTTTATGGATTACAACATCTCCTGGTGATGATGCCCCGGAAGAATTCTATGCTGTAATAGAAACACCCAAGGGAAGCAGAAACAAGTATGAGGTCAACAAAGAAGGTCCTGGAATAATGTTAGACAGGGTTCTTCATTCATCAGTTATGTATCCTGCAGATTATGGCTTCGTTCCGCGAACATACTATGATGATGGTGACCCCATAGATGTTATCGTACTCACAA
>JAJZIN010000025.1 GCA_021810575.1 Thermoplasmata archaeon
CAAACGCTCTTGTTTCCAGATCTAGCAATGTTCAGCTGAAGGGATTTTCCATAATGAGAGTGGGTAACAATCTGGGCTGGGGTTTTGGTCCTGCCATGGGCGGATTTATACTGTCATATTTCGGATTCCCCGGTATCTTCTATTTTTTTACTGTAACTGCCTTGATCTCGTTTTTAATCTCCTTAAAGGTAAGAAATATTCCCTTAAATATAGAGGAAAAACACCTAAAGTTCAACACCAGTAATCTGGCACTTATTGTTATTTCTGTTTCAGCACTACTGATATTTATGGTCCAGGCTCAGGAAACAATATCTCTCTCACTTTACTCCGATGGAATATTCTCTGGGCAGTATTATGAAATAGGGTTAGTCTATATGCTTAATGGGTTATTAGTAGCCTTTACACAGCCATTTTTCTACAAAATTTCCAGAAAAATGGGGGAATTTCAAGCATTAATTCTGGGGGGATTGATTTATACATTGGGTTTTGCATCCTATGGACTAGACTCTAACCTTATTCAGATGCTAGTATCAACCGCAGTATTCACAATGGGAGAGAATCTATCATTCCCAAATGGCTACTCCATAGTCGCAAGTATTTCCAGAAAGGAGAAAATCGGTACAAATATCGGAATATACAATGCATTCTGTTCGGCAGGGCGTGCTTTCGGTCCACTTCTTGGTGGAGCATTCTTACCAGTTATTTCAAGTCATATACTTTTCTGGATATATGTCACATTTCCTGGCTTTATTGCCACAGTCCTCCTAATATTTTTTTACAGGACCATTAAAAATTACAGAGAACGGTTCAGCAAATCTATTTCTTGAAAAGCATATTTAATCAGAAATTGATCTTTATAAGATAATATATCCAATTACCATGATCTACTGTGTATATACCAAATGAATTTAAGGTGACAGATCAAGAAAAGGTCTATCAGTTTATCAGGAAGAACAGTTTTGGGTTACTTCTTACATCAGTCAATGACGAGATATTTAACTCACAAATTCCGTTTATCATAAAACCAGAGGGAGATTCTTTTATCCTTTATGGACATCTTTCCAGAAATAATGATCAGTGGAAAACTTCCAAAAATAAGAAGGTTACCGTTCTATTTCTCGGACCTCATCATTATATATCACCCAGATGGTATACAATAGAGTCTTCTGTTCCAACCTGGGATTACGCTACTGTGAAAATTAATGGGATACTAGAATTACTGGAGAGAAGTCAAACAGAACTCTTGTTAAAAGAACTGAGTCTTGAATTCGACCCAGAGTGGGCGGCATTACAAAAAGAAAAAGAAGATTATTATCAAAAAATGATAGAGGAAATTGTCGGTTTTAGAATAAAAGTTACAGAAATAATTGCAAAATGGAAAATGAGCCAGAACAGACCAGTTGAAGATATCACAAAAGTGTTAGATAATCTTAACAAAATACCTCATTCTGATGCCAAAGAAACCGCTCATGAAATATTGGAATCTAACCTTTCAAGATTAACCAGGACAAAATTATGATAGCATATACGAGTCTTTTATGCCGCTCAATATGAAACAAACCTTAACTTTCAGATCCAAGTTATTATTCCAACCTTTTAGCAGAATCATTTGAGATTTTTGAACTAAACATTCTACATTTAAATGTATGCCGGGATCGGGGATCGAACCCGAGACCTCCGGATTTCTCAGAAAAATTCTTATGAGTCCGGCGCTCCACCTACTAAGCCACCCCGGCGCTTAAAATAGTTTTTAGATTATTGAGCTGGGACTTCCTCTGCCGGGGCATCTTCAGGAACTGAAAAGTTATATTTCTCTCCAGTGCTTGTGAGCTCTGACTTTCTAAATTCCAGCTTTTTGAGCGGGTATATATCTTTGACTCCGTTTAATATTTCTGATACTGATTCATCTTCTATTATAAATCTAGCAAATTCAAAGTAATCCATATTCTTAACTTTTTCAGAAACAATTTGAGTAATGGCATTTCTCAGCTCAACACTTTTAGCTGATGTCAACTTATTTTCTGTTACAGCGACCACTTTAAGAACAAATTCGTAACCATCGGTAGTTTTTACATCCTTTACAATATCAATTCTCTCCTTTCTTCTCCTTACCATTCTTCTTATATAATCGTCGTTAACAGAATGACCAACAAAAATTGTACTGCACTTAGTACCAACACAATCTAAGACCTTAAATTCGAGCTTTGCGTTTGACTTTTTGAAATTCCCAGAAAAGTCTGATATAGGAATTTCCACCACTCTTCCTTTTATACTATCGGGTCCAGTACCCACTGTCATAGCTATTTCTTTTCCTCCAAGCTGACTCGGAGCCATAATTCTGTACCATTTCTTTTCTTTCCACTTATCCTTCGTTCTTTTATTTGATCTTTCTCCAGCCATTCAATCCCTCTAAAGGTGCACTTTAAACTTTACGAAATAATAACAGTGAAATTAAATGTTTCGATTATTAGAAAGAAACCATTTAAGGAGCATTTTGAAAACTATCCATCCTAAAGTGCAATGGGTATTGAACATCCTCTACTCCTACACTATACGTTAACGTGCTAGTTTTACTAAAAGTGAAAGCAATTGGAAAACCTATTATAACTATTATAAATTACCGTACGAAGAGTTTAATAAATAAAATCCTCTAACGGGATAACTCAAATAAGTAAAAGGTGAATAAATGGCAGGACAAAAACCACACATAAATTTGGTAACGATAGGGCATGTTGATCATGGAAAGTCGACTTTAGTAGGGAGACTGCTGTTCGAGCACGGTGAAATTCCACAGCACATAATCGATGATTACAAGAAACAGGCCGATGAAAAAGGAAAAGCTACGTTCGAGTTTGCTTGGGTAATGGATAGGTACAAAGAAGAAAGGGAAAGAGGAGTTACAATTGATCTATCTCACAGGAAGTTTGAGACAGATAAGTACTACTTCACTATCATTGATGCACCAGGGCATAGGGACTTTGTAAAAAATATGATTACTGGAACAAGCCAGGCAGATGCAGCTATGCTTGTAATATCTGCAAGGGAAGGAGAAGGGATCATGGCACAGACAAGAGAACACGCATTCCTTGCAAAAACACTTGGAGTACAACAGATCATAGTACTTGCAAATAAGATGGACTCAGTACAACCACCTTACAGTGAAAAGAGATTCACAGAAGTAAAGGGAGAAATAGAGAAGTTCATGGCGTCTGTTGGTTACAGGAATTTTCCAATAATCCCAATTAGTGGTTATAAGGGAGATAACATAACGAAAAAATCAGAAAACATGAAATGGTACAGTGGACCAACATTACTGGAAGCATTAGAATCATTAAAGGTACCCGAGAAACCAACAAACAAGCCTCTCAGGCTACCAGTTCAGGACGTTTATTCCATAACTGGAATAGGAACAGTTCCTGTTGGAAGAGTTGAAACAGGAATTATAAAACCTGGAGACAAGGTTATATTCATGCCGGCCAATAAGCAGGGGGAAGTAAAATCTGTGGAAATGCATCATGAGTCATTGCCCCAGGCAGAACCAGGAGACAATGTAGGGTTCAATGTAAGGGGAATAGCCAAAAATGATGTCAAGAGAGGAGATGTTTGTGGACCAGTTAATGCACCACCAACCGTAGCCAAATCATTCACGGCTCAGATAGTAGTTCTGAACCATCCAAGCGTTATTGCAGTTGGTTACAAGCCGGTATTTCACGTTCATACAACTCAGGTTGCGTGCAGGTTTGAAGAGCTCGTAAAGACAATCAACCCTAAGGACGGTACAACAAAAGAAAACAATCCTCAGTTCATCAAAACTGGAGATATAGCGGTTGTTAAAGTGGTTCCAGATAAACCATTGGTAATAGAGAAGGTTGCAGAATTCCCACAACTCGGTAGGTTTGCTATTAGGGATATGGGGCAAACTGTTGCCGCAGGTCTCTGCCAGGAAGTAGAAACTAAGTAAAGTGAACATCATGGTATCATATAGAGCTAGGATTTCACTGAGTGGAACTGATCATAGGATAGTGGACGAGGTCTGCAGGGAGATCAAAGGTATTGCGCAAAGAACAGGGGTTGATATTCACGGTCCTGTTCCATTACCTACCAAAAGATTAACCGTTCCAGTAAGAAAGAGCCCAGATGGAGAAGGTTCACCGACCTGGGACAGATGGGAAATGAGGGTACATAAGAGACTCATCGATATTGATGGAGACGAAAGGACACTTAAGCAGGTGATGAAAATCTCAATACCAGACGGGGTCCAGATAGAAATTCAAATGAAAAATTAATTTTTTCTAATATTTTAAAGGTGTTTTTATGGGTCGAAAGGAAGATAATATTGCAAAGGCTGCAACATTAGTTAATAAGGCTGAAAGTATAAGAAATATTGATATTGCTGCACACATTGATCATGGTAAAACAACGCTCAGTGATAATTTAATTGCTGGAGCAGGGATGATGAGTGAGGATCTTGCCGGAAAGCAGTTAATGCTGGATTATGATGAACAGGAACAGGCCAGAGGAATAACAATTAACGCAGCTAACGCTTCAATGGTTCATCAGGTAGACGGTAAGGATTATTTGATTAATCTGATTGATACTCCTGGACATGTAGACTTTGGTGGAGATGTAACAAGGGCAATGAGAGCTGTAGATGGTTGCATTATAGTTGTTGATTCTGTGGAGGGTGTAATGCCACAGACTGAAACTGTAATAAGGCAAGCACTAAGGGAATATGTTAAACCAACCATGTTCATCAACAAAGTCGATAGGTTAATCAACGAATTAAAGCTAAATTCTGAGGAAATGCAGAAGAAATTTATTAAAATAATTAATGATGTTAATAAACTAATTGCTAAATATGCGCCAGATAAGTTCAAAAAGGAATGGGAATTAAGCGTTCAAAACGGAAAGGTATCATTTGGTTCAGCATATAATAACTGGGCTATTTCAGTGCCTGCAATGAAGGTCTTCAATGTCAATTTTAATGATATTGTATCAATGGTGAGGGAGGGCAAGCAGAAAGAACTGGCCAAAAAAGCACCATTGCATAAAATCATTTTAAATATGGTGGTTCATCATTTGCCAGATCCTAAACAGGCTTCTGAATACAGGATACCCAACGTATGGCACGGAGATCTCGAGTCGCAGGTAGGCAAATCAATGATGGTTTGCGATACAAAGGGTCCACTTGCAATGATGATTACAAAAATTATTGTCGATCCACATGCTGGTGAAATTGCAGTTGGGAGAGTATTCAGTGGTACTTTAACAAAAGGGCAGGAACTATACATAAGCAGTGCTTCAGGCAAGTTCAAAATTCAAACCATTGCAATGATGGTTGGTCCAGATAGAATTCAGGTTGACTCAATTCCAGCAGGAAACATCGCAGCCGTTATAGGGCTCAAGAGTGCAATTGCCGGTTCAACAGTATCAGCCGTTGCAGATATGGAACCTTTTGAACCCATGACTCATTACACAGATCCGGTGGTCACACTCGCAATTGAAGCGAAACACACCTCAGATCTGCCGAAATTAATTGATGTACTAAAAACTGTCTCCAAAGCTGATCCTTCTATTCAGGTAAACATAAACCAGGAAACAGGTGAACATCTTATTTCAGGAATGGGTGAACTCCATCTTGAAGTAACGCTTTATAGAATCAAGAACGATTACAAGATTGAAGTTACAACCTCTGACCCAATAGTTGTGTATAGGGAAACTGTAGAAAGAACAGGAGGGCCATTCGAGGGAAAATCACCAAATAAGCATAATAAATTCTACTTCAAGGTTGAGCCACTGGAGGAAAGTGTGGTTCAATTAATCAGAGATGGTGTTTTACCACAGGGTTCAAAGTTCAAGGATAAGAGGGCTACAATTGAACAGTTACAGAATGCAGGAATTGATAGGGATACTGCAAGAGGAATAACCGCAGTAATGGGAGAAAATGTAATGTTTGATGTTACAAAGGGAATTCAGTATCTAGATGAAACCATGGAACTGCTTCTGGAATCGTTTAAAGAGGTTGTGGAAAGAGGCCCACTGGCGAATGAAGGAATGACTCATATAAAAGCATCTCTAGTCGATGCAAAGTTACACGAGGATAGTATTCACAGAGGTCCTGCACAGGTAATTCCTGCTGGTAGAAACTCACTTTACGGGGCAATCTGTCAGGCCAGGAGAGTATTGATGGAGCCTATCCAGAAAGTCTATATAAATGTACCACAGGATATAATGGGTTCAGTTACCAACGAAATTCAGCAGAGAAGGGGAGTAGTTGACGAGATGAACATTGAGGGCGATGATATAGTAATCGTTGCTAGAGTTCCAGTTTCAGGCATGTTTGGTTTTGCATCTGCTATTAGAAGTGCTACTGGTGGTAAGGTTCTATGGAGTTCAGAGAACTCAGGCTATCAAAAAGTACCTCCAGAGATACAGAAGGAAGTTGTTTCAAAGATCAGAACAAGGAAAGGCCTGAAGCCAGAGCCATATAACGAAGATTATTACTCTTCCCTCTAATTTTTATATAAATTTTTAAAATTACTCATAATATACGCTTATGGTTTTAACAAAAGTTTTTTGCAGTAAATGTGGTGCTTCAAGAGAAAATTTTGAACTCGTATGTAATACCTGTGGATCACCTTTCATTATAAAAGTGTCCGGACCATATGAAAAGAATACGGTTTCAAACTATGATTATTTCGAGACTCCCATCATTCCGATCAATTTAAAAACACCCATAATTGAAACAAATCAGTTTATGGCTAAGTTCGAATTTTATAATCCTACACTTTCTTATAAAGATAGGGGTATGAACACTCTCTTTTCATTCTTGAAATACAAAAAGTTCCTTCAGGAGGGAGACGAAGTAAGTGAGGATTCCTCTGGAAATGCCGGTGCGTCTTTTGCAATGTTTTCTAAAATGTTGGGGCTTAAAGCGACAGTATTCACTTCAGTTTCAGCTAACCCAAATAAGATGAAACAAATTGAAGGGTACGGATCTAGAACTGAAAGAATAAATGGATCGAGAAAAGATGTAGAAAATAGTGCAAAAAATAGCGGTCTCAAATACCTTGGTCATCAGTACTGGCCAGAATTTTACGATGGGTTTAGAGTTATTGCCTACGAAATATATGAACAAATAGAACATATGCCGGATAACATTCTCATCCCTTTCTCAACAGGAACATTATATCTTGGCATATTTGAGGGTTTTTCACACTTGCTTCAGAATGGATTGATAGAATCCATTCCAACACTTTGGGCAATTCAGCCAGAAAAAGCGAGTGGGATGTATAACAGGTTGAATAATATTGACAGAGAACCAGAACCCTCAATTGCTGATGCTCTAACAGGTGTGTTACCTCTCAGGTATTCACTTCTGAGTTCAATAATAAAAACGTACGGAAGGTGCGAGGTAATTTCTGAAAATGAAATTATCGATGCAAAACAATACCTTCTCAATCTTGGTATAGACTGCGAATACAGTTCAGCCATAACCTATGCGGCTTTGAAGAAATTTAATCTTGGAAAAAGTTCTCTTCTAATACTTACTGGGCATGGAATTAAAAATCTTTAGTCCAGTTTAGGTTCCTGCTTTTCACATACTTTCTTTCCATTCAGGATCAGGGAGTAGGTAACACGGACGCCTCCTCTCCTTGCCAATATAGTAACGCTGCAGTACTTTTCCAGTGACAAGTTTATGGCCCTTAGGGCCTGCTCTTCTGTTACCTCTGCATCTATGGTGTATGTGAAATTGGCGCTCTTAAGAACTTTAGGTTCCTCTGTCTCCCTCTCTGCATCAACCTGCATTCCGTATTTTTTAATCTCTTTCCTCATTCTAGAAATTATCAAAACCACATCATACGAAGAGCAACCAGACATTGCGAATAGCATTGTTTCAGTTGGTGAATAGATCATGGGGTTATTTATTATAGGGTCCCTGAGATAGACTGTTTCCATCTCGGCGGAATCACTTTTGAATCCAACCTCCCTATCATAGTGAAAAGATATGGACAGGGTCATTCAGTGTCTACCTTTTTCAAAAGTGAACCAAGAGTCTTCAAAGCATTCATTACTGCACTCAGTCCTGCTGCGACCTCTGGATCCTTAAGCATGCCCATCAATCTTAACAGAGAGAAGTTCTCAGGTTGTTTTGCACCATCTATCATGGAATCCCATATATCTTCACTGTTATATAATAAGACATTAAGCACTGACTGTGAAGTCTTACCTGAAACAGATGCCATTAGTGCAACGAGGGCGTTTGCAAGAGAAATTCCACCCATATGAAGCTCTCTCTTATCTATGAGAGGTGTGTATGCCTTTGTATTACCCGGCATATTTTCTGTGAGCAACTTCTCCAGGACTTCCAGATTGCCAGAGTCTTTGAACATCTTTACAAGATTAAGAACCCCAAGCAATGTTTGGTCATCACCCATTAATTCTGACAGTGCAATTTCAACCTGATCTTTTTCATTTTTTTCATTTTCCATGTTTAACACCTCACAAAAATCCCTGTGAATAACTACCAAAGAATGAATTGTACGAGTATAACTTCAGCAAGTAATCTGTTTTGCTCTGTTTTCCTTCGCTATATTCTCCGTTGTTATCAATTACTATGTTTGTAGCCCTCTCTTCATCGGTTATTAGGTAGTCAATGTAAGTTGCACCCTTATAGTCTTCAGGGTCAGGATACCCACTGATTAAGTGTGCAATTTTAGCCGTGATATAATCAAGCTCAACATGGACTATATTCCAGTAGTTCGATATGTACTTGGGTTCCATGGATGAAATGTAGACTTCGGGGAAGTTTTTAACATTAAGATTTTTGAAGTCAATCTCTATTAGGGAACTATCTGACTTGGGAAAACCAGCACCAACCAGATAATTCTTCATTCTGGATGGTGCAAATATAACTGGAATATCATATTTCACTGCAGTGCCATCACTTGTTTGAAGTTCTTTATTCTTCACATTCAACTGATCCAGTTTAAATCCGTACACAGTTTTAATTCCATTCTCCTGCAGGACCTGATCTATTTTTTCATGAAAATTTTTGTTTTCTATTATTGTTTTGGATGAATTGAGATAGGTTATCTTCATGTTCTTATCAGTTCCATTCCTTTTAAAGTGATTCTTGAGCAATACACAGAGATTAGCCCCAACAAGAGGGCTTCGGGAATGCGTCCCATCCTGATATACTACAATCTCTCCACTTTTAATGTTCTGGAGATCTTCTTTCAATCTTAATGAATCCTGAATGGTGTCAAGAGTTCTTGCATCTTCTGAGAATCCGGTAATTGTGGTGTGATCTCCTTCTACAGGGTTTGTTATGAGGAGATAATCATATCTGACAACCTTTCCACCCCTGGTATTCAAACTTTTATCCTTAATATTCAATGAAACAATCTCATCTTCAATATACTCAATATTAGTATGCAGCATTGAATTCATGCTTCTCCTCAATAAATGGTGATCCACGAGAGAGAAGGGAACGAATATATTGGAATCACTGAATTCAACATTGACACGTTTTCCAATCACTATTATTTCGATTTCTTTCTTGTTTGTACGATTTGCAAGCTTATTTGCAGCCATTACAGCTGATTCCTTGTCTCCAAGAATTACCACTCTATCAGGAATTTTCATTTAATCACCTATTATATTAATCTGTT
>JAJZIN010000004.1 GCA_021810575.1 Thermoplasmata archaeon
GTGAATAATATAGGTTGTTTCAGTGGATTCGAAATTGCGTATGAATACCCAGGGACTTCAACATGGACTTGCCAGGATCATCTGGGTCACTCTTTCAGTGAATATATAAATTTCACCACTGGATACCAATTTCCTGATCAACAGGAGTTTCCAGGTCAGGGAAAAGTGATTGATTCCTCAACGGGAAAAACAATCGCTGGAATTTCTGGAGGAATAATATTGAATAGTGATTCCAGCAAGGTATATCTTTATCAGAGCATGGTATCTCCTAAAAACACTATGGGTGCACTCAAAAGATGCTATTCCTTTGAATACTCTGGCAACAGTAAGGATGTTCAAAACCAGTCAATAAGTTTTTGTCAACTTAAAGAAGCATGTGTATCTACCACTTGTGATTATACTCCAATTGAATACTTTGTTGCAGGTGTAGCAGCAGCCTTAATAACCGGTATAATAACTATAATAACCGATGGAACATCTTTTGTTACATTGACTACTGTTTTTCCTGAAGTTACAGTAGAAATTGCCATAGCTCTTGGTACATATATAAGCAATCCAGATCATCCAGTTGTATCAAACAATATTAATCATGATCAGAAACTTACATGTTGCCAAAATGCATTTGATACACCACCCAATGAACCGTATCCTTATTTTAATTATGGGTGCTATCTTGCCTCAAATATGTTCAGCGAAAGTTTTAAGTTAGAAACAGGATATAATGGTGTGTCTACTATGGAGCATTTCAGCTTTGGAGAAAACTTTGTTCTGTTCAATACAACCTTGACAGGGAATGCCTGTGAAGAAGAACAAACGTACTCTGGTTCTCTTATGAGTCCAGCATATCTGTTGTTTGGGTGATTACCACGATCTATTTTTATGACTATCTTCCACTCATCCTCCCCCTCCAATTATTATTTAATTCTTGGGTGATCCGAAAAATTCATTCCAACAAGGATTTAGAGAAAAGACTCCTAAAAAAAGTAGTATTCGGATATAACATATTACATATAATTATAGGTATCAGTATCGGAGCTATCATCACAGAGCTGTTCATTGTAGTACTATTACTTCATCTCACAATATTCACTTATGTTGTCTTATTCTTTTTAATGATCCTGAGTTTAATGCTTCTTAAGCAGATAATAAAAACAGAAAAACAATTCAAAAGGTATTGCGGTCACTATTCCATTAAACCACCAGAGGGTTTCTATGATTAGTTGATTTATTATCGACCTGATGGATGAGGTGGCGTTTTTTCAATTTTTTAAGTTTTCTCGCTTAATATTGTAAAAAAAATTGGAAGAAGCATAATAGTTCATTAAATTGAAGTTTCTCAGATCCAATAATACAAGCAGAAAGATGCATGATTGTTTGCTTGAATAATATAAGAAGATCTTAGAATGAGAAGGATAACCAAAGGTAGCTGTTTGATTATAGATCCCTGGCAATATCCTGTGCAACTGAATCTACTAATTACCTCCCAATAACCATATTTGCAATTTCAATTTCAGCTGCTATCTTAGGCGTTGCAACATCAGGAGGCGCAGATATCATAGTATTAGCTACATCTGGTGTATCAATTGATGCTTCAGTTATGGAATAAATATACCATACTGGCAATACCACAATTTACAACAAAATAAGTTTAGTTGGTAACTTCAAATGTTCTGACAGTGCTATATCTACATCTCCGAATGAGCCATACGATTATTTCAATTATGGATGTTGCCTGGTTTCAAACACGTTCAACCAAAACATATCCATAGGGATAAATGAAATTGGTTCTGAGCAGGAACAGGTTGATCATTTCACATACAGTGAGGGATTTACGGTTTTTAACACAACCCTCACTGGCAATACGTGTGAAGAACAGCAAACGTATAGTGCTACTTTATCAAGTCCAGTATATCTATTGTTCGGGTAGTCATGTGATAGTAGTGATTTCAGCATATGATTTTAAAATCAATTTTGAAGAAAAACTACCTCTTCAAAGAAGGATGGCTAAATTTTTAATATCTAATATTGATAACAATACAGGGGTAGATTTAAGTGAGTTATGAAGAGGGAAATCTAAGGAAAACGCCTGTTAAGTGGGCATACAGAAGATCCTTTTTAGGTTTTCCGAATTACAGGGTAATAGGAATAATATACGTAATCTGTCTTTACATTTTACTTATTCGCCTCACTCTTCTGATACCCCCTGCACAATTCGCCCTTGCAGTTGAAATACTATTGGCCATAATCGGTTTAATGGTCATGGTTTCAAGAAAAATTAAATCAGAAAAAGAAATCAAGAAGTTTACGGGTCATTATTATCTATTTCCGCCTCAGGAGATTTATGAATAAACAGCCAGATGCAGCAGGTTATTTGCATGACTGTAAACAGTAAATTTCCAGTTTGTAAACATTATCAGCAATCTATCAATTAATGGATGGCAATAAACTGGTATAGATAGATTTAAACTGCCAGAAATGACTTAAAATACAGCTAATATCAATATGAATACCGAAAAAAATGACAAAATCAGATCAATGAAACGGGTTCATTATCATGGTTTCAGTGAATAATGCATTATTCTGTTACTGATTCTTACTTTATTAATATTCAACCTTACGTTAAAAACGATTTAAGGCATATCTAGAAAGGTTCTAATGTGATAACTTTGCCTTAAACTTGAGGGAATAAAGAATCAAAGGCGTCCCAAGGCATTTTAGATGTTTAGCCAGATAATAATTTTAAACTGATTGCAACCAGGATCATTAAAACTGAAATAAGTAAAAAATTTTTGTTACTACAGTATCAAAAATTGAAAACAGTAACAAAACCTCCTATGACAAAACAGACATAATGTAATGTCATGGAACGTGAACCTATCATCGCTTTATGTACTCAATGCCATCGATTGACATCTGATCTTAAAGTCAGTTGTCACGCCAATATTTAAAGATGTGAATATTGTCATGTTATAGGTTTTTCATGTTACACCTGAAAATGAATAAGAGTGAAACGCCATTATAAACATCTATACCCTATCAGTCTAATTTTTTATTCGAGTTATTCAGAAAAGGTAACTGTGAATATATTAGATGAACAATTATTTTTATTTAAGATCTCTTAATCATCCATCGAGTTATAAGACTGTAACATTAGTTCAATAGAACCAAGAAATTCAGATAGTGTCAATATCTGAAATCCAATCTATGAATACAATTAAAACAAATATTATGCTTTTTCTACGGCTTTATAGAACTGCTAATACACGTTAATGATATTATACCATGAAGCAAATGCATGCCCTGAAATGCCTTAATAGAACCGTATCATTGCAAAGTTTAGCATTACAGGACTGAAATTATTAGAGCTCTAAGAACCTAACAGTATTAATTCATCTAATCATGATCCCGTGTGTGATCTCTGTTAAGAAATTTTATCTCAAAATGACCTATTTTTTGGGTCACGCATTAAACTTTTACAAGAGTGCGAGGGATGGGATTTGAACCCACGAACGCCTACGCGACTGAATCTTAAGTCCAGCACCTTTGGCCAAGCTCAGCAACCCTCGCTTAAATTCCGTAGTTCATAATGGATAAAATAGATTTTCATATTAAGCCAATCTGATTTATATATTCTTAATACATTCATGATTATGGTGTTTCAGGGAGGTCTTCCAGATAACGGGGAGATAATTAATTTTGAAATAGAAGAAGAACCCAAATGGGTAAAGGTAAAGCTGGAAGATGGTTCTGTAATCCAGATTAAGATGGAAATCGTTGCAATAATGAAAGGTGGCAATGATCCAAATACGGGGCTTCCAATTTATATGGTTCAGGCAACTAACATTATTAGAATGAATCAGGTTCCCAAGGAGTTGATCAAGAAAAATCCAGCAAAGGAAAAAGGGGCGGATGGAACACTTTACAGATAAAAAGAATAAAAACATAGATCTTCTGGATGAAAAGATCCTTGAATTGCTTCGAATAAACAGCAGGTTTACTAACAAGGCTATTGCAACTGTCATTAATGTTTCAGAAGGAACCGTAAGAAGGAGGATAAAGAACCTTCAGGAAAGGAAAGTAATAAGCAGGTTTACCATAGAAACAACAGAAATGAAGGAGGCCATCATCCTTTCCAGATACGATCCTTCCAGCAAGTCCAATATATTGCAGGAACTGAAGAGGATATCCGCGAAGGTTTACGAGGTTGCTGGAAAATCGGATATGGCAATAATGGTTTCGTACAGGAACCTGATTGAACTGAATGAATTTATAGACAGGATAAGGGAGATTAGAGGAATAAAGAATACAGAAACAATGATAAGACTGAAATGATCTATCCTTCTTATAATAGCCTGTGCCAATAATTGAGATATGATTAAATACCTTTTTTTGATTTACAGCATAAGTGATTCGCAATGTCAGAAGAAAATAACATCATTTACGTAGGAAAAAAGCCGACAATGAATTATGTGCTAGCTGTAGTTACCCAGTTCAACACCAACAATGTGGAAAAAATAGTAATAAAGGCTAGAGGAAAATCCATAAGCAAGGCCGTGGATATAGCAGAAATTACTAAGAACAAATTCATGCCAAATGCAAAGTACTCAGACATACATATCGAAACAGAGAAAGTCCAAGGAGAAAGAGGAGAATCAAATGTTTCCTCTATCGAGATAACGCTCTCAAAATGATTTTTTCTCTTAATATATAAATACTTTTCACAAAAAATTCTTAAAAAGGTTAAATTGCTCCCGAGTGATATGGTATTGTTGATTCAATGTCAGAAGTTCTAAAAATCAGTGTTGATCTGAGTGGCAAACTTGATCTGATTAACAAAAGACTCTCGGAGGTCCTGAAGACGGACAATGAGAAATTGAACGAGATGTCAAATTATACAGTATCCTCAGGCGGAAAGAGACTCAGGCCACTGATTGTCCTGCTTGTTTATGAATTAAGCACCACAAAGCCGGTAGAAAATGCACTCGACCTGGCAGTCGCTTACGAGATAATGCACAGTGCCAGCCTGATCCACGATGATATAATTGATGAAGCTGAAGAGAGGAGGGGCATGCCTTCGCTTCATAAAAAATATGGTCTTGGGGATGCAATAGTAACAGGTGATTTCATGTTCTCAGTTGCTTACAGGATTGGAGCCACATATGGGATTGATGTTTCCAATGTTGTGGCAAAGGCGGCTCAAAAGCTTGCAGAAGGACAGATAGAGGAATCCATGAATCTCGGGAATTTTGAAATCACTGAGGATACTTATTTCAATATTATAACTAACAAGACGGCATACTTCTTTGCAGCGGGGGCTAAAACTGCTGCAATGGTTGCGGGTTCATCAAGAGAAGACCAGAATAACATGTTCAATTTTGCCTTCAATGTGGGAATGGCCTTTCAGATTGCAGATGATATTCTGGACATTGTGGGAAAGGAGGAGATCATCGGCAAGACTCCGTTCACAGACATAAAGCACAGTGCTCTTACGCTGCCTATGATTTATGCGCTGAAGAATGGAAACGAGGCTGGGAAGAGACATCTGAAAAGCGTTTTGAGGGGGAGAGAGACAGATCCGGAAAGCATTCAGAAGGCAAAACAGTTCCTAATTGATTCAGGTTCTGTGGATTATTCAATAGAAAAGGCCAAGAAATTTATTGACATGGCAATTGAATCTGAAAAGACGGCAAAGATCAGCCCGAATCTTCAGACATTGTTTGAGATTGCATATAGCGTAATAAGCAGGATAAGGGTTTAAAATGGTAAGAATATTATTGTATACTGGAAAAGGTGGGGTAGGTAAAACAAGCGTTTCGGCAGCAACAGGCATAGAACTGGCAAAAAGAGGATTGAAGACCCTCGTTATTTCAACAGATCCGGCTCACAGCCTGAGAGATGCGTTTAAGAGAAACATAGGGAGCGAGCCTGTTGAGGTCAGTAAGAATCTCTTTCTTCAGGAGATCAGTGTCACAGAGGCAATAAAGAAGTACTGGGATAACCTTAAACTATATCTTACAGCACTAATGAGATCACAGGGTGTGGACGGTATTGCGGCTGAAGAAATAGCGACCATGCCAGGTTTTGATGAGGCAACCGAACTACTTTACATAAGGGAATACGCAAATGACAAGAGGTTTGACGTAGTAGTGATGGATACAGCACCCACGGGAGAATCCCTTAAATTACTGTCATTTCCGGAAGCTTTTTCATGGTACATGGAGAGGATATTCCCCATAAGCAGGAAAACGGCAAAGATAATGCGTCCTCTTATGAAGCCTTTCCTTGGTGTCCCTATTCCTGATGACAAGGTTTTTGGAAGTATTGAGGAGCTCTATTCCCAGATGAGGGAAGTGAAAGAAATACTCTCAGATCCTCAGACGACAACAATAAGACTTGTATGCAACCCTGACAGGATGTCATTCAATGAGACAAAGAGAGCTTTTACGTATCTATTAATGTACGGGTATAACGTGGATAGCGTGATTGTGAACAAGATTTATGCAGATGATACAGGTGAATTTCTGAAAAAGTGGAGGGAATCCCAAACAGAAGTCCTGGAAGAGATCGAAACTGCATTCGCTGATCTCAAAATTATGAAGATCCCCATGAGTGCAAACGAACCTACCGGACAGAAACTGCTCGAGGAAATGGGAAAGAAGCTGTATGAGGATGTTGATCCATTAAGTATAATGAGCAGTATCATACCTCCAGTACAGTTCATAAGTGAAGATGATCATAAAATGGTAAAGATAAGGATACCATTTGCTGACAAGAAGAACACCCAGTTGCATAACAGGGGAGGTGAGCTCGTGGTACAGATAGATAACTGGAGAAGAGTCTTCTTCCTGCCACAGAGCATGAGTGATCTCAACCCTACTAACGCAGAGTTTAATAAGGGCTTTCTCAATATAGAGATGAGTTAAATGGTAGAGAAAACAATTGGCGGAAAAAACGGGAAAATACACTTTGAATTTGATCTTGAACTCCCGGGACTGAAAGAGTCTGCCGAGGATTTCCTTTCATTCATGAAAGCTGCGGCAGATGAGATGGTTGATGTAGGAAGGAAAGTCGCTTCAAAGGGAAACACTGAAAAGAGAGAGATAAAGAAAATAAATATTAAATAATTTTTAAACAACCACTATTCATATTAACATTGTATTAATTACCTGATCATGGTTGATTTGGAGAGGATTAAGAAGGATACTTTTGAAAAGCTTGGTCTGTCTGATAGTAATTCGGGTGTGTTTTATGGGAAATGGGAAAAATTTTCTGAAAAGGATGCCATCACTGTAAAGAGCCCAATAAATGGAGCGCTACTGGGAAAGGTTTCAGTTGCCAATCCTGATACTTACGACAAAACAGTTTCATCATTGCGAAAGGCATTTTCAGAGTGGAGCGACGTTCCGGGACCCAAAAGAGGTCTCCTCATTAAGAAAATCTCAGACGCACTCTCCGAGAAAAAGGAACTTCTGGGAAGGATTGTTTCACTGGAAGTTGGAAAAACCAACGTTGAGGGACAGGGTGAAATCCAGGAAATGATAGACGTTGGATACTATGCAACAGGACTGGGCAGGCAGATATATGGAAATACCATAGCCAGCGAAAGACCAGAGCATGTACTTTATGAGAAGTTCCTTCCACTTGGTGTTGTAGGAGTCATAACAGCATTCAACTTCCCATCTGCAGTATGGTCATGGAACTCATTTTTAGCTGCAACTGTAGGAGACACTGTCTTATGGAAACCATCATCAAAGGCTGCCCTGACTTCGGTTGCTGTAATGAATGTAATAGGAAAAGTTCTGGAAAAAGAGAACTACCCAAATATATTTGGTCTTGTAAATGGCAGAGGATCAAGCATAGGTGAGTTGCTGTCAAAGGATGAGAGGATTCCACTCGTTTCCTTTACAGGTTCTGTTAAAACAGGAAGGCATATCTCATCAGTTGTTTCAGGCAGATTCGGCAGGACAATACTTGAACTTGGAGGGAACAACTGCGCAATAGTCAGCGAGAAGGCAGACATGGATATTGCACTGAAAGGTGTTGGATTCGGGGCACTTGCCACAGCGGGCCAGAGATGTACAAGCACAAGAAGGGCCGTTGTCAGCGAGAAGATATACGAGGACTTCAAGAAGAGGCTTATTGAGGCTTACAGGAAAGCCAGAATTGGTAATCCACTTGAGAATGGAGTGCTTGTAGGACCCCTGATAGATGAGGATGCTGTGATGAATTATGAGAAGGCTATAGTGAAGGCGGTTGAACAGGGAGGAAAGGTCCTGACAGGAGGAAAGAGACATAAAGGTGAGAGCAACGGCTATTATGTGGAACCAACAATCATAGAAGCCAAGAAGGGCATGGAAATCACGAAAGAGGAAACCTTTGCACCTATCCTCTATCTCTTCAAGTATTCCAATCTGAAAGAAGCCATTGAAATTCACAATGGTGTTCCTCAGGGACTCTCATCGGCAATGTTCACAACAGATCTGAGGGAGGAGGAAATTTTCCTCTCATCAAAGGGGTCTGACTGCGGTATAGCAAACATTAATACAAGCACTGCAGGTGCTGAAATTGGTGGTGCATTTGGTGGCGAGAAAGATACAGGTGGAGGAAGAGAATCAGGCAGTGATGCATGGAAGGCATATACGAGAAGAATCACCATAACGAAGAATTATGGTAATGAGTTGCCACTTTCTCAGGGAGTCACTTTTGACCTCTGATTAAACAGGATTTTTTTACTGCAAATCTTTTTTTTTCTTTTTTTCCTAATTTATTAATCGAGTTATAACATGAACTGTTGCACATAAACTTCAATATAAATTTGATAGTGTGTAATATATTACCTTTTTGTGAAATTTATATAATTTGTCATATTATAATATAAAAACCCATGAATTATTCATTTTCCCAATGAAAATTTTATCATATAAAAAAATTACCGAAACCACTTAAATAATATGAACCATTAATGAAGGTATTATGTTCGAAAAGACCTCCAGAGATTCAGGTGGCACTAAGAACGAATTGAAAAAGGGATCTGTTGGTACATGGCAGGGAGCATTTTACTCGCTCGCCCAGGTAGGGCCAGCGGCGGATATTGCCATACTCCTGATAGGTACTTTCAGGGATGTTGGTTTCAGGTCAGTAACAGCAGTACTGGTTGCATGGCTGATATATGGGTTGTGGATGATCACACCGTATGAATTCTCAAAGTTGAGATCCAACGCTGGTGGGTATTATGCTTATGCGGCTGCATCAACAAAGAGTGGTTTTTATGGTCCTGCAACGGCATTTTCATGGCTGTATGAGAACCTAACTTCCTCAGCATTCGCAGTTCTTGGAATATCATCATTCCTGTTTCTGCTATCATCTGAGATATCATCGCTGAAATATCTCTGGGTGGTGTTTGCCATAGGGATGATTGTTTACGTAACAGTAATTCCATATCTTGGAATTAGACCTTCCGTTCAGTATACATTCATAACTGGTTTTGCAGAGGTTATGTTCCTTTTCATTGCATCAATCATAATAATCATAGAGGTTGGACCAGGGAACTCTTTCGTACCATTTACATTACCTTTCAGCATAGTACCGGTATTTTTCCTATCCATGATTTTCTCCATAAGTGATTTTACAGGAATCGGTATTTCTACGACAATATCGGAGGAAATAGAGGAGCCAAAGAAGAAGATAAAGAATTCTCTTCTTCTCTCATACCTGTTTTCAGGACTTGCACTGATTCCTGCAACATATGCACTGACCGTGGGATGGGGGATATCCGGCATTAAAGGATTCGCAGGGGCCAATGATCCTGGCCTGATTGTCTTCGAAAGGTATCTGGGACCAATTGGCGGGATACTTCTTGTAATATTTACAATAAACAGTTATCTCTCCAATGGTGTTGCAAAGACCAACGCTGTCAGCAGGGTATGGTTTTCTGCCAGCAGGGACAAGATCATATTCCCGAAATCATTCTCTGAGGTACATAAGAAATACAAGAGCCCGCACAAGGCAATAAGAGCATATATGATCCTTATGCTTGTTATCAACCTTCTCTTTGGTTTCCTTTTCGGTCCAAAGACGGGAGCACTCATATTGCTGACAGGTTCAGGAATAGGAATAATTTTCACCCATATCTATGCAAACATTAGCCTGACATTATATACAAGAACACAGAAAGTTTTCAAGTGGCTGGTACATGGACTGATTCCAATCGCTTCCTCAATCATAGCCGGTGTTGTTATCTTTTACACCGTTCAACAGGATATCCTCGCGCAGATAGTATCACCATCCTTTGATAACTTTGCCTATGCAACTTCTGCTGTAGTCGGAGTGATCTGGTCATTTGTGTTTGCAATCGTAATTTCATTCTACTATGTTAGGAAAAAGCCAAAAATTGCAACTGCAGCTGGAACATACGATGCAGATCACATAAAAATTACATGGGATAAGTGATCCCATAAATCCATAATTTTACCAATAATATTTTGAATTCCTTAATTTTTCATATCATGTTCAGTAAATATGAAGGCAGTTCCATTGATACAACAAAGTTTGGTTCATCCACTATTTCACTTATGTGCAGATTGCCTGCGACGCTGCATAGTATGTAAGCTTCCTCTTCTGTTAGACCCTTTTCGCTGAGGATGCTTATCATGGATAGTGCTGCTTCCGTTGAACATTTATAAAGATCCGGACCTATACCTGTTGAAATTATAACTTCTCCCTCTTCTTTCTTTCTGCTAATGATTACTGGCGATCTGATCTTCCTTTTCCTTTCTATTTTAACTTCTGCTACAATTCTTGCTCCTGTCTCGACTGCAGTTCCACAGATCTCTCCATCCCCCTGGGAACCATGTGGATCTGAGAATGATAGCAATCCCCCTTCAACAGAGACTGGAAGAGTGATCCTTGAACCCTCCGAAACAAATCTATTGTCCATGTTTCCACCAAAATACTGAGGTGGGATCATTCCATACTCTCCTTCTGCAGGAGCTGTACCTATGACTCCAAGAAATGGACTGGCCTTTATTCTTATTCCTTTCAATAAGTCTCCTTCTGAGAATATCTCTCCTTTGCCGATGTTCCAGAATAAGAGTGTTTCCCTGTACCTATTCTTGAGCAAGCCAAAATCATTCATTATTCCTGTCCATCCCCAGCTATCGGTTTCCATTTTCTTTATGGTAACTTCAATGCTATCTCCGGGATTTGCACCTTCTACATATATGGGACCAACTGCCCCATCAAAGAGTGATGAATCTATTGATCTCATCTGCGAAAGATTGGAATTCCTGCTTATCTGCATTGTTGACGAATCTGGAATAATCACTTCGAATTCCTCCCCTTCCTTCACATGGAATACAGGACTGTTATTCCTACTCCATTTAAAGTGTAGATTTCTTAAATCTCTTCCATTCAGTTGGTTCATACCGGTAGTATTCCATCTATGAATAAATAATGTGCCCATTATTTATTAGGATTTTTCCATGATTTCTCTAGGACGAATATGATGAATATTCCAGTTACTGATAGTGCAAATTTCCCCATGAAAAATAGTTATTGGATAGGATTGGAAATAATTAATAGTTAACCAGTAATGGGTTGATGTAAATGAAAATTAGTGAGATTCATAGCAGATTAAACAGGAGATGCATAATAGCAATTAGGCAGCATAAAGGAATTTTTAGCGTACTTTCAAGGTTGGAAAAGGTCACACCTGTATTCATTTTCAACGAAGGAAATGTTACATACATCAGACTATTCTTCCTCAAGAACGAGATATCAAACTCAGCAATTTCTCCCATTCTTTCCAGGAAGGATCTGGTGGAGAACAGGTCATTTTATTCCATAACAGAGAGTGTGGAGAATGATGAACAAACCAGTATTATCACAAGGCTTCTGGAAGCCCCTTCAGTGGCCTTGAATAACACATACCTGCTAAGGGATGAATTGTTTATTGACTTCAGATTTCACGAGGATAAGCTTCACGAGATTAACGATATTTTGGCCGAAGTCATGGGTAAACTGAAGGATTTCAGGATAGTTTCAATGACACATTCTCTCAGCCTCAGGAGGAGGATGGATGAAATAAGGCAGCAGACACCTCTCTCATTGGTAAAATATACACTCAGGACACCTGAAGACAATACAATACTCAAATATATGAAATCCATAGATCCTGAATCAGTGGCAGAAATTCAGGGAAGCATCCTGTCTGATAAGGGAGTGAAGGTTTTATTGTATACGACCAGGCCCATAAAACATCCTGGCGTTAAGGTTGTTTCTGAAGAAGATCTCGTTTATGAGGCTTTTGTAAAGGAAAAAACACTTGAGGACGGTATGAAACTTGGTAATAACGCTGGGATACCAAGGCTTGCATTCTTCTTGACTGTGGAAAATGGAATTCCATGTGATACCACCTTTGTGCCTGCAGCAGAAGCCGACGAATATATATCAATTATGATGAGTTCACTTATGTCAGATCACGAAACGCACCCACTACTCCAATTCTTCTCTTCACTTGATGATGAGGAGGTATGGAGCTGGGTATAAATCCTTTTTTTTACATATTAATATAAGAATCTCCTTATCTAAAAGAATACAATGATTTAATTTGATTAAAATATACAGCCTAAGTAAAAGGGTTATCCTTGTTGGAACAGAACAGGCTCTCGGGAACCATCTATGCTTCAAGACTTGTATATGCCATTAACTGGTTCACAATAGCCCCTGCGCTGATTTTCATCCAGAAACAGCTAAATGTTTCATCCATAGAGCTCGGGCTCATAGCCTCAGCCTTTTTTATTGGGTTGATGCCGTTTCAACTACTGAGTGGCATTATCTCCATAAAAACATCACCAAGATTCCTATCAATTACAGGTTTGATTTTGATTGGGTCTTTTTCGATCATAACTGGGTTGTCCCAGTCCTTTACGGAGATATTTATATCGAGGCTAGTCCTTGGGATAGGGAGTGCCTTATTTTCCTCACCAGCCCTTTCCCTCCTATCCAGTGATGACAGGAATCTTGCTTCAAGAAGGGTTGGGAATTACAATGCCATATTCAGTATTGGTTCAGGTGTCAGTATAATTATCTGGGCGGTTCTTGATCCATTTATAGGGTGGAGATTTTCAATGTATTTCACAGGAATCTTATCCCTATTATGTGCTTTTTTTATTGTTGTCAATATTAAACCCCAACACATAAAAAAAGAATCAATTGCTAATAAAACTGAACTTAAAAGAATTCTACAAAGCAGTAAAAGATGGATGCTTGGATTTTCAGCTGCAATTGCGCCCCTGTCTGAAACTATTATTGGACAGTTTTTTGTGTATTATTCTGAAAAAACAAACCTATTCTCTTCTCTGGAATCAGGGATCATAATATCTCTCTATTTCATCGTTGGGCTCCTAGGAGGTGTAATCTATGGTAGATTTTATAACAGAACAACTCATAAAAATTCACTGTATATGTTGACCCTTACTGCATGTTCTATCCTATTTATCACAATATCATTTTCCAGAAACTTATATGTTCTTATTGTAGTATTATGGGTAATTGGTGCACTTACAGCTGCTATCCTATCAATGCTTTATTTCATAGTGATGCAGCTTGAGCCTAGTTCTAACTACCTTCCATTCTCCCTTGGTTTCAATAACTTCATGCAGAAAGTGATATCCATATCCTCACCCATAGTTTTCATATTTATTGCTGTCAGGGTAGATTATTCCATGGCATGGCTAATACTCGGAGTTTCTGGACTGTTTCTGGCATTTCTCTACCCTGGGTTGTATTCAAATATATGGGAAGGCGATGCAGGACATTCTAGTAATAGATTTCTGACGAAACCATGAAACTGTTTGTGTATAATCATCCACCGTTCTTAAAAATTGCATAGAAGAAATTCCCATATTCGTGATTCTTTTGACTTATCAATAAAAAACCTTGTTGGTCAATATTTCTAGTCATATAGGTTAATATCAACCTGATTTGCAAATAGAGTTATTATTCCCCTATAACTTAAACATGTGCTGGGAGATTGTTGTCTTCTAAGCATCCTTGCAACATTAAAATTATCTTTCATACTAGCATCTAATAACATAATAGATATACTTGGTCTAGCTGAACTAAAGGCAGGAGGAGTGCGGATAACTACTGCAGTTTTAAGTGAATGAATTGCAATAACTTTTGATTCAAGTGAAAAAGTAAAAAAGAACAGCGACTTTATAAGTTATATGTATACCAACAAAAAGAGGGTAAATCTTCAATTAGTGGTTGGTTATACAATGAACATAAGCGGGCCTTAGGTTTGCTCAACTTCATTGTCCTTATTTAATTCATTTGTTTACATTTGTCATATTTATTTTTGATCTCATCCATTTAAATATTATGATAAAACACAAACTTGACCGTTAAAGGATTTATCTTTCCATAATATTGAGTTTTCATTATGTCCTTGGATAATATAGATTTCTACTCCCCAGTGAATACACTTTCCTCTTGAACAAAACATATTTTGTTTCCAAATGGATCCTTAATGTAGAACGATATCTCCCCCCATGGTCTCTTGGCTATCTCGTCTAATATTTCCGCTCCAGATTTTTTTGTCCTTACATACATAGCACTAAGGTCTTTTACAGAGAAGTATATATTATCCGGGTTGGGTGGGAGATCAAAGTCGTCTCCGTCCATTCTTGGATCAAAACAGGCAAGTATCGTCCCCCTGCAGTAAAAATAATGTCTCCCTGAAGATATACGTCTCCCTTCCTGATTTAATAAGTTTGAATAAAATTTCTGCGCTTTGTCTATGTCCTTTACTGGAAGAATTACCCTGTATAGTCTTGGAGTTGAAATGTCAGTGTTATCGTCTGTCATGTAATGGTATTGTTTATCATTATTTAGTTTTATATTTCTATTGCGCGACAACCTATATGTGCTTGAGATCTGAAAATTTCATTGATAAACAGCTAATGCTTCGCATCTTTGTGCGTCCGTAATACAGAATGTATTTATTTATTACTCAATTTAAAACGATTTAAGGCTCATCACGAAATCTCGTGATATATTAACATTAGCGATTAGATCAACCCTAATAATTGAGAATGTGTTCAGTATCAACATCTGCTTCGCAAGTTCTTACGGTTTCGTGTTATAAAGTCCTGTATATCTATTGTTCGGGTAGTTCGGGGATAGAAATTATTTCAATAATTAGATATGACACCTTAATTACAGAGAAGTTCCTTACTTCTAAGTATACGACAAAATGTTTAATACGTAAAAATATTACTATAATATGTGGTGGTATGCGTGAGCAATGAATATAATCCACTTCAAGAGCGATATAAACAGCTCGATAAGAGAAGAACTCTATTTGGATTTACAAATGGTCAAATAGCGAAAATTTTAAGCATAATAATACAGATGTATGTACTTATCTACCTTACCTCGCAAATTCCACCTGCAAGATTTTTCTTTGCCCTCGAATTGCTATTCTCCTTCGCTGGTATTATATTCCTTATTTCAAAAATTATCCAGTCAGAAAAGGAAATCAAGAAGTTTACGGGTCATTACTATCTATTTCCACCTCAGGAGATTTATGAATGAAACATTTTAGTAAATTATAATGTCAATGAAATTACAGAATCTCAATATCTTGACCAAGAAGGATCATCTTGAAACTAACAATTTTAGCGTTCCCCCATGTAAAGTTTGGCTAACCACAAAAAATAAAGACTTTTGTTAGAAAGCAAAGAGAATTTTTTGATATGATAATATATAAATTTGTATGTGATAGAAAGTCCAGATGTACATAGGACATAAGGATATCTCCATTACACATGAATACACGTATCTTATGACGCAGGACGTCCAGATAGCGATACATAACCTTCACTCAAGGGAGAGGAAACTCCTTTTTTTCAGAAAATTTATGAGGTAGAAATATGCGCGGTCTAAAAAAGAAAAACAGTACAGATACCAGGGTATTCGTCAGTGATGGGGACACTGGGATTTGAACCCAGATCTGCGGGTCTCTTCCCGGTTCATAGTTCCAGTCAATCATCACCATATCAGTTGACCCGTTTCTAATCAAAACCTGACTGGAGCCCAATAGGATGCCTGATTACCCCATGTCCCCGTAAGTTCTGAATTGGATAAAACTATTTAACAGTGACTCTGCGTTCACTGTAGTGCATTTAGGTTTTACGACTTATCTTACAGTGGATAATCATATTGAGGCGCTTCCAATGAGTGAGAAAACTTAAGAAACTTAGAACAATGTAATTTCATGAAGGTAAGTTTAGGTTTTTCTTACATACTCACTTTTACAGGATCAATAATAAGCATGGTTTCAGGAGTTTTTCTGGCACTGATCATATTTATTGTTGGCCTCGATCCAGGATCAGAAAAAGCACTCAACTTCCTCAAACCCATTGAGATAAACCCCTATGCTGCCCTTGCTGTGATAGCACTCAGCTTCATTGTAATCATTTTCTGTTATTATGGCAGGGGAAAGGGTTTCTACGGGATAGGAGTTCTTGCAGTAGTCTTTAGCATTATAATTCTGGCCATAAGAGGCGGATTTTACATTGGGCCTCTATTTTCAATCGTGGGAGGATTCCTTGTTTACAAGAACGAGAAAGTTGTAAACTCAAGAAAGGAAGAAATACTTGAAGAAGAAATAATAGGGAAAATCTAGAACTTAAACTACAAACCGTAGAAATTTAGGTAAATCGCGTCATTCTTTTAAAACAATCACTAAAATTAAAATATTTAAAAATAAAAAAGAGGTGAAATCAGGATTTATTAGCCCTTCTCTGCCTTTTCAGTCTTCTAATTCTCTTCTTTTTCCATTTCCATCGCATGTTTCCTCTCTTTTTCCAATCTCTTGAACTTCGTTTCAATATTTCACCTCAATCGTGAGACAATACTTATTTTGCCCACATAAAGTATAAGGATATTAAGACTTCTTATAAATATTTATTTTGTGAACCTTTATTTATTCTATTACATTCTGATTTTATGCCTGAAGACATTCAAAAATATATCAAGGACATGATGAACACCCTTCCATCTGAAGAAATGTATCTGGAGGCTGTACGTGATATTGTAAAAGACCTCATAAAGGAATACGTCAGGAAGAAACTTAATGAAGATCCTGAACTTAAGAAAGAACTTGCTAAGGTTATAGAAGGGTACCTTGAAGCCAAGATCAAGGAATACGACTCCATGGCCAAGATGGCCAAGATTACAGCAAAGATAGGATTCATGAGTGCACCACAGTCCTTAAGAGATACAGCGACCAAGGATATCGTAGATACTTTCAGAAAGGAAATAGAGGAAATTATTCTGAGAACGCTTTAGGAAGAAAATTTTTCTTTATGACTGTTTTTGAATTCAGGTCAAATAGCGTGGCTATGCATGGATCTGGAGAGTAGTTCATCATTTTCTGGTATTCAGTCTGGGATTGCCATGTTGATGAATTCACGTATCTTACACCCTTGTAATTTCCAAGATAGTGACCGTGAATATGTCCTGTGATAAAAATATCAGGAACGTCCCTGAAGATATGAGGATCGAACTGGTTGGGGACTATTGGCGTCCTGCCACCATAAACAGGACCCATATACCTTCTTTTCAGCATCAGTTCTATTGCCTTTCCCACACTGTCAAAGTTACCCCCTGGAATCAATTCGATGAGATCATTGAGTGACATCCCGTGATAAAGAGTTATCAACTTCTTCTTGATCCTCAGGTTATAGGGATTGGGCAGGAACCTGACATTTCCTGTGAACATCTGCCTGATCGCCGGATTCAACTCGGGCTGAGGCTCTGCTAATCTCACAGTATCGTGGTTCCCCGGCATGATATAAACATTTATGTCTGATGGTATTTGATTCACGAAATCAGCCAGGTATTCATACTGTTCCTTTGGATTTATGATTTCAAGATCATTTTCCTGGTTTGGATAAACACCGATACCATCCACCACGTCTCCACTCAGTATGAGGTGTTTTAAATTTGCAGCCTCATCGCCTGATGACTTGATCCACTTGAGGAAACTGGTGAAACCGTCCTTTATGAAAGTCTTGCTACCCACATGAATATCAGATATGGAACATACATATTCTGGTGGTAATCCTGTATCATCAATTAGTCTTTCTGGAACATCCGGTCTTATCAATTCGTTTGCAAAAACCACTGGTTCAGAGTTTTCCCTGTCATTGTTCGCCCTGGGTCTGCTTCCAATAACACCAACTACCTCGTCATTGAGAAGCAGCTCCTGGGACATTGGGTTCTTCTTCAGGATTATTACGTCTATGTAAGATTCAGTGTCTTCTATCCTGAATTTCTTATGGCCGTTTCTGGTCTCAGTAACATTACTGATCATTCCTACTATCTTCACTTCCCTTGAATCCCTTTCCCTTACCGAAGAAATAGAATCAACCTGCCTCAACTTTCCGGCATTCACTATGATGCTCTTCAGAGTTTCATACCTGTTCACAAACATCTTCCTGAAATCCTCAACGGAGCTGTTTGCCTTGATATCGTTCACGTCTATTTCCCTTATGGCCGATGGATTCTTATCTTGATTACCTCCAATAAGGTTCAACACATTTTCCCTTCCGATTATGCCTGATTTGATTGTTTCATTATCTATTAGGTGGGTTATCATTGTGCCAAGGGATTTTTCCATTATAATCTGTAAGGCCGCAGGTTCCACTATCATACCTCTTGAATTGAAGAATTCAAGGATCTTGTTCCTGTCCGTGAAAATTCCTGAGACCATATTAACAATATTTCACTGTCTTATAAAGGGATTTCCGTCTTCCCATTTCCACATACCATGAAGTTGTTTTAAGATGTAGTTAGTAATACTGGGACAAAACTGTGGAAGAAAATGAGCAGGAGAAATGACATTATTCTGTTTGTAGTTATGGTTTCATTCTGGGCCCTGAACTTTATTCTCGTTAAATTTGCATTGAATTATGTTAACTCTTTCACTCTCCTATTCTACAGGATCCTTATTTCACTTTTGGGCATATTGATTATATTCAACAGGAAGCTGAGGTTCAGGATAAGAAGGGAAGAGATTCTCCCACTTTTTATTCTTTCCATGCTGAATGTGTTCATCTTCATGGAACTATGGTTCATAGCTGAAACTTCAATTTCCTCTTCCCTCTCTGCAATTCTCATTTATACATATCCTGTAATCTCAACGTTGTTTTCCATCATATTCCTGAAGGAATCCTATAACAGGCATGTACTTTTAGGCATCCTGCTGGGGTTTGCAGGTGTTACAGTAATATTTTTCCATGGATTGATCTCAGGCATTGGAATAGGTGTTGTAATAGCATTCCTGGCATCAGTCAGCTGGGCAACGGGCACCATATATTACAAGAAATATTTAGGGAAGATAGATAGGGAAACCACAAATTTCTATCAGTTTGCCTTTGCCATTGTCCCTTCCCTGCTTGTAGCAGGAGCATTTCAACCAAACATAACGATTTTCGAACCCAATGCAGTATTCCTGGTAATAGTTCTCATAATAGGATTTCCCGGAACTGCCATAGCATATTATGCCTTCCTTCACCTGAATAGGGAATACAGGGTTTCCACAATTTCATCCTTCCTATTCCTTGTTCCTGCACTTTCTGTAATCCTGAGTTTTGTCATACTGGATGAGATACCTTCAATTTATGAGATGGGGGGCCTGTTACTGGTAAGCGTTGGGATTATATTTTCAGCCAAGGGGAGCAGAAAATAGCAATTTTATTAAGAAAAAGATTTTATAAAATTTGTGGTTGTAACTAAAATGGGTCTATTCTGTTATATTTTCCATCTTCTTGAGTTTTCTTGAATTCTTCACTGCCTGCCCATATATGGCAAACAGTCCCAGCAGGAGGATGAGCCCAAACGCAGTTATGATAAAGAATGCGGTATCCATGGGCCCTGAAGCCGTCACACTCTGTACGTTTATTGCACCCTTGAAAGCCGTTGGATACACAAGAAAGTTCAATGTGAACACATCCAGCGCAACCCATGATACCAGGAATGCCTTGTTCTTCAATAATGGGCGCAATTTCCTGATGTATGAAAGAACAACAGGCATCACGATTATGATGACTGGAATGATGATTAATACTGATAACACAGCACTGTTTAGCAGATAAAATGCCACTCCTCCGAACATAATGCCGAGAAGTAAGAATACTGCGCTTCTGCCCATGTTTCCTGCATCATAGAACACGTAGGATAGCCCGGCGATCAGGAATACCGCTGATAATATCAGCATATATGATGAGGGATTCATGAACCATCCAACCGGGCTGAAACTCATGGAATTGATACTTACGCCATCGCTTCCAATTATTCCGCCAACGACAAGCAGGGCAATGAAGCCTATGAACAGCGTGACTATTGAGTATGCCCTGAACATGTTTTTTCTTGTCATCAATCCCTTTGAACTTACGAACTCCCCAACAACAAATGTTGCGTTCCTTGCCACGAAGAAGATCAGGAATATCATGATTTCCCCTGCGTATATTGAAGCCAGAGGAACTATTATTTTTGGGAATGCAAAGTCGGATGCTACTACCCAGAATGCGGCAAAAGTTCCGGTGATTTCCCATATGGGAGTGATATATGAAATAACCTTCTTGTTGCTCCTCTCCCAGTTGAACAACATCTGGAATGCACCCATGGCTTCTGACAGGAAAAGTGCCATGAATGCGGCGAAAATGGCGAATACTAGATAGAATGTATAATTCATTTCACACCCCTCCCTGCTTATTTGAATTCCGCTTTTCTTTTATGTCACCAGATTCATGACTTGATGGCTTTCCCCTGAATACCCTGGCGAAGAAATAGAAGGTAAATGGTATGAGGAAAAGATAGAAAGCAATTATGAGGTAACCTGGCACAATCAGGGCATTAGAGTAGTTAGCTGCCTGGTTTACAGTCATTATGTTGTAAATGATCCATGGCTGTCTTCCCACTTCATCTGTCACCCATCCCATGTCATAAACAATGAGTGCAAAAAACCCGACTGCAATTTCAAGGTACATTATGCTTTTTCTTTTGAACATATCCTTTCTCAGTACTTCGTAAATGAAGAATATGAAGAAGAATAGACCGAGTATAAGTCCTCCCAGAACCATTACGTCAAATGATGTGTGGACGAATAGAGGAGGCCAGTCAGATTGTGGGTATGAAGAAAGACCGGGCAACTTTGTGATTCCTGCTTCAAAATTTGCCAGAAATGCCTGCAGTCCTGGTACTGTTATTGAACCGACAATTCTACCATTCACTATGGAACCAAGTAGATGTTCACCAAAACCACTTCCAGGATTTGGATCGAGTTCTATGGCTGCGTATTTTACAGGCTGATACTTGAGAAGGCTAATTACCTCGTTTCCACCCGTGATTCCTGCAAGCAGAATGAAGACTGCAGACATCCATCCGGAAATTCTTATTCCAAGTTTTGTAATCAATCTTGTTTCACTGTCCTTTGATCTGATATACTGGTATGCAAAGAAGGCCCCCAGTATAACAAACCCTACAAAGATCGTTGTTGTTAGAACATGAGCAAGTTCGTTGAATGTGGAAACAGTATCAAATGGAGCAAATGGATTCACGTCTGTAATTTTCCCTGTGCTCAGATAAACTGATTTATTGAAGCCGTTTGGTGTGTTCATCCATGCGTTTACCATTGTGATGAATACGGCAGACATGATAACACCAATTGCAACAAGAATGGATATTCCAAGATTCGCATATTTCCATCTAAACACATCCTGGTAATATACATAGATGACCAGTGCAAACGTTTCAAGGAAGAATGCAGAAACTTCTGCGTAGAAGAGCGATATGGCACCGGTGCTTGATACAAATGTCATGAATCCTGGAAACAGGTTAACCAGTTCCACTGCCAGAACGATACCGCTTGCTGTACCCACACCGAATGAAACTATAAACATTCTCTTGAGCTTGAAGAGCATCGTTTTATACTCCGGTTTATCCTTTCTTGTAAGCATAAATTCAAGTATTACTAGTATCAGGCTCAGCGCTATGCTTGCACTCACTATAATTATATGAGAACCTATTGTGTATGCAAACAGGAACCTGTCAAAATTAGCTGACAGCATAATTTTTAACCTCCTTTCTTCTTATTATTGAATTGAAATTGAAGAAGCCGGCCCACAGGAAAATGATCCCTAGAAGCTCAGCATAATAAAGTGTTTCAGGGAATGATACTATATAAAGTGAACCTGCCACACTTACAATTAGTGTACCTATAATTATGCTGATCATCTTTTTATTTGAGGTTTTTCTGAACGATATAAGAGCGGTTATAATGAGTATTACTGCTGCAGGGAACGAGATTATTGAAGACGTTATTATTACAGCTATGGGAAGTACACCTGCTACTACACCACTTATGAGAATGTTTCCAGTGGGAATTAGCGCCAGTGTAACAGCAAGAAGAATATCGGCTATAACAGAGAAAATTGAGTAGACCCTGTTATAAATGGGTTTTTTTAGCAACAGAATGGAACCCATGGACAGTGACTGAACAAGAACAGCCACAGTGAACAGGTAGAGATCAAAGAGTAACTGATCGGCAGCTCCAATGGCAAAAAATATCTCGAGGAGGGCATCAATGAAGAACAACCATAATCCGAGAGACCAGAAAAACTGGCTTTTCCCATGGGAAGTTGTGTAATTCCTTGTCATGAAGACTGCCAGTATGAAACTGGCGACCGATACGAACAAAGTTGTACCAAATAATACGTTTAACATGATTATCATTCAGGTATGAGAGGATTATATATCTATGTTAATGGATAATAATACACAACAATTATTGCGAAGACGCAAATATGTGTATATTTGTGCTTAATTGTGTAATTTTGTATGAAATGAAGTGAAAGGATGAATATGTCATAAATATTTATTTTGTGTTTCACCATACCTGTGTGAATGTCCAGAATAAACGTGAGCCTCAGACCAGAACTGGTGAAGGATTTGAACGATATGTGTGAAAAGAGCAGGAAAACCGTTAGTTCTACTGTTGCAGAGGCCATTTCATTCTACATGAAGATGAGTAAGATGGGTCTTCGCCTTGATGACCTTGAAAAGGCAGGCTATCTCCTTGGATTTCTTAAGGAGACAGATTCTGTTCCAATACCCAGTATATTACTTGATGGGATGATAAAGAACGCCATGTCATTTTCTGAGGACTCCACGTTGAAGAAGTGGTACGACCGTGGTTTGGTTGCAGGTGACATCCTGAAGAAGTATGCAGAAAACCTGGATGACCTTGGCAAGATGCTGAAGGAGTACAGGGATGTAATTCCAGCAAGCATGCTTGATATAGAATTCAACGGTGATTCAGTGACAGTAACACTTTCGGGGGCCGGTTACAGCCTTGAAGCCTCCAAATGCACTGGAGCGGGCATTGATGGATTCCTCATGGCATTCAATTTCAGATCGGTCAGTAAGGAGCTATCTGAAGGTTTTGTGAAGGTTGTCGCCGAACAGGTCAGATAAAAACTGTGTAAAATTGTGTTATATAAGAAAAAATTTAAGAAAACAATAAATTAAAAATAAGAATATGAGTGCATGACTTATGATGACCTTAATGATTTCATTTCCGATCGAAGGAAAAAAAATGATTTCATCCAGATGGAAGATGAGGTAAGCACTGAACTGGAACTTACCTGGATTCTGAGTGAGGAAGAGAGGGCAGGAAAGGGAAGAACTATTCTCTTTGAAAAGGTAAAAGGCTACGATATCCCGGTTGTTGGTAATATTTTTTCAACACAGGAGAAGATGAATTCCATTCTTGGAGACACACCGGAGAATGTTGGAAATGCCATGAGAAACCTGATCAGGCCGCCGAAAGAAAGTGAGTCGCTGATTGGCAGGGGCATGGAGATGCTGAAGGAACTTGGAGGATTGAGGCCAAAATTGCACGACAAATTACCATCTTCCTATAGTGTTATCAATTCCGTTGACCTGGACAGGTATCCCATATGTACAACATGGCCGGATGATGCAGGACCATTCATTACACTACCTGTGGTCATTACGAGTGATCCTGAAACAGGCAGGAAAAATGCAGGCATGTACAGGATGCAGAAATATGACTCGGAAACCATGGGAATGCACTGGCAGATCCATAAGGATGGGGCAAAGCATTTTGATGAATATAAGGAGAAAGGAAAGATCATGGATGTGTCTGTTACTCTGGGAACAGACCCACTAACAATATTCTCGGCAGTTGCTCCCCTTCCAGATCCACTTGATGAATTCTCATTCTGGGGACTGATCAGCAAGGACAGGGCAAACCTTGTAAAAGGGCAGAGTGTTGATCTTTATTATCCGATGAATTCAGAAATTGTACTGGAAGGCTATATTGATACTTCCGAATCGAGGATAGAAGGTCCCTTTGGAGATCATACTGGATATTATTCACTGCAGGAAGTGTTCCCTGTATTTCACGTGAAGAAAATAGTGGAGAAAAAGAATCCTGTCTATCCAACAACCATTGTGGGCAAGCTGTGGCATGAGGATGTGATAATGGGAAAATCCATAGAAAGACTGTTTCTTCCTCTTGTAAAGTTGCAGATACCGGAAATTGTTGATATGAATACGATGGAGGAAGCAGTGTTTCATGACATGATAGTTGTTTCCATAAAGAAGAGATTCCCCGGTCATGCAAAGAAGGTTATGTTTGCTGTGTGGGGTACCGGTCAGCTGATGTTTTCCAAGATAGTGGTTGTTGTTGATGACGATATAAACGTACATGACAGAAAACAGGTCATATGGGCCATGAGCACCAGGATTGACCCTGCAAGGGATGTCATTATTATCCCCGGAACACATACAGATACGCTTGATCATGCCTCATCGCTTCTGAACTATGGATCAAAGATGGGTATAGATGCAACCAGGAAATGGAAATCGGAGGGATTTAACAGGCCATGGCCGGAAACACTTTCAATGAAACAGGATATTCAGGAAAGAGTAGATCAACTGAGAACGAAGTTCAAGAATCAAAATTAAAAGGTTTCATCGATTACATAAAACTGGAACATACAGTTTTTGATATACCTTTCATAGTGGCAGGTAGCTTTATTGCTGCAGGAAAATATCCGGGAACCAGGATCATCATTCTTGTAATACTTGCAGGTACACTTGCAAGAGCAACAGGAATGTCGATCAACAGGCTGCTTGGGAAGAAGTATGATGTGATCAACCCGAGAAAGAGGCAATGGGGACTGGTTAATGGGTCCCTGTCAACTTCAAGCGCCATTACATTCACTGTTATTGTGGCAGCCCTATTTGAGCTCTGTACGTTCCTGCTCAACACGTTCGTCTTCATTCTTTCTCCAGTAGTTCTTGCTCTTTTCATAATAGATCCCATGCTCAAGAGAATAACAAGATGGAGGCATTTCTTCATGGGGCTGACCATAGGGGTTGGTGTCATGGCAGGATACCTTGCCGTTATCCCTCACTTTCCATCATCACCTGAAATATATATCCTGGTAATCACAACTGCTACGTGGATTGGAGGCTTTGACATGGTATACACAATACCTGATGTGGAATATGACAGGCAGAATGATCTAAAGACAGTCATGACTGCTTATGGGATAAGAAATGGGATGATTATTTCAGATATTACTCATGCCTTTACCCTCTTATTTTTCACCCTGCTCATATTTTACATAAACAGTTATTTCTACGCTGCAGAACTCGTTCTGATTTATTTCCTCATAATATATCAGCATTACATACTTGATCCGGATGATACTTCTACAGTAAGGGTTTCATTCCTTAACTCCAATTCATTCATAGGCATATCATTCCTCACTGTCCTGATACTGACACAGTACCTGCCAGCTTTTGCTTTATAATAATCTAGCCAAGCGGGAATATATTCAATTCGTAAATTTTTACATTTTTGAAATTTACTGGGATATTACCGATGATTTTCAGCAAATATGATTGATATACCCTGTGAATAAGGAATGTAAATTTCAAAACCCTGTCCTTCTTTTCTATCCCAAAATAAATGAGTGGGAGAATGGCTCCTTTCTTGCTGTTGAATTGCATAACCAGTTCATCGCTTATCTCAACCTCATAGGAATTATCATCTATTTTCTCAGCATCCGGTGGAACTGTACTGTCTTCATGATATACCATGAAAAAAGGGACTCTTCCAAGAGACGGGAATTTAAGGATTGCCAGATACTCCTCCCCAATATTTAGATCATAATTATCAAGGGAAAATTCTACCCTGTCAATTTCCATATTCTCCAAGGATGTGATATACTCCATGAAACTGATCTCTTTCAGTTTCCATACTCTAAATTTTTCATCATCAAGTAAACCTGATATGAAATTGTTTATATCCTGCATGAAACGTTCAGAAAATGTAAATGACATATAGTGCCTGCCGCCCATTACGTAATTTATTCCAGCCATGATGGATGGAATCTCTAAAATCTCTCCTATTTTCCCTGTGCTTCCCTGTAAATCACTGGAAGCAAAAAACGTATAACAGTTACCTATTTTTCTTCCACCATATTTCTGGTTGAAAATTGCCTGATCCCTGTTTTGATTTTCTTCATTCAGGAGATACAGGAATATCATCCTTCTTTCGTCATTAAGAGCTATGAATGGAATTTTTATACTGTGTGCCCTTGAATAGTTTTCAATGGGAGAGTTATCATTGCATTCAAGAATTATTTCATGTTTTCCATTGAAAATCCTGTATTTATCAGGAAAAAGGTTCCAGTCTGCCATTCTGTCAGACAGTGATTGTAAATGGATATTTAAATAGGATTGTGATTATAATAGGTAGAATAGGGTATTCATACAGAAAGAATGTCACTGAAAACAGCACCTGCTGTCTCAAGAGGCCCGTCCATGTCTTCTGAGATATAAACCGGATTCCTCTCAGCAAACCCTATGGTACATGCCATTCCCATTGGGGCCAGCCTGAGGAATGGGTCCTCATTCTCAAGTTTGAATACCCTGGACTCTACAGTGAATTCTCCATCCATGGAAAGCTTCGCGAGGAGCATTTCATTCATTTTAATATTATCAGGATTTATTCCAGAGTAACTCAATTCTTTCAGTCTCAGGGGCTTATTGAACAGCGAATTTGCAAGAATGACCGCTTTTCTTGCGGAATCTGTTCCGTCCAGATCATCTGTCATATCCGTTTCTGCAACACCCTCTTCGGTGGCCTTCCTCTTTGCCTCTTCCAGGCTCATCCCTCCATTTACCTTTTTCATCACAAAGTTCGATGTTAGATTTACGACACCGGTGAAACTGTTTACAGTAAAGGATGGAAAACTACTTCTCAGCAGTGAAAATATTGGAAGCCCCCCTGCAACTGTTGCCTCAAAATAGAGTTTTTTATGATTTTCCATTGATGCTCTTCCTATTTCTGGGAAGAAGTTAGCAAGTCCCGATTTATTGGCAGTTACAATGTGCTTTCCATTTTTCATGAGATCAATGTAATCATCCCTTTCCCTTTCACCATTTCTGGATGCAGTCCTCATGTCCACATAAACGTCAAAATCAAGCTTTCTGATACTCTCCGACTTCCTGAAATCTTCTGGAGCACTCATGAATTTATTGATCTCTGTCATGTTTAGACCTTCTTCTGAGCACAGCTGCCCCCTGGAGTTCTCGATCCCGATGATCTGAATGTCAGAATTGAATTTTGCGATCAGTCTCAGCAAATTCCTGGAAACGTTCCCTGTTCCTGCAAGATAAAGCTTCCTCATTGTTCCAGCTCCACTTTTCCCACGGAGATGACCTCATCGTCACCACTGACATCTATAAGTTTCACACCCTGTGAATTCCTGCTCACTTCCCTTATTGTCGAGGCCTTGATCCTTATGGTCTGTTCGTTTCTGGTCATTATTATGAGTTCGTCATTCTCATTCACAGGAATAGCCTCCACTATCTTTCCCGTTTTCTCGGTGATCTTCATGACCTTGACTCCCATGCTTCCCCTGTGATGGCTCGTAAACTCATGCTCCTCAGTTCTCTTTCCTATTCCCCTTGATGATACTGTCAGGATGTTCTGGCCAGGTTCAATGGCAAAGGCCTTTATCACATACTCCTTTCCCTGAACCTTCATTGACCTTACACCTCTGGAAGTTCTACCTGTCGTCCTTACTTCATCGGACCTGAATCTTGCTGCCTTCCCATTGCTTGATATGACAACTATATCGTGATCAGATTCCAGGATGAATGCAGAAATAAGTTCGTCGCCCTCTTCAAGGTTCACTGCCCTGATGCCAGCCGAGTTTATATTTGCAAAGTCCTCAACGGAAGTTTTCTTTATGAAGCCACCTCTTGTTGCCATGATCAGGAATGATCCTACCTTATCTTCAAACCTGAGAACTTCTGTTAATCTTTCAGTTTCTGCAAGCTTGAGGAAGGCAGAACCGATGACGCCGACACCTGTTCTGCTCTTGCTCTCAATCCTGTAAGCCTTTATCTTGAATACCCTTCCTGTGTTGGTGAAGAAGAGAACATTATCATGTGAACTGCAGTGAATCAGTGATCTCACCTGATCCTCGTCCCTAACACTTGTCTGAACGCCTTTCCCGCCTCTCTTCTGTGCGCGATATTCATCCAGCGTTACCCTCTTTATGAAACCTTTCTCTGTAAGTATGATGACGCTCTCCTCAACAGGGATTGTCTGATCTTCTGACAGATTCATGTAGCCTCCTGACTTGACCTCTGTCCTCCTTTCATCACCATACTTCTTGATCAGGGCCTGGATTTCCTCTATGAGGATGCTGTCCCTTTCACTTTCATTGTTTATGATGCTGTTCAGTCTTTTCAGTTCGTTGAATGTGTCCTCCAGCTCTTTTTTAATCTTCTCGTGTTCCAGTGATGTGAGTCTCTGCAACCTCATGTCAAGAATTGCGTTTGCCTGTATCTCTGTAAGATCAAGGGACTGCATCAGTTTTGTTCTTGCTTCTGTTGTTTCCCTGCTTCCCCTGATCAGAGATATGACAAGATCGAGCTGTTCTATGGCTTTCTCAAGACCGAGCAGTATATGTTCCCTTTCCTTCAGCTTATCATAGTCAAACTGGCTCCTTTTCAGGATGACCTTTAGCCTGTGATCTATGTAGCTTTTCATGAGTTCCTTGAGGTTCATCTGTCTTGGTTCATTGTTCAGGAGAACCAGGTTGTTTATGCTGATGCTCTGTTCAAGTTCTGTCTTAGAATACAGCTGGTTCAGAATTAATCCTTTCCTGTCCTCGTCCTTTATTTTAATTACTATCCTCATTCCTTCCCTGTTGCTTTCGTCCCTCACATCGGTAATTCCCTCTATCTTTCCGTCATCAACATGTCTTACGACATTTTCAAGAAATGTTACCTTATTGACACCATAGGGAAGGCTGGTAATGACGATCCTCTTCTTATCATCAATATTTGCTTCTCCGCGACATATGACCTTTCCTCTCCCCGTTTCATATGCTCTGATTAGATCGTCTGTCATCCATATTATTCCACCACCCGGGAAGTCTGGTCCCTTTAGATGTTGAAGCAGATCCTTCACAGTCGCACCTGGATTCCTGACCAGCTCTATGATCCCGTTTCCCACCTCTGTAAGGTTGTGAGGAAGGAGATTTGTGGCCATTCCTACTGCTATTCCAGAACTTCCATTTATGAGCAGGTTTGGGACAACCGATGGAAGATAATCCGGTTCCTGCAGGGAACCATCAAAATTCAGCCTGAACGGTACCGTATTCTTGTCTATATCCTTCAGCATCTCCTCTGCTAGCTGGTTGGTTCTAGCTTCAGTATATCTCATTGCCGCCGGTGCATCACCATCTATTGACCCAAAATTTCCCTGCCCATCGATAAGCATATACCTGAGGGAAAAATCCTGAGCCATCCTTGCCATTGCATCGTAAATTGCACTGTCTCCATGTGGATGATATTTACCCATGGCTTCTCCAACTATCCTTGCAGATTTCCTGTAAGGCTTATCGTGTGTGAAGTTATTTTCATACATTGAATAGAGTATCCTTCTCTGAACTGGCTTCAGTCCATCCCTCACATCTGGTATTGCCCTGCTGACAATTACGCTCATTGCATATTCAAGATAGGATTTTTTAATTTCTGTTTCTACTGGTTTCAATTCCATTCAGATCACCTTAAAAATCAATTTCCCCCACGTATTTTGCATTCTCCTCTATGAATCTTCTTCTTGGCTCAACCTTGTCTCCCATCAGGATTGAAAATGTGTGATCTGCCTCATCTGCATCTTCAACATCTACCCTCACGAGTCTCCTGGTATCTGGGTTCATGGCAGTGTCCCATAGCTGTTCCGGGTTCATCTCTCCAAGACCCTTGAATCTCTGTGTTACAACATTCTTTCCGAGTTCTGATACTACCTTATCTCTTTCCTCCTCAGAATATACATAATAGACCTTGTCACCTTTCTGTACCCTGTAAAGTGGAGGTTCAGCGAAGTATATGTTTCCATTCTTGATCAGTTTCAATGCATGTCTGTAAAAGAATGTCAGGAGCAGAGTTCTTATGTGTGCGCCGTCAACATCGGCATCGGTCATGATTATTATCTTTCCATACCTCAGACTATCAAGGTTCAATTCCTCACCCACACCTGTGCCAAGTACTATGATCAGGTCCTTGATTATCTGGTTCGCGAATGTCTTGCTGTCGTTTGCCTTCTCCACATTGAGAATTTTACCTCTAAGAGGCATCACTGCCTGATATTCCCTGTTTCTTGCCTGTTTCGCAGATCCACCTGCTGAGTCTCCCTCCACGATATAAATCTCTGTTTTTGATGGATCAGATGATGAGCAGTCGGCCAGCTTGCCTGGCATGCTCCCTGTTCCGAGGCTTGATCTCTTCTTTATTAGTTCTTTGGCATTCCTTGATGCTTCCCTTGCCTCCGCTGCCATCAATGCCCTTCTCACTATTAGATTGGCCACGTGTGGATAACTTTCCAGATAGAATTTCATCTGGCTCTCCAGTATGGACTGTACAACCCCCTTGATTTCCCCATTTCCCAGTTTCTCCTTTGTCTGTCCCTCAAACTGTGGGTTGTACATTTTCACATGAAGAACTGCGACAAGACCATCCCTTACGTCATCGCCTATTAGATTGTCCACACCCTTTACGAGGTTGTTCTTCTTCGCGAAGTCAAGTATTGCCTTTGATAATCCTGTCCTGAATCCGGCAACATGTGTTCCACCCTCGTCTGTCCTTATATTGTTCACGAAGGACTTCATGACCTCCATGGAGTTTGATGAATACTGAAGTGCAAACTCAACAACCACATCTGACTTTTCTTCCTGTCCCTTGATTGTTTCCTTCAATAGGAGATCATATCCCTCGGAAAGGTATGATACGAATTCTGAAAGGCCACCAGAAAAGTGGAATATATCCTTTTTTCCTGATCTTTCATCCCTCATTTCAAAGGATATGTTTGAGTTGAGATATGCCAGTTCTCTCATTCTGCGCTCCAGGATTTCATAACTGTATACTGTCTCCTGGAAAATTTCAGGGTCCGGCCAGAATTTAATTGTTGTACCGGACTCACTCTTCAGGTTCAGACTGATATCCTTCAGAACTGGATCATTTTCCTTTTCTTCTTCCCTTACAGTGATCAGGTGACCATCTGGAATACCCCTCCTGAAAATTTCATAATAAATATTTCCATTCCTTTTTATGACGGCAATGAGTTTTTCTGAAAGTGCATTGACCACATGCACTCCTACCCCATGAAGACCACCAGTGACCTTGTAAACCTTCTTGTCAAATTTTGCCCCACTGTGCAGTTCAGTCAGGACAATTTCAAGTGCTGGCCTCTTGTATTGAGGGTGAATATCCACAGGAATGCCTCTCCCGTTATCCTCGACTGTCACGCTACCGTCTTTTCCCAGTGTTATTAACACCTTATCCGCAAATCCCGCATTTGCTTCATCAACGCAGTTATCTACTACCTCATAAACAAGATGATGAAGGCCGCCTTCTCCCGTATTGCCAATATACATTCCTGGCACTTTTCTAACTGCCTTCAATCCCTCCAGTATCTGTATCTGTGATGCATCGTATTGATCCAAACCTATCCTACCCCCATGGTTTCATTACTTATATGTGTTTTAATTTTTTTTCACTTATCAATATTATAATTGAAGAGTCAATAAAACACTAACTTAATTGAAGATCAGAATTGAGACTATTTATTCAGTACATTTGTGTAAAATGAGATGTATCTGAATGGTTCTTCCATTTCTACAGTATTACCATTTTTATTCTCGTATTTTCTTATGAATTGTGGTTCACCGAATACTTTTGTAACCGGCTCGCTGCCCCTGTCGAAATTTATGAGGTATTTCCCCCTTAAATCCTTTCTTACATCTGAAAGAGTCCTGTAATCCTTCATTGAGAAATTATGTTCATACCAGTTCTTGCCAGGATAGGGCGGATCCATATAGAAGAAAGTGCGTTCATTGTCATATTTCTTTAGGAATGCAAGGTAATCCATATTTTCAAGCTTCCATGAAGATATGGTCTTCTTTATTGCTGGCAGAACGCCAATTGTCTTCCCCATTGCAGTGAATGAACTTTTTTCCCTGGATGTTGAGTATGTTTCACCCATTCCTCCAAAGGTTGTGTTATACCTGTAAAACGTCTTGAAAGCACTGTATGTTCTATCTTCTTTCTTTTCCTCCTGTTCCTCTCTCATCTGTTTCCTGAATTCAATGAAATTTTTAGGTGATGACAGCCACTGTTTTACATATTCCATGAATGAGTCATATGAATCCCTCAGGCTCAGTAAAAGATCGTATATATCCCGGTTTATCTCATTATATATTACATTCTCTGCACCCATGTTCAGAGAAACCGTGGCTGAACCTCCAAACACATCAGCGAATGCATCCATGTTTGATTTTTTCCATACTTCCCTTATATCCGGGATGGAAACCCATTTCGAGCCGGGATATTTTATGAGCCTCAATTTTTTCATATTAGATCAGTTAGAACCCTGATTCATAGCTAACATAAAAATATTGAAAAACTTTCCATCATTCCATGCAGCAGCTCATTCTTGAGATATCCCTTGAGTAGGACTGTGCAGCAATTTTTATTCCCTCTGAAATAGTAGGAAATATATGTGTCATGGATACAAGGTCCTCAAGAGTCATCTTATTTCTCAAGATGTATGAACCCTCCATTATTATCTCAGTTGCCATGGGTGAAATAACCTGTACTCCGAGAATTTCATGATTATCTGCTGCGAACAACAGTTTATAGATTCCCTTATTTTCATTTATTATTCTGGCTTTTGGAACAGATTCAATGCCTATCTGCACTGACTCGTAACTAATATTTTTCTGCCTCAGCTCACTTTCACTGTAACCCACAAAAGCACCCTGTGGATCTGTGAATATTCCCCATGGAATGTATGCTTCTTCAATGGGTACAAATGGCTGGCCGAACATGGCGTTTGCTGCAATTGTCCCTTCTCTCGCCGCAACTGTTTCCAGGTTAAATTTCTGTTTTACAACATCACCTGCAGCAAATATCTGCGGGTTTGATGTTGACATGGTGTTATCCACAATTATACCGGAGGCGTCATATTTCACACCAGCTTTTACAAGATCAAGACCTTCTATATTTGGCCTTCTTCCAGAAGCTATCATTAATTTCTGAAACTCGAATTCTGAAATATTTCCCCCATTTTCTGCATCTATAATGTATGAACTTCCATTCTTTTTAACCTCCTTCACTGAGTATCCTGTCAAAACTTTGAGATGGTCCGATTTTATGGATTCGATCAATTTAAGATCAATATCCCTATCACCCATCCTGTTTATTGTCTCATGATGCTTGAAAATAGTTACGTTAACACCAAGCATTGAAAGAGCCTGGCCTAACTCCAGAGCTATATAGCCTCCGCCAATTATACCCATAGAATAGGGCTTTTCCCTTAAATTCCAGACGCTATCACTTGTCAGAATTTCTCCCTGGAGTTCCCTCAAACCACGGATATCGGGCAATGATGGTGAAGAGCCCGTTGCAATCACAACATTGGAAGCAGTGATTTCTGATATTTCACTATCATTTATGATTTCTATCCTATCCTGGGCCAGAAACCTAGCATGACCATTCATTATGTGAATGTTTGGATAATATTTTACCACGTCCTCATATTTTGTCTTCCTTTCCCCAGATGTCAAATGTTCAATGCTTTCCATCAGCTCCCTGAAGTCCAGTGAATTATTGCTGGATGATATACCGGGAAATGGGTGATTTTTCAGCTTTTGATAGTATCTGGCAGATTCAAGGATGTACTTTGATGGGACGCATCCCACATTAACACATGTTCCTCCTATGAACCCAAAACCTATCATAACTATTTCAGCCTGATTGTGACTGAGTTCTGATGCTTTTATGGCACAGGAGAAAGCTGCTGCTCCCCGACCCATAATTGCAATATCGAACTTCTCGCCCATCACTCCACCTTTTTGATTATGGCCTTGTAATGGGATTCTGGTGCGAAAACCCTGCTTTTCAGTATTTTATCCCTGGGGTTTTCTGTATCGTCCAGTATGAGGCTACCCATACCTTTCCTGTAATCGATATTAACATCTCTTGCCCCTATTTTTTCCATTTCATTTTTTATGGTAAACGCACAGTCCTCGCAGGTCATTCCATAGATTTTCAGTTCAATTTTCTTTTCTACCATATATGGGAATTGATGCTATGCATAAATAGGGCAAAGTAAACTTTTGTTTACTAAAAGATTATATTATTTTCAAACTTCTGTTCATATGGATGAATATTCAAGGAGGCAGAACAGGCTTGAGATTTGCATGATAGAAGTAGACGGCAAAAAACTTTGTATTGATCCTTCACTGCCTGTTCTCAGGGTACTATCCAGGAAATATTCTCTCCTCGTTATGCTTAGCATTAAGATCAATGGCATAAACTCCAACTTCAATAATGTAAAATCGCACATTCCCCTATCCAGTTCTACAATAATTTCGAAGAGACTCAGGGAACTACTAGATTCAGGTCTCATATACAAGAATAATATAGATGGGAGGTTGATCTACAGTCTTACAAAGTTTGGTACTGAGGTACTGACTTCCCTCGAACCTTTCATTAAACTTGTGAGCGATGAGGAAATATCAAAAGATTAATCTCATTTTGTCTTTTCTGTGATCTTTTCCCTCATTTCTCTTATAATCCTTTCATAATTGAATGATGGCATCTCCTTTTCATAAAGAACCACTGCGAGAGGCGAGAGTTCAACAGTTATCTGGTTCGTCCTGTATATTTCCACGTCTCTCCTCATTGTCTTCAGCTCATCCTGGAGTCTTTCCGCAATACCATCAACAACCAGTTCCTTTGAATTGGATAGGCCTCCACCTATCATTATGGCATCCGGGTCGAATATATTTACCAGATTGGCAACCCCTCTAGTCATGTTTTCAACCACCTTGTCTACAACACGGATACATTCCTTATCTCCTGCCTCTGCACCATCAAAAACATGCCTTGCCTCCAGCTTTTCAGTGGGAATTTTCTTCAGGTAGGGCGATTTAGCATAGGTGTTCATCGCTTCCATTATTCTCAGTGTCCCCTTTCCTCCAGCCATGATTTCAAAACAGCCCCTTCTTCCACATCCACATATGGGGCCCAGAGGATCAATTACCATGTGCCCAAATTCTCCTGCCATTCCAAGGGAACCCCTGTATATCCTGTTATTGATGAATACTCCTCCTCCAATGCCTGTGCTCATTGTAATATAAAGGAAGTTATCCTGCGATTTGCCGTTCCCAAATATCTTCTCTGAAATGGCCGTTGCTGTGGCGTCATTTTCTATATACACTATTTTTCCAAGTCTCTCTTCTAGCATTTTTGAGAATTCAATCTCCGTTCCACCAAACAGGTTTGGAGAAGATCTTATTATGCCACGTCTAGCATCGACTGCCCCTGCAATAACAACGGAAATAGCATCTGGAATTCTTCCAGTTTCTTCCTCTATACTGTCTACCATGTTACCTATGAGTTCTACCATCTCCGCTGGAGAGTTGAATTTAGGAGTCTTAATCTTAAGCCTCTTATGGATTTCACCATTACTCTCGGAAAGAAATACGGAAATTTTCGATCCACCTATATCAAATCCCAGTACGTCCAGAATCTACCACCTTTTTTACGACCAGTGTCAGGTTGTTTATACCTATAACAATCACATGTTCACCTTTTTCAATTCGTTCGCTTGATTCAGTTCTCGCTTTCCATCTTACCCCTTCAAGGGAAACCCATCCTTCTGGATCTATATCAGTATCTGCTGTGCCTTCACTGCCTATCATGGACTCCCATCCAGTAACAGGTTTTCTCACCTGTGACTTTACGATTCTATTTATATAATAGGCTATAAAAGCAGCAATCAGCAGTACAAGTATTGCAGTTATTATGAAAGAGTCGTTTATGGGTGATGGTGAATATCCGGAAGAATATGGTTGTGCAGTAAGATCATACTGGGGTGAGACCAGGAATAGTGTTCCTATGATATCCACGGCCACTCCAGCCATAAGTGCTATGCCATGTCCAGTCTTGAATTCAAGGAATATGAGTATGGAGCCCATAACCAGGAAAACCAGACCTACCACTGACGCATCGATCAACTGTGAGCCAAGGAACCCCAAAATTATCAAACCTAGACCGAGTAATGTCATAAAAATTGTTCGGTGGTATAAATCCAGTAATATGGCAAGGGAACCAAATGATATCAGAAGCCCGTCAACTGTAGCATTGCTTATGAAACTGACAAACTGATCAAAATAGGATTCAGAAACCGTGTCCTGATGGTATCCAGCCATGTCTATTCTTGCCAGAAAGTTGCTGAAGCTTGTGGTGTTTCCATTAACGAGTCCATTATTTGAAGCGCCTGAATAGGAGTATGTTTCCCCACTGGTAACCATGAGAGAGGCTGCAGTTACGTTATGATTATGCTCCTGTGCAAGGCTGATCATCAATGCCTGGAAATCAGATGCATCTTCCGAGGGGGTTGCAGGTCCTATTACCGAACCTCTAGCCATCCATACCTGGGTGGATGCCATTGCTATGTATGCACCGGCATAAGCACCAAAACCATTTGTCGAAATATAAGTGAAAACAGGAATTCCGAGTGATTCGGTGTGATTTATGTCATCTATTATGGTTAGCATGCTATCTATGAGGCCACCCTGGGTATTCATTTCAATAACAACACCTGCAGTGTTTGTGCTGTTCAACCCGCTTAATGCACTATTGAACATGTCAACTGCTCCAGGATCTACTGAATAATCAAAATTTATTATTACCAGATTTTTTCCAGAACTGTTTTGCATATATGTAACATTTTTTTGATTATTATGATTAACTGAATTTGCAGGTAACATTGAAGCAACCAGAATTAAAATAACTAAGATCGCCAGAACAAGTGGGATCTTTGATTTATCCATATACAACAATTTCATACCCATATTTAGTATTATTTACATTAACACAGGCACCAATGTTCAGGGAAATATTCACCCAATGGTTTTCAAAAATTGTACTGACCCAGCAATGAATCGACTGAAAATATACTGATGTGATCGACAAAAGAATGAAAAATTTTTGCTTCCCAAATACAACTAAATTGCTCCTCCCTTGCCTTAGATATATAGATGTAAAAACGATCAGGATGAAAGGTATATTGGAGCGTTAAAGTATATAATCCGAACAGAAAAACTCCCTTTGCTGCAAGAAATTTATTGATGAGATTAGTGATCTGCATATCATACGTCAATTTAGTCCTAGTTTCTAAATTGAAGGAGATAATATTAGAAAAAGTTTTTAGAAACTTCAAAATGCGTGAGTAATGAAAACTGTTTTCGTTAAGGATGTGGATAAACTAACTTCTGGTGAGGATATAACTCTGATGGGATGGGCTCAGGAAATAAGAGTGATGAAGAATATAGGTTTCATAGTACTGAGGGATAGTAGTGGAGTTATTCAGGCCACATTCAAGAAGGAAAATAAGCATTTTGCAGATCTGGAGAATATAACAAGAGAAAGCGTTGTTTCAATCACAGGTAAAATCCCAGAAAAGATATTGAGCAAACTTGGAAGGGAGATTGTTGTTGACTCACTTGAAATTCTCAATAAAGCTGAAGTTCCACTTCCAGTTGGAATTGTAGATGAAGTTGAGGTTGATTTTGATACAAGATTTAACAATAGATTCATGGACCTGAGGAAACCCGAACATCACAGGATATTCACCATAAAATCCTCACTGCTATGGGGAATAAGAAATTATCTGATGAATAAGGGATTTACTGAGGTACAGACTCCAAAGACTGTTTCCGCTGCTACTGAAGGAGGTGCAGAGCTATTTGGAGTGAAATACTTCGAGAAGGATATATTCCTTAACCAGAGTCCTCAATTGTACAAGGAGATGCTAATCGCATCTGGAATTGAGAAGGTGTTTGAGGTTGGCCCCGCATTCAGGGCTGAGGAACACAACACTCCGAGACACCTGAATGAATTTACATCCATCGATATAGAAATGGCATTCTCCGATCATGAGGATGCAATGAAGATGCTTGAAGAATCCATTTCAGCTGGTGTTGAGAATTTCCTGAATACCGTTCCAGAGGCAAGGGAAGTGTCACTGGTAAAGGAAAAGCCTGTTACACCCTTCCCCAGGATTACATACAGTGAATGTGTCGATATCCTTAGAAAAGAGGGCTTTGATCAGAAGGATGGAGAAGATCTGAATAATGAAGGTCTGAAGATTATAGGTAAGAGGTTTGAAAATTTCTATTTCATAGTAAACTGGCCAACCACAGTTAGACCTTTTTACACAGCTACCCTTGACAGCAACAGGAACTTCACGAAATCATACGATCTCCAGTTCAAGGAAATAGAACTCACATCTGGAGCGCAAAGAGTCCATAATCCCGACGAATTAAAGAGCAGGATAGAAGAAAAAGGACTGAATTCAGAGAATTTTGAATTCTACCTAAAAACATTCAGATATGGCATGCCTCCACACGCAGGATGGGGTCTGGGACTGGAAAGACTAACCCAGGTTATCCTCGGGTTGAATAATATAAGGGAAGCTTCCCTATTTCCTAGAGATAGAACGAGAGTTTTTCCCTGATCCTTTCTTCTTTCTTTCTTCTCCAAAAACAAGTCTATCCATTTCTTCGGTGTCAGCCGCTTCCAATTCACCAAGGTCATGTAGAATTTTCTTTTTATCCATCGATAAGACCTAATATTATTAATAAAAACGGGAATAAAAATTTTATCATCAAGTTTTGAACGTTTATATACCCCTGAATAAGAATTTATAATTTTGAGCTATGAGCACATATGGAAATACGGGAAATAGGAGTTGTGGGTGCAGGAACAATGGGATCATCCATTGCATATCTGATGGCATTAAATGGGCATATGGTTCAACTTGTAGATATAAATGATGAGATGTTGAACAGAGGAAAGGCAAATATAGAAAGGATCATGCAATCACAGTTGAAATTCAGCAACAGCAGACCAGAAAAAGAGATTGAAAAAATAGAAAGACTTGGAGTCAAGCTAACTGATGAGCAGAGGGAAGCGATCAGGAAAACGCTTAAGCCATCTTACACAGATAAAGTTATTACTGATATTACCAAAAGAATTCATTTTTCCTTAGACTACAATGAAATGTCACGATGCCAGCTTGTAGTAGAGGCAGCTTTCGAGAATATTGATGTCAAGAAGAGCTTGATACAGAGGCTGAGCACTATCCTGGATAAAGAGGCAATTCTTTCGTCAAATTCCTCGTCATTGAGTGTTACCCAGATGTCAAAGTTCTACAAATACTCTGAAAGATTCATACTTACACATTTCTTCAACCCACCCTACACACTTCCACTTGTTGAAGTTGTTAGGTCAATGGAGACTTCAGATGAAACCTTTGTGCAAACCATGAATTTTTTCAAAAGTCTATCAAATCACAGAGGTCAAATGAAACCAATATCTGTGAAGGAAGTACCTGGATTTTTGGTTAACAGGATTCTCGTGCCTATGATTAATGAGGCATTCTTCATGCTGGACGAGGGTGTAGCATCTGCAGGCGACATAGATTCGGCTATGAAATATGGAGCGGGTATGCCCATGGGTCCACTGGAACTAGCAGATATGGTTGGGATAGATGTTACTTACGATGTAATGAAAATTCTTTATGATGAATATGCAGATCCGAAGTTCAGACCGTCCAATCTTCTGAAAATGTACAAAAATGCAGGCAAACTTGGTAGAAAGACTGGAAAAGGGGTTTATAGTTATTGAACTGGAAATCTTCCTCTTTCTCTCGTTATGATGAAGGTTCCAGGTGTTATTTCATACTTTGATCTGGATGTTCTGAGTATTGTCACGAATGCAGTCTTTATATTTCTATCATGTAAAAACCTGTTAATTGATTTAATCATGGTCCTGTTTAATTCCAGCATTTCGAATCTTTCCATATTTCTGTCGAAAATGTGGACAGGCAAGAGTTTTCTATCTTCCTGGAACAATGACATTTCAAATTCCACGGTAAAACATTCTCCTATCTCAATTCTCATTTTTTACACTTAAGACTTTAACTCTAAAGAGATATTTAAATTTAGCGATTTATTCTCAAACAATTATTAAGGTAGAAGGAGAATGTAAAACGTTAAATATTATGAGTTCCATTGTAATTCTAGATATATAACTTTCTACAGATTTTAAATTGTTATTGACATGATATATCATGATTTATTGTGTATGGAAAAGTTTAGAAAAGTCATTTTTTACAACAAATTTGTGAGGATTTTATCACTTCGTCTGAAGTATAATTCAATTGCAATTGTTTCAGTGCGAAAGAGCGTATAAAACGTTATGATGTTATTAAAGTGGTAATAAGAGAGATATTGAGAGGAAATAATAAGGTATTCAGTCAAACTTGATCAAGTGAGAGTTGATTATGAATTGGTATGATCTTCTTAAAAAACTCTATGAACTCTTGAAGATAAAATAGATTGCTTTGTGTAATCTTTTCTGCATAACTGGAAGTTCATTTTTCAAAATTCATATATACATTGTGAATATCCTGAACAGAGGGCTCGTAGTCTAGTGGTTATGATACCGCCCTTACAAGGCGGTGGTCACCGGTTCAAATCCGGTCGGGCCCATTTAATCTATTAATTGAATACTTTTTATGCCATTACTCATTATGCTATCATGACCATTCAGCCCAAGTATCAGGATCTTCTTCTAGATGATGATGTGCGCAGATGGTTTGAGAACCTGAGGTCAAAGTCCGTTCTCACTGCAACCGTTTATCTGCGAGGATTAGGGTATTATTGCTATCTCAACACTACAAATCCCAAGGAAATTCTAAAAAATGCGAAGAACAATGAAAAGGAATTCAAAGATAAATTCATAGATTTTATAAGAAAGCTGGAAGGAGAGGGTAAAGCAGGATCATATATAGTTAGATTCAAGAAAATAATCTTATCTTGGCTCAAGTTTAACGGTATCCGTTTACAGTTAGCCGTTAACATATCCGGGGAAAATGAAACGCCGACGATAGCGAACGAGAGAGTGCCCAGCAAAGAAGAGTTAGCAAGAATATTAAGAAAAGCTACCTCAAGAGGAAGGGTTATCATAGCGTTAATGGCATTTTCAGGGCTAAGACCGGAATCGCTTGGAGATTACGAGGGCACTGACGGACTGCGATTAGGAGATTTAAAGGAGCTGAAATTATCTGACGATATTCAGTTCGACAAGATTCCTGTAACTGTAATGGTGAAGAGCAAGCTGAGCAAGGCGAGGCATCACTATTTCTCATTCATAGGTGAGGAGGGAGCAACTTACATAAAGGAATACCTCGAAGAGAGGAGGAAGCAGGGAGAGGAACTGACCTATGATTCGCCGTTACTGCAGTTTGATATCCGGGGAATAAAGAAGAATGCATTTCTAAGGACAACGCTCGTTACAAGGGATGTAAGAGATGCAATATACGGGGCAGGATTTAAAATGCGACCATACGTATTAAGGGCGTATTTCTCAACGGCACTTGACATAGCAGAGAGCAAGGGCTTAATATCGCATCCATGGAGGCAGTTCATAATGGGGCACAAGGGCGATATCGAAGCCAGATACAGCACGAACAAAAGGCTACCTCCGGACATGATCGAGGAGATGCGCGAATCGTATAAGAAATGCTTAAAGTACCTCGAAACAAGGATAAGCGAGCCATCGGAGAGCGATGCAAAAATATACCTGCAACAACAGTTACTATTGGCGGTGGGCTACAGGCAGGATGAAATCGATCGGATGAACCTTGCGGAGATGGAGAACGAGGCATTCCAGAAGCTTCTTCGTGACAAGGTTGCTGGCGCAATGTCAGGCAACGGCTCAAAGCAGAAACTCGTTCCTGTAGATGAAATAGAAAAATTCCTCAGTCAAGGCTATGAGTTTCAGGCAGTATTGCCCAACGGAAAGGCTATAATGAAGATGCCATTTTAGATAAATCACATCATATAAAAGCAATAAAGGTAAATAAGCCAGATATTACAGTGTTGTGCTGCTAAGTAATATACACGATATCTCCAAAAATACGGTATTTCTCGGCTTATTGAGAAAATCGGAATATATATATATGAATTTGCTTATAGTATTATGGCTAAGAAAATAAAGAGTATAAAAGTGCTCCACTTCGATGAGAGCCAAAAGGATGGAGAAAGGATTATCGAGGCAATTGAAGATTATGGATATGGAGTGGGTGCTAATGAACTTTGCAAAGTCTTAAAAGCCTGTTAACATCATTAATTGGGTGATAAAATGAAAAACAAGCTTGGAAATGAGGTTAGCCCTGTTAAGATAGGTTTTTTCATAGCTTTTGTAGTAGTTTTACTGTTTGGTCTAATATCTGTGTTTATAATCCACTCCCATTTGCTTGCATTCGTAACTATCCCTCTGTTTTTTATACTCTTCATAATTTCAGTTGTTCTTCAATACAGAGACGTTAAGAGCGGCAGGTTTCAGAAGAATATGGACAAGCTATGGGAAAATACAAAGGAGAAATACGGTAGGAAGTAGATCATTATGGAAAATGAGAAGATTATCCTGAGAACTGGTATATACTGCTTTCTGGCATATGGAACCGTAAACTTGGCTTCATATATTTTGTTGTACTATTTCAAGGCTGGTAGTTACAAATATCTTCTCAATACAGGAATTGATATTCTACTCTTCATACCTATCTATGCCATCTTAGTTATTCTTGCTTTCTCATATAGAAAATCTGTGTCGAGTGATAGACATGTCTAATTAAAATGTTTATAAATAGCGTATTGTTAATCTTTAGGTGTTAAAATGGTTAGCAGGTTATTGTTAAACTTTCAAATCGTTAAAGTTAGAAGGGGATAGAGCGATATGCCAAAAATT
>JAJZIN010000026.1 GCA_021810575.1 Thermoplasmata archaeon
ATCACAGGCATTATGTTTGGAGTATCAACATATCCATGGTCTGTGCTGAATCTACCTATCCTCGCCAGGCCTTCCCTGTGGAGGATCTGCATTGTTAAGCTCTGTCCTGACATTTAACTGCCATCCATCAGGAGTAATAATACTCTCCTGAAGAAACCTGCTCCCTGTGCATGCTACTTCCAGGCTTATTTATTCTTGGTCTGCCAGAATTGTGGTCTCTCCTGAATGTTATATCCACTTCCTTCAGGAATGTATTCATGCCTTCCCTCATTGGCATTGGTCCCCTTGCAATTCCCTGTATCCCTGACTCTCCAAGGAAGATCATCAACTCGTCAGAAATTATGTCAATGAAATAAATATCGTGATCAACAACCATTCCTGTCTTCTTCCTGTTTTCCATTGTTCTCTTTATAATCTTGGCAACCTCCATCCTGGTTGAGCTATCAAGATTTGCAGATGGTTCGTCCAGTAGATACAGATCGGCATCCTGTGCAAGTGTCATTGCAATAGATAATTTCTGCAGCTCCCCTCCAGACAGGCTGCTGACTTCACTTTCCATGAGAGGGTCTATACCAAGGGGCCTGAAGAGTTCATTCTTGACGAAATTATCGCTCATCCTTTCTTTCAGGGTCCTGAAGAGCAGGTCCTCACATGTCCCCTCAAAATCAGTTGAAATATACTGTGGCTTGTATGCAACTCTCAGTTTCGGTTCGTAAGAGCCCGAATTGGGAGTCATTACTCCTGCGAGTATCTTGACAAATGTTGATTTCCCGAGAGCATTTCTTCCAAGAATCCCAGTTACAGTTCCAATTTCCATTTTTCCCGGCATAACTTTCAGCTTGAAATTACCAAGGTCAGCGTCTATCTCACTCCAGTGCACAAGTTCTGGTGAAACGATTTTTCTGTTTGATGCCCTTGTCTCAAAAACGATTTTTTCCTTTCTTATTCTGACGTTTTCCTCCTTCATGTAACCGTCGAGAAACTGGTTAATTGCCTTGTTCGGTGATTTCTGCTGTACTATGACCCCATAGGCACCCGGTGAACCATAAACGAGATGTATCTGATCACTTATCCAGTCAAGAATAGCAAGATCGTGTTCAACAACAAAAATTGTTTTCCCCTTTTCAGCAAGTCTTGTCAGTATTGAGGCTACCCGTATTCTTTCAGAAATATCAAGATACGATGAAACCTCGTCAACGAGAAGTATATCTCCATCTTTTATTAGTGCCATTCCAACTGCAAGCTTCTGCAATTCCCCTCCGGAGGCACTCGCCACATCTTTATTTACAGAATTTTCAAGAGAAAGTTCGGCTATGATATCCTCAGCCATTCCAAATTCATCAGCTTTTTTCAGAATGCTTCCTATGGTTCCCTTTACTACCTTTGGAATCTGATCGACAAACTGACTTTTCAGGACCACTTTCTTTGTTTTATCATATACGTTCTGGAAATAATCACCAAGAATACTGTTTGAGTACTTCTTGAGTACTTTTTCCTGTGTTCCGCCATTATTATAATCACCAAAATTTGGTATAATCACCCCACTAAGTATATTCATAGTGGTGGTCTTTCCCATTCCATTTGGTCCAAGAATTGCAGTGATCCCTTTTGAGGGAACTGGAATTGAATAAATTCTGAATGAATTTTCTCCATACTGATGCACTATATCCTTGTTCAGTTCATCCGGGACTGTAATTATCTTTATTGCTCCAAATGGACATCTATTAACACAGATGCCGCAACCGATACACAGATCTTCAGTTATGAGCGGATAAACAGTTTCCTCAGGAAATGTAATTGTACCTATTCCAGACCTGACAGGAGGACAATATGACTGGCACTCATGATTGCATTTTTTAGAATGGCATTTAGACTCGTCTAAAACTGCTATATGCATTAAAAACCACTATTAATTTACAGTCCAGTATTCGTCAGGTATTTCCTCGTAAACAGAAAATTGTTCACCATTATCCATATTATTCAAATCTATTTTCATGTTTGCGAGCTCTATTATTTTACCCACATTAAGGATCCAGTAGTGAATTCTCCATTCCCTACCATCAAACAGCGTAGTTTCTTCCCTTTCCGTTTGAAGGACTCCTATATCTTCCATCGTGTAAAACGCATCCCTGTCTTCTGGTTCAAGCATGTTGTCAATAACCCTATCGCTATAACCAAAAAAATTAATCAAATGTTCTGCAGCTGAAAAAGATTCTTCAAAACTCATCCTCCTGTTCTGAAGGCTTAATCCCTTGCTAATGGCATTTGAAAGTTCACTAATATTGGTGAAATTTCGCTTCTTCTTTTCCTTATTATTAATAATATTATCAACCATGTAATCGCTCCATTGAATGTAGATATAAGATATACTAAATCTACTAATAACCTTATGGTTACGAATGCCAATAATTTTCTTCCAAATAGAAGTTCAGCATTAATCTCACGGCTTTTCCTATCAATATTCATCATCTTGGTACTATTTATGGTGGTAGTACAATGGAAACGACTCTTCTCTTCCAGATTTCTCATAGAGCCCATATCATTAGGGTTTCTGATAGAATCATCATGGCCTGAATTGACTCCACTCCGCAGATGCCATGTCACTTATCAAGGCCACCTGACTTATCTGAAGATTTAAGGTAGAGAATTGTATACTTATGATGATGGATAATCCAGAGATCGATTTCTTCTATAAGAACGGGGAAAGCCCTGTCAGTGAAAATGAAATCAGCTTTACATGTTATTCTCACGAAGTTCCTGAAGGAAGAGCTTTCACTAAAATAAAGATGGGAGAAAATATATTTTTCAAGTTTGAACAGTTTATGAGCAGATCAAAAGCAGATGAAATTCTCAATCAAGCTGGCCTGGCAAAAATGAGCCATTTTATGACTGAAGGTATGTTCAGGAGTCATGTGAACTCGATCCCTGATATTATGGCCATTCTTAACTTCACTCCAGATTCGTTCTTTGCTGGCTCAAGAGTAAAGGATATCCGCCAGATAGATCGGGCCAGAAGTTCAGGTTGTCAATTCCTTGATATAGGAGCTGAAAGCACCAGGCCAGGATCTATAGAGGTTTCCACTCATGAAGAGATTGATAGACTGAAGAGTGCCTTTGAAATGGTTAATGATACAGGTAATCAAAGAATTTCACTGGATTCACGACATTATGAAACTATCCATGCTTTCATAGATAGAATTGATGTAATAAATGACATTTCCGGAATGAAAGATGAAAGGCTCCCAGAACTTGCTAAATCTGAAAACAAATTTTACGTTTTAATGCACATCAAGGGAGATCCATCAAACATGAACAGGATGGCCACTTATGATGATCTCAGGGGAGAGATGACAAAATTTTACTTCGAGAAATTAAGAGTACTTTGCCAGTTGGGAATAGAACCCGGAAAGATAATCATAGATCCAGGGATCGGCTTTTCCAAGATCCGTGAACAGAATCTTGAAATCATAAGGAATCCGGATTCTTTGAACTTCGGTTTCAGGCGTCTTTTCGGTCATTCAAGAAAAGCATTCCTTAGTCTCTATTCAAAAAGCAGTTCAGAAGAAAGATTACCAGAAACAATAGCAGTATCTATTTTCCTGGCGGGGAAGGGCATAGAAATTCTGAGAGTTCATGACCCCCTGGAAAATCTTAATGCACTAAGGTATTTTCAGAAGCTTCTATTTCTTTAAGGCAGTTCCTGCATATACCTCTGACTGTCACACTTGTTGAAATTATCTTTCCCTCAACATTCTTTTCAATTTCACTAAAATCACTTTCAACATCATAATCATAAATGTTTTTGCATCTTTCACAGATAAAGTTGATGTGTGGTTCAACTTTTCCCTCATAAATGGCCTTGCCATTCGTCTCAAAACTGTTAATCAAGCCCTTTTCCACAAACATCTTCAATATATTATATACAGTTGCGGGCGGTATGTTCGGATTTTCAACCGTAACATATTTATGAATGTCTTCGGCACTGAAATGTTTACCTGGATTTTCCCTAATATACTGTAATATTTTTGATCTTTGTGGTGTAACCTTCAGTCCATTCTTTTTTATTTCATCCTCTAAACTGATCAAATCGCATCGAACTAAACATTTAAAAGCAGTATTTATGTCTAATTATTATAAACCATCTTTTGTTATCTGATACGAATGTCAAAGATCGAAAGACTGAGGGGATTCAAGGATTATTATCCAGAAGATATGCAAAAAAGGGAGGAGATATTCTCAATTATGCGGAAGACTGCTCAAAATTTTGGATTCCTGCCTATTGATTATCCTTCCCTGGAGATGCTGGAAATTTACAGGATAAAATCTGGGGAAGAACTGGTGGGCCAGACTTATAACTTCAGGGACAAGTCCAACAGGGAAATCACACTGATACCGGAGGCAACACCGTCCACAATGAGAATGCTTGTGTCAAGAAAGGGTCTTGTGAAGCCAGTGAAATGGTACAATATACCAAAATTATGGAGATACGAAGAGCCGCAGTCCGGAAGAAACAGGGAGCACTACCAGTTTAATGCAGATTACTTCGGCGAAACTGGAATGGAAATAGATGCAGAACTGATTGCCCTTGCTTGTGAGGTTCTGAACAGGTTAGGACTGAAAGGTATGTATGTTGTGAGAGTCAACCACAGAAAACTGATGGAAAAAATACTATCAGGACTGGGTAGTGAAAATATTCAATCTTCAATATCCACAATCGATCATTTCAGGAAAGAGTCAATAGAAGTAATAGGAAATAAACTTTATAACGATGGGATAACAGGGGATAATCTCAACAGATTACTCATATTCCTTTCAAAATCATATCCCATGGAGAATATTCGTGACTCAATGAGGGAGCTTGGCCTTGAATTGTCTGAAGATGATGATTTCCTGAGGATGATTTCGACAGTGGAGTTCTTATCCAGGAATGGTTATGAAAATATAGTATACGATCCATCGACAGTGAGGGGTTTATCATATTATACGGGAATTGTGTTTGAGGGATTTGACTTTGATGGAAAATTCAGATCGATTTTTGGAGGTGGACGATATGATAATCTCTCACAATTATTTGATGGACAGGAAATTCCAGCGGTAGGATTTGGAATGGGTGATGCCGTTCTTGAAAATCTGCTAAAAGAGAAGAATTTGTGGAAAATCCATAACATTGATTCTTCATATTTTGTGATCGGTATTGGAAGGGGAGGAAAAGAGCAGGCAGCAAATGTACTTTACAGTTTGAGAAGGAACGGGAAGAGTGCAGTGATGGAGAATTCAGACAGGAATATCTCCAACTCACTCAAGCATGCCTCAGCTATGAACTTCACTCATGCAATAATGATAGGGGAGAAAGAATTAATGGAAGGATCATTAACTGTCAAAAACCTCATTAGTGGAGAACAGAGGAAAATAAGTAATAATGAACTCAATGAACTGTAATCTGCATTTCAATTCATAATTGTATCATAGAAAAGGAGAAAGAAATATGGAGATAAATTACCCAGTTCGATCATTATGCTTTTTTTCTCATCATCAGTGAGACCATTCAGAATTGAATAAGCTAAATTCCTATCTTCATCAAGATCCCTTTCAAATTTCTTTATCATCCTCCTCACTGCCTGTTTATCTGGAACTTTAGCAATTTCCTTTCTTTGCAGTGAGCAGAAATAGTAATATTTCGCTATGTAAGGATCATCGAATGGCAAACTCTGTCCATCAATGACCAGGTTAGTTAATTCATCTTTCCGGTACATGAAAAGCTCTGTGCCTGGTATTATTTTAACCTCAATAAAATCATTCAAATCCTGTAGGTAGTCTTCTGGAAAATTTCTTTCCTTGATATTCCTGACAATCCCAGAAATATATTCATCCTTAAACGACACATCTAAGTGATATCCAGGTAAGATAAATTATTTATCTCGAGAAAAGAGGGTAAAAAACTATTTATCTCTCTAAAGAATTGAAAAAGTTATAACCAACATTTGACAAACCTTAATATAAAGAGCTTTTAAAACTAAAAAATTTTATAAGTTAAGAAAAATTATGGTAATAGTGAATCTATGTCGGTAGCATTTGTACTTGTGAGTACGGTACCCGGAAAAGAGCATGAGGTTTACAACAAAATATCTAAGATTAATTATGTTGTAGAAGTACATCCGCTTTTCGGGGAATATGATCTGATCGTCAAAATTGACGCGCTTGATTACAGTGAATTAGGGAAGATTGTCGTGGAGCAGATAAGAAAGATCGAAGGGGTTATAGATACAAAAACCCTTACAGGACTTAAGTTGTGATTTAGATGTCTGCAGTGGCAAAAACTTTACCGTGGTATCCCAGTTGGAATCTTGACATTTTTTTCCTTACAATAATAGGGATAATAGCATTAGCGCTCTTGATATTTGGAATTCTTACTGCCTATTTTGGAAAGGGAAAGGCAAGGGCAGCAGGAGGTGGAATGATTGTTGGAGCTGTTGTAATAGGCTTTTTAACTTATTACCTGTCTGACTTCACGTTCCATGTAAGTCTAGTTGATGATATAATCCTGGGTGCAGTATTTTATCTCGTTGCAGCAATAATAGGTGTAGTTATAGGATTACTTATATTCCTCGCCGCTATCATGAAAACCTGATTTCATGACCTCTAAATTATTAAATGAGATTGTTGAAAAGATTAGAAAAGACCTGAACGGCACTGGCATTCTTGCGTGTTCGGGAGGAACCGACAGTTCGGTTCTGGCTGTGGCCTCAAAAATGGCTGCCGGTGATAAAATTTTATCAATTTTTGTTGATACCGGCCTTATCCGAGAGGGAGAAAGGGAAAGGGTAAAAGCATTCTTTAAGGAATTTGGGATAAATTTCAAGATTCTGGATGAGTCTGAACTCTTCCTTAGCAAATTAAAGGGTATATCTGACCCGGAAACTAAAAGGAAAGTAATAGGTCAGACCTTCATAGAAGTATTTGAGCGGGAGGCTCAACTTTCTAAAGCTGAATATCTGTTGCAGGGAACGATTGCTCCAGACTGGATAGAAAGCGGGGGCAAAAATAGGGATACCATTAAAAGCCATCATAACGTAGGAGGACTTCCAGAAAAAATGAATCTGAAGCTTATAGAGCCCATGAGGGATCTCTACAAGGATGATGTAAGGGAATTGAGTAAGGAGCTTGGTTTAAACACCAGTTTACAGCCATTTCCGGGACCAGGCCTGGCAGTCAGGGTAATCGGGGAAATAACGAAGGAAAAGGTAGACATATTGAAAAAGGTAACCAGGATCGTTGAAGAAGAAATTGAAAGTTCACTGAAACCTGAAAAAAGACCATGGCAGTATTTTGCTGTTATATTGCCAATCAGGACTACAGGTGTACACGGAGACAAAAGATCTTATGGTAATACTATAGCGATCAGGGCTATTGATTCAACCGACGCTATGACTGGGACATTTCATAAATTTGACTGGGAATTTCTCGAGGAACTATCCACAAAAATTACTAACGAAGTACCATCAGTAAATAGAATTGTCCTTGATATAACTGATAAACCTCCCGCTACCATAGAGTGGGAATAGGATATCTGTTTATCTGCAAGGAGTCACATGGTTATATCATTTTGACCTGTAATTATAGAAATTTTACTCTCACACAATTAACTCAATGGATCATGTCAGAAATCTAATAATCTTCTGCAATTATACGTAAACCCATATATAGGTTAAAGAGATAAACCCAAATCTTGACACCTAAAGAGATGATTGGAATGGAAGAAGAGTTGCTAATATCAGAGGAGGAATATCAGAAATCAGGCGTACATATTGGTACCCAGGTTAAAACACAGGATATGGTGAAATACATATTCAAAATTAGGAATGATGGATTATACCTCCTTGATCTGAAGATTACAGATAAAATGCTTAAAATAGCCGGAAAAATGCTTGCCAGAATTGATCCCACACAGATTCTTGTTGTGGCTCAGAGACAGTATGCATTCAGGCCAGTTACCAAATTTTCCGAGGTTATAGGATCAAAGGCTATAGTCGGACGGTTTATTCCAGGCACATTAACAAATTACCAGCTTCCTACATACACGGAGACCAAGGCAATCATAGTCACAGACCCTCTGGCAGATACCCAGGTCATGAAGGAGGCAAAGGATGTGGGAGTCCCCATAATATCCCTGTGTGATGCAAATAATAAAACAGATTTTGTAGATCTGGTCATACCAAGTAACAACAAGGGTAGAAGATCACTTGCTCTTGTTTACTGGCTACTTTCCAGGGAGATTCTCAAAAACAGAGGAGATATAAAATCATACGAAGAATTCAAATACACAATAGATGACTTCGAGTCACAGATTTAATCCCTCAAATTCATTTCCAGTATATTTTTTATTCTTTTTATCCTTATAAAATAACTCTTTTCTTCATGAATTGTAGCAAAAATCATTTCTTTCCTTACTGAAGCAGCTAATCTAACAGCTCTGCTTATTTCGTACCATTCAACTTCTCTTTCAAGCACATGAATCAGAAAATCAGAATGATCATCCATGGAACCCCTGTATGCCCTGAAGTTGCAGCCATACTTGAATCCCGTTTTTACAATCAGTCCGTTCGATATAAGCTCTTTGTATACTCTTGATACAGGATCGCTGTTTTCCAGTCCGTTGATGTAGTTCATCTCCCCTTCTGACAATATTACAATATCCTCCAGATGGTCCCCCATCCAATCAGGCTTCATGTCTTTGGTTTGAATACCTCTATTGCCAATCTTTGTTGGAGTGACTGATGGAAGTTCAGGCCTGTTATTACCTTCCAGATTTACCATATCAATTGTGTAATAAGTAATATCTCCATCATCATCAACAGATGCAATATTCTGACCTGATATGGAAATTAACCAACTCTCATCTACCCTGCTTTTTTCCCTTATTGGGTAAATAATCCTTTTTACACTCAGTTTTTCATTCTTCTTCGATATTGTAAGGTATTCATTTTCTATGGATATCTTGGATCCCTCATTCTTCAGGTCAAGATACACCCTCCACATGTACAGGTCATTCTCTTCAAACAGAGTGTTAACAAGCGTCAATGAATCATTATAGAAGGGATTAACCGGTTTCAGTCTATTTCTGTAATATAGAAACAATAGTTCAAACGGTTTTAATATGATGTTTCTACCCGATATTACCCCCATATTGTATTTACTGTGAATATACTGGGCACTTTTCCCATTCTCTATTGTAAATAAGATCGAATTGCATATAGCGTAACTCTCTTCTCTATTGTTTTCCATTTATTCTTCCAATCAGGAGACGTGATATCCCATTTACCATA
>JAJZIN010000005.1 GCA_021810575.1 Thermoplasmata archaeon
CATCAGCAGACCCTGACATGAAACCATAACTCTCGACCTTCATCCTTCCTTCCCTGACCTCTGCAATGGCCATTTTTTCCAGTGCATTCTCAACTTCTTTTCTTAAGTTCTCCCTCATGCCCCTTAGATCCTTTGCCATCTTCAGGAATTCCATTATGAGTGCTGATCTTTTCATCTTAAGCAGCTCATATCCCCTCTGTGCCAGCTTAATCCTCTTCCTCAGCTGGATGAGCTCGATTCTGGTCGGTTTTATGTTAAGGTCTGCCAATTCCTCACTTCCATTTTCCGTATTTCTGAATGAAGTCCTTTTTCAACCTCTTCATTTCTGTCTCAGGCAGTTCAGATAGAAGATCATAACTTATTTCCAGTGTATTCTCTATTGTCCTATCCTCGTCCAGCTTCTGGGTTACGTATTTGTTTTCGAAATTATCTGCAAACTTCAGGTAGCTCTTATCGCTTGAACTCAAAGATTCCTCTCCTACTATTGCACTCAGTGATCTGAGATCTTTTCCAGTTGCATAGGCTGAATAAAGCTGATCTGCAACACCACGGTGATCCTCTCTTGTTCTTCCCTTTCCAATTCCCTGATTCATCAGCCTTGAAAGTGAGGGTAAAACATCCACTGGAGGGTAAACACCCTTTCTCTGGAGTTCCCTGCTCATTACGATCTGGCCCTCTGTTATATATCCTGTAAGATCAGGTATTGGATTTGTTATATCATCACCTGGCATTGTAAGTATGGGTAGCTGGGTTATGGATCCATTTCTTCCCCTTATCTTTCCTGCTCTTTCATAAATAGTACTAAGATCTGTGTACATGTATCCTGGATATCCCCTTCTCCCTGGAACCTCCTCTCTTGCTGAGGATATCTCTCTTAAGGATTCACAGTAATTTGTCATATCTGTAAGTATAACAAGAACGTGATATTCTCTCTCATATGCAAGGTACTCTGCAGTTGTAAGGGCAACCCTGGGAAGAATTATCCTTTCCATGGATGGATCAGATGATAAATTCATGAATATTGCAGCCCTGGAAAGAGCTCCTGTCTTTCTGAATTCGTTCATGAAAAAATTTGCCTCTTCGCTTGTAATACCCATGGCCCCAAACACCACGGCAAAGCTTTCCCCAGTCTTCAGGGTTTTTGCCTGCCTTGCAATTTGCGATGCAAGCACATTATGTGGGAGACCGGAACCTGAGAATATGGGAAGTTTTTGTCCCCTTACAAGCGTGTTCATTCCATCTATTGTGGATATTCCAGTCTGAATGAATTCTGATGGCTCCTCTCTTGAATATGGATTTATTGCATCTCCAACTATCTCAACACTTTCTTTGGACAGAAGCTGTGGTCCGTTGTCTATTGGTTCACCAAGACCATTAAAAATCCTTCCAAGAACCTCATCAGATACCTTGATCCTGGCAGTTTCACCCCTGAATCTTACAGTTGTATTATTGCTGTCCAGACCAGATGTTGAGCCGAAAACCTGTACTATGGCAAGCCCATTTCTTGTGTCGAGAACCTGACCTGATTTTATCTCCCCACTGGGTGTCTCTATGGTGACCATTTCATTATAGCCTGCGTCTGAGATCCCTTCCACAAAGATCAGTGGACCACTTATCTCGCTTATATTCTTGTATCCAACCTTAACCATTACTTTTCACCCCTGATTCTTTTTAGATCTGAATCTATGCTGGTCACTGTTTCATTGAAATACTTCTCCAGATCCGGATCTCTTACCTCTTTTATCCTTGAAATTTTCTCCTTCGAAGGTATATTCTCTATCTGAGACATTGAGAATCCCTGATCAATTGTCTTCTCTATCTCATTGGAATAGTGCATGATCAGTTTCATCATCACGATCTGCTTATTAAGTGAGCAAAACTGATCCACATCGTCAAAGGCACTTTGCTGCAGGTAATCTTCCCTTATTATCTTCGCAACATCCAGAACTGATTTTTCCCTGTCTGGTAAGGCATCATATCCAACCAGCTGGACAACCTCCTGCAATTCAGATTCCTTCTGAAGTATATTCATCATCTTACTGTAAATTGTTGGCCAATCCTTGGATATATTCTCACTGAACCATGGCAGAAGTTCACTTTCATATAGCGAATAACTGTTCAGCCAGTTTATTGATGGAAAGTGCCTCCTCGAGGCGAGAGATGCATCAAGTGCCCAGAAAACTCTTGTAACTCTCAGGGTGTTCTGTGAAACAGGCTCTGATATATCTCCACCAGGTGGTGAGACTGCACCCACTATGGTTATTGAACCATTTCTGTCTGGATTTCCAGAGATTATGGCATTTCCCGATCTTTCATAGAACTCAGAAAGCCTCCTTCCCAGATATGCTGGATATCCTTCCTCTCCTGGCATTTCCTCAAGTCTACCAGATATTTCCCTTAAGGCCTCTGCCCATCTTGATGTGCTATCAGCCATTAGAGCAATTCCATATCCCATATCCCTGTAATATTCTGCTATGGATATTCCAGTATAAATACTGGCTTCTCTTGCTGCAACAGGCATGTTTGAGGTGTTTGCTATTAATATTGTTCTCTCCATGAGGGGCTTTCCACTCTTTGGGTCCTGTAGTTCAGGGAATGTTGTGAGAATTTCGGTCATTTCATTTCCCCTTTCACCGCATCCTACATAAACAACTATATCGCTGTCTGCCCACTTGGACAGCTGGTGCTGAACCACGGTCTTTCCAGATCCAAATGGACCTGGAACTGCAACTGTTCCACCCTTTGCAACCGGGAAAAATGTATCTATTACCCTCTGTCCTGTTACAAGTGGAATGGAAGGTGGCGGTTTTGAAATAGCTCAATGGTCAGATATGATCATAGCAGATGAGAAGTCAAGGATAGGACAACCTGAAGTTAATATTGGAATAAATGCAGGGGCTGGAGGAAACACTATACTTCCGAGGGAAGTGGGGTATAAAAATGCAATGTATCTTGCGCTCACCGGTAATATAATTTCAGCCAAGGAGGCAAAAGAAAGAGGGATAATACAGGAAACCGTAAGGACCAGGGAAGAGATGCTTGAAATTGCAAGAAAAATTGCATCTAAGGATAGTGCGACAATAGTAGCAATAAAGAAATCCATGAGGAGATCATTAAATTTTAATCCGTCAGAGGATATGAAGGCAGAAGAAGAGTCCTTTATAAAACTAACTCAAAACACAACAACTAAGGAACTTCTTAAAGCTTTTCTCAATAAATAGAATATTGAGTAGTGTGGTCTAGCAAATTCAAATATATATTTATAAAAAAATGACATTCGGCACATATGTATATAGTTTCAACCTCCAGAACCGGTGAATTTGCAAAAAACATGATGACCAGCAGTTCAATGAAAGAAGTGGAGGTTGAACGCAAAGTATTCCCTGATGGAGAAAGATATTTCAGGTTACTGGAGGATCTTGGTGACAGAGAGGTTGCTGTTGTTGGAAATACTAACATTGATTCTGATATACTTGAACTGTCATTCCTGCTTGATGCTGCAAGGGAGGAGCATCCATCTAAATTGATTGCGGTGATACCATATTTTGGATATGCCAGGCAGCATATGATCTACAAGAAAGGCGAGGCAATATCCGCAAAAGTCCTTATAGCTTCCATATCGGAATATGCAGATGAAATAATCACCATTGATATTCATGACACATCCTCGTTCAGGTACTCAAAAAGTAAATGCAGAGATTTTCATGCATCAGCAAGCATAGCAGATTATTTTAAGGAAAAAAATATAGATCTTGTCATGGCTCCTGATGATGGTGCATTCTTTAGAGCAAAGGAGGTTGCGGACATCCTTGGATGTAAAAGCGGATTCATGAATAAAAAGAGAATAGACGCAACGACTGTGGAATATAACATGGATCATTTAGATGCCTCAGGAATGAGGGTATTGCTCGTAGACGATATCATTTCTACAGGTGGAACAATCCTGAGATCAATGGAGATTATAAAAAATTCTGGGGCCTCAGCCGTGTTTGTATCAGCAACCCACGGCCTATTTATAAACGATTCGGCCAGAAAAATCGCTGCAGAGTGTGCAGAATTAGTTGTCACAGATACAATTAAGTCAAGTTATAGTAAGATTAATGTATCCCGGAAACTATCAGATTTCATCACTGGTGATTAGATTGGAAAAGAATCTGAGGGTATGCCCAATTGATGGTTTTTACAGAGGGTTTGAGTGTCCGAAGTGTGGACAGGAGGGACGAAACCTGATGTATCCAGACGAGGTGGATGCAATTGGTAGAATTCTTGCTGGAATCCTTAGACATTTTCCAGAAAATTATGGAATAAAGTTATCAAAAAATGGTTATGCAAAAATTTATTCTATAGTCCCAGCAATAAAGACTCAGAGAAGAAAATTTGGATGGTTGGCGCCAATTCATATAGAAGCACTTGGTAAAACTGATGAAAGGGGGCGATATCAGGTGAATGAAAGGGGAGAAATAAGAGCAACATACGATCATACTATCCCAGTGATTCTTGATGATCTTCCAGTTGACGATATACCTGACATACTTTATTACCAGACCACAGAAGAAGAGTTTTCACTAATCAGGGAAACAGGGATTAGCCCTTCTGACAAGACGTATATACATCTCTCTTCCACATTCAGGAAAACGTATGTAACAGGACTATTCCACGTAGATGATCCTTTGGTCATAGGTATAAATACCGACGAACTAAGGAAGAAAATACCGGTTTACAGGGCCTCAAAAGAGGTTTATCTAACAACCGAAATTCCGCCTGAATTCATATTATCTATCGAACAGGAAAAAATCGAATTGTCTCAGGAGGAAAGGGAAGAAGTTGAAAATTATAAGGAGAGGAGGGAAAGGAGAATTCTAGGGGAGAAGAATAATCTAAAGCACTGATTTAAGTCGAATATAATCCCTTGCGGCTGTAATTCCCCTTGTGGCTGCCCCATATATGTCGTACTGAAACCTTTCTATACTACTTGACTCGAATCTCTGATCAGGTTCTTTTACAAATATAATTCCCCTGCTCTCTGCCATCTGCCTGTACACCATCTGTCTATGTCTGTCCAGAGAAGTGAGACTCCTCTCTGTAATATATACCTGGCATCTTTTAGCGATGTTAAGTGCCTGGTCAAGATTCTTGTAAATATTTGAATCAATGAATACATCATCATCATTCTCTTTTATATTCTCATACCTGTCTCCCCCTGCTAGAAAGATATCTACATCTTTTTCTGACACTCTCTTGTTGAAATTAACTCTTATTCTGAGTCTTTTTATCTCCTGCCTGTAAAAATTTAACAATTCCATAAACTCTTTTCTCTTTGAGGGTTCATCTATTTCATTGATCTGGCCCCCTATTTTGTCATCTGATTCACTGATCTCTACATCCATTCCTGCTCTAGCCAGGTATATAGCAGCTTCCATCCCTGCGACACCTGCACCAGCTATTTTTACATGCCCTGTGATATGTTCAGCATGGTAATAGGTTTCATTTCCTGTTATTGGATTGACAGTGCATCTTACCTGTCCAAATCCAAAATCTCTGCAGGCCTGATTGCATCTGATACATGGTCTTGGCATCATGCCAGCTTTTAGCTTAAGTGGAAAGTATGGATCTGCCAGTGCAGCCCTACCTATGGCAACCAAATCACTCTTTTCAAGAGCCTTTCTTACAGATTCAATATCAACAATTGACCCAACCATTATTGTTGTTATATCTGGTTTCTTCTTTAGCCTATTACCAATATGATTTCTCTCAGAATAATATGAGGCCGAAGAACCCGGTGGGGCCGTTCTTCCAGCAGAGAAATGAACATAATCTAAATTTTTCAGAGAATTGGCTATTTTAAGTCCATAATCAGAATCATACCCATCTTCCTCATCTTCATAAAGGCTGAGCCTGATACCAATCTTTAGGCCAGTTTCCTTTCTTATAAGGTCTATTATTTCCTGAGGGAATCTTAATCTACCTGCAAAATCATTTCCATACCTGTCTTTCCTCTTATTCAGCGAAGGGGACAGGAATTCCTGTATCAAATATGCGTGTGCACCATGGAGTTCAATTCCATCAAAGTTAGATTTCTCGGCTATTTTCGCTGCCTTAAGAAACGAATTTTCAATATCTTCTATCTGTTCCAAGGTAAGTTCATCGGTCTCCCTGCCAAGGTACGGCATGGAAGATGGTGCTCTTGGGTTTTCTGAGTACTCTGCAAGAGCCTTGCCTCCAGCATGCACCAGCTGTGCAAACACTTTCGTACCATGGGAATGAATTCTCTCTGTGAGTCTTTTCAATCTGGGTGCCTGATCGTAGGAAACAAAGGAAAGCTCATTTCTAGATCCCCTGCTCATGGGTGAGTCTATATATGAATACTCAGTAACAATCATCCCAAATCCACCTATTGCTCTCTGTTCTAGATAAGAAGTGTGAATTTCATTGGTGAAACCGTTTGGATCAGCCAGATTAGAAATCATGGGTGCCATAACAAACCTATTTTTCACCGTCAAGTCTCCTATATTTACTGGTTCAAAAGGGTCCATAGTTCCATATTCCATTCTTTTATAAGTTGTTAAGGGTCTAAGTTAAGGTAAAAAGATGCTTTAATATTTTTATCCCTTATCATTTATCTGAAGGTCCTTGAATAATCTCATCAACTTCAGGTTTCTTTTTTCGCGCAAAAAGATCGTAATATGCAACACCAGCGAGGAACTGAATTATACCGCCAGCTATTTCCGGTAATGGCAGATATACATCCATCAGTGCTCCAGAAGCTCCAGAAGTAGTTTGTGCGATTCTTGCAGCGCTTGCCTGTAATCCAGTTCCAGCACCATAATCACCTTCTTTCAACCCACTTACATTAATGTTGCTCCTGGATGGTAATCCAAAACCTGCTATTCCTGCCCGGAATATATAAAAAATCCCGGCAATATAAAAATATGGTGAAAGGGCAAGGGGAATCATCAGCAATCCCTGAAGCATTCTTCCATAGGAACCAATCTTTGCTGCTTTTTCCCCTCTTTTCCTGTATATTGACGAAATGTATGAACCTATTGCAGTTGATATATATGATATTGTGAATACAATCCCGATTGTGGTTGTTGTGGATGATGGATACATCTCTGAAAACCATAATGAAAGTATGGGCATTGATATTCCTATCCCAGCACCGTTGAATGCATTAGCTAAAACAGTTTTTCCTATATGTCTAACCGAACCTTTCCCAACGAAACCTGTTTTTTTCTTTTCTGATTTTCTTTCAGCAACAAGAAAAAGTGATATAAATGATATCAGAACCAGAAAAAAGCTAATTCCGAAAAGAGTCCTGTAGGATCCAGCATTTCCTACAAAAGTTGATACATCACTTCTGCTTATAACCATCGCACCTCCCACGACAGCAAATATGGACCCAACAGTTGTCATCAGTCCGAGTTTCTTCACTCTATCGCTTGGTTCTTTCCAGTTTTTAGCCACAAGTGCTGTTGATCCTGGGGAAAAAGCACCTCTCATACCGCCAGGGCCTCCTGCAATCCCACCTATTACTGAAAGATAAATTAGCGGTCCTGAGGTCACAAAAAAGAGCACAGCTGTTGAAATAAGTGGAAATATTTCACCAATTATCATTGAATATTTATAACCAATCCGATCACCCAGAACACCAAGAATCATAGTCTGGATCACGGTAAATACTACAACAAATCCAGTAAGAAAACCCACATAGAGGTTACTGAATCCCAGGATCTTTAGATACAGTGGATAGGCAATCGCAGAAAAGCTTAGTGCGCCACTTCTAACTGCTCTTGAAAGCAGCAAAAAATTAAAACCTCTCTCTATCCTATTCTCGGAAAGCACGATTACTGGTTATATTAGTACTAAAGAAAAAACTTCGTATATTATTCACATCCAAATCAACTCCATTTTAACTGTTCTCTCAATTCATCAAATTTGGCGTTGCTTGTAGTTAACTTTTTATTTATTCGTAAACTCTCCCTTACTATGGGGCTGTGGGGTAGCTTGGTATCCTACGGGCTTTGGGAGCCTGAGACTCCGGTCCAAATCCGGGCAGCCCCATTTTAAACAGAGTTTTTACATAGAAATCAGAAATTGAACTTCATTACATCCATTTTACTTCGTATCGAATCTTCTTATCTATTTTAGACAAAAATGGAGGAAATCTCAAAATTTCATCCCATTAAAGAAGATTTAATTAGTATATTAGCATATACTCATTAGATAATATAATGGGAGCTAAAATAGCAATAGTCATAATTTCAGGACTGGACCAGCGAGATAAAGTAATGGCGGGTCTTCACGTGGCAAAAAGAATTGATGAAGCCAGGGAAGAAAATGGCGTAGAAAGAGTGGAGTTATTCCTTTTCACGGGTGGAGTAAGAGCTCTTGAAAAAGGGCAAGATAATAATGAAATGCTTGAACTAATTAAGGAATTAAGAGAGTCTGGAATCTCCATAGAAGCGTGTTCAAATCAGGTCAAGAACTGGAAAATGGAAGACACATTCTCCAGAAATGGAATAGATCTAGAATTCGCAAGAGATGCTTTTTCCAGATATGCGGTTGAAGGATATACTGTCCTGTCATTCTGAATAGTGGTGGATTGATGTACAAAAATAATTTACCATCATTCAAAGTTCTAGACACAGAATCTAGCCATGGTAGATACAGCAAACAGGCTAAAGAAATTAGTTTTGAAGATCTTGTAAAGTTCCATGGTCATGCGTGTGATGGACTGTACAGAGGGGTGTATGCATTATCTGTAGCATTAGGAGATCTGTTTCGTGGTGCCATAATCGATCGAACAGATTTGAGATCAATTTCAAGGAATAGTCCATGTCTTGGAGATGCAGCATCTTATCTTACTGGAACAAGAGTAAGGTTTGGGACACAGGATGTAAGAGAACAGGCAGGAGTGTGGTACATAGTTCAGAGGATTTCAACCGGAGAAACGGTGGAAGTTAAAGAAGACCCTGGGTTTTTTAATAAAGAGATATTGCAGGCAGAATCGGATCTAAACTCAGCTAATTCGGATGAACTACCACAAAAACTTAACGCATTGAAAGCTTTACAGGATGAGTGGATAGAAAACACCCTGTTAAAAACAAAGCCAGAGGAGCATTATCATTCAACAAGAATTGAATATAAATGGATAGAGGTGCCCTATACCAATAAGGGAATAAGAACGGATATTATATTCAAGAATGTGATTGAGTAATATGATGCCGGATAATATTAGTTCGGATATATCGTCCCTGGCTAACATTATGAAAATTCTTGGAGACCCTAATAGGCTGCATATTACATTGTTGATCAGCAGGCAGGAACTATGCGTCTGTGAATTGACTGCTATTCTTAGGTTATCCCAATCAAATGTTTCGCAGCATCTCGCTAAATTAAAGTCTTCAGGTATCGTAAAAGAAAGGAGGCAGGCACAATGGGTGTACTATTCATTAAATCAGGAAAAATTTCCAATAATTAAGAATATAATAAATACCCTCCCAGATATTTCTTTTGAACTCCTTAAATTGAATGGCCTTCAGGAACATTTAAAATGTAAGAAGTAAAATAAAGTAAATCTTGAAAAGCCAATTAACTTCTTCCAAGTTTTCCCAAAATCTTAAGCATATTAATAGCCACTGCGAGTCCAGATTCAACCTCTGGATCTTTCAATTCTCCCAATAAACTTAAAGTTCCATGAATTTTAGGTTCCTTCGAAAGTTTTCCAGAAGAAATATCGTCTATTAGACCCACCATACTATCAGCAATGCGCGGATCAGATACCTTTGCAAGAATCTCCAAAAGTGAGTTGAGAATTGTGGAAATGCCATTTAACATGTCATCTGTAAGGATACCCCGCATATTAGCCACAAGGTAAATTAAACCTTTTAGGGATTCTGCCATGCCCGTATCTTCCATTGTTTTAATCCACTCAACAATGCCAGACAAAGTTCCCGCATTTTCCAGGAGATATTCTACGGCTTTTCTGGATTCAGGATTAGTCAGTTTTTCATTCAACATTTCTCCCATATCTGTGCTCATGGAATCACCCCACTAAGAACTGGTCTTGCAGTCATGTTCCAGTATAAATTGTTATAGATAAGCTTCAACCAATAGAACGAGTAACTTTCAGGTTGCATTATGGGTTTGTGCGTATAGTTAGAATTTATCATCGAAGCTTTTCCAATACCTGTGAGCATGAGGGCCCCTCCAGTACCATCATACGTAGTAATAGGCTCTTCTCCCCTCAGTGACTGTGCAATCCTTTCAGAAACAACAACCGCTTCTGCATCTGCAACCGAGCCGGCCTTAGAAACCTGTAGATTTGTAGAATCACCAATTGCGAATGCATTTTCATATCCCTTTATATTTAGTGTAAATCCGTCTACATTTATCCATCCCATCTTGTCCACTACCTCAGAATTTTCCATAAGTTTGTTTCCCTTGTGTGGTGGAACAATAAGAGCCAGATCATAAGATATCTTCTCTCCATTCTGTGATATAAGCTCTCTTGCATTAGCATCAACAGACCTTAGCTGGAATCCGAGACTACTCTTTATTCCTTTCTCTTCAAACATCTTCAGAGAAATATCTGATATCTCCTTGTTAGGAAAGGCCATTGGCATTGGGTAGGTGTACTCAATTTCAACCTTATCCCTCATTCCTCTCCTGGTAAAATAGTCATTTAACATGAAAACAGCTTCCAATGGTGCTGGAGTGCATTTGTAAGGCATTGAAGAAACCCCAACAACAATTTTCCCACCCTTATAGCTGTTTAACTTCTTTTTCAGTGATATCGCATTTTCTAGACTATAAAAATTATCTGTTCCTTCTCTGAGACCAGGTATGGAATCATAATCATATCTTGCACCGGTTGCTATAACTATATAATCGTAGTTTATTTTCTGTTTTTCCGATTTCACCACGCTGTTTTTCAGATCCACTTCAGTTACAAACTCCTGAATAATAGTTACACCCTCTGCTGCTAATCTCAACATAGGCCTGTATGTTGATGCTGGCGCCATCATATCGAAAGGTATTTCAAGGAATCCTGGCTGATAATAATGCTGCCCGCTTCCATCAAATAATACAACTTTTACCTCTCTATTCTTAATATTATCTCTCAACTTATAGGCAAGATGGTTGGCTGTGCTCATTCCACCGCTGCCGCCCCCTACTATAACTACCGTTTTCATAATATAACAATAACCAGTAATTATAATAATATATACCTAATAGATTTGCCTAAATAGTTCAAATCTAACACAATTTTTGTGTGGATTATAAAATTATAGTAACCCTTTCTTCACAACATTTGCAAGAGTGAATCCTTATTTCTCAAGTTAAAGGATCGGATCTGGTGAATTTATAATATTAAATTGATGTCCATTTAATACCTGAAAGGGGATGGGTTTTACTGATACTGGAAGTTACCTCTTTTAGTCGTAAATACTGTAAACTATCATCCACCATGTTTAAACGCAGGATATAAAAGCATCCCCCCATCCACCACAAGAGTAGTTCCAGTTATATACGAAGCATAATCACTGGCAAGAAAAGTAACAGCCTCTGCAATATCTTTAGTTTCTCCCATTCTTGGCATTGCTATTTTGGTCAGCAGATCCTTATATGTTTCAGGATTGCTCCACACATCCTTGTTTATTGGGGTTTTGATTGCACCGGGGGCCACAGCTACTACCCTTATTCCCGACTCAGAGACTTCCTGTGCTAGAGTTTTGGTAAACATTGACAGTCCAGCCTTTGCACTGCTGTATGCGGTATATCCCGACCAGGGAACAAATTCGTGAACTGAAGTTATGTTGACAATAACTCCGTGGCCAGATTTCTTCATCCTCCTGACTGCTTCTCTGGAGCAGTAGTAAGGACCCAGAAGGTTGATAGAGATAACTCTTTCCCAATCATCAGGATCGTCATCACCGCACAGTTCCCTTTTCCCATCAATACCTGCATTATTCACCAGTATGTCTACTGGTCCAAATTTCTTGTCTATATCACTAAACATCTTTTCGACATCACTTCTCTTTGAAACATCTCCGCCAAATATGGCAGCCTTTCCACCACTTTTGTTTATATCATCTGCCAGATTAGTAGCAGGTTCCACTTCCTTACGATAGTGAATTGCAACCGTTGCTCCTGCTTTTGCCATATATCTTGCAATTTCCATTCCCAATCCAGAACTAGAACCTGTTACAAGGGCAATCTTTCCATTCAGGTTTATATTAATGCCATGAGTTCCAACATCTTTTCCATTCTCATCAGTCATGCCTTTTTATGTCAAAGAGAAAAATAAATGTATCTATAAAATCTAAAGCGTTTTCTGTTTTTTGGCTTATCCACCAACAGGCCAATTCATTGTTTCAACTAACATGGTACCGGATAATAATTCTACGACATCAAACTATATCCGGTTTATCAATCTCACTTAATTTTGCAAGCACGTCTCGTTCATTAATAACGCCCTTTGCCATTCCACTTTGATCAATTACCGTTAAGATATTGACATTGTTTTCCTTGAGAACTCTCACTGCATCTGCAACATTCTCCCGCTCATTTATGTTCACACTTCTCTCCAGATGGATTTGCCTGACTTTACCATTTTCAATACTTGATTTTGGAAGCAGCAGAAGATTAACAACTTCAAGTTTGCCTATTGGTCTTTTCTGGCTATCCACAACTATTGCACCCGGGAGATTCTTCGATAGCAATCCATTGAGTACATCCTTCAACGAGTCATTTATTGATACAATTGCCTCCTTAAGCGGGTTTATCATATCGGAGACAGAAACATTCATTAGATTCTGAGCAACTATTATTCCTTCCTTACTTATATCCACATCATTTGGAGTCTTTCCAATTATACCCTTTACTTCAGACAGGATGAATCCTATCACAATCCAAACAAGAAAGACTGTTGTATAAACAGGAACTGTTGAATATGCCGAATATATAAGTACAATTGAGCTGATAACAGCTCCCGTAAGTGCCAGGAAAAATTCTTTAAAATCTGAAAGAGTTGTAAAAAAGGTTTTCTTAGCACGAATCATCAGCCTTCTCCCCTTCCTTAGACCAATTCTTAACAGTGAAAAATTGGCACTTACATGAATAAAAAGACCTCCTAGTGCTGAAATTGTTCCAAGTATAATGAATGCGGTTTCGGCCGAAATATAGTTTAAGATTATCAATGGGAGAATAACCAGAATTCCACTAATAAAGAGTGTTGCAAACATTGGTTTTTCCTTGACCTTATGTGCAAATACACTTGGTAATGTTCTGTCATAACCCATTCTAAAGAGAGTTCTTATGGCAGCAGTACCAAAGGAGAGGATCGCCAGTATAGAATCGTCAATGGTTGCAATGGCAACAGCATAGTAGAAAAATCTGCCAGCGCCTCCAAAGTCATGCTGAATAATACCTATAACTGGCAATTTATCAGCTAATGGTATTGTTATGTGATTCTGGAGAATCAGATTTGCAATTGCATAAATCATAAATGTTGCCAGTGATCCACCTACAAGTATCACAGTGATCACGCTTCTTCCAACAACCTTCTTTGGGTTCTTTACTTCTCCAGAGACCGGGGCAATGGAACCATAGCCAGTTGGAATCCCCATTGCAAAAAGTATACCAAGTACAAAGTCACCTCCTGATATTGGATACACCACTGGATTTGGTGTATAGGCAGCTCCCTTGGTTACGAAAAAGGAATAAAACGCAATGGAAAGCATTAACCCTATTTCTATAATTACTGCAAATATTGCATACCTTGCAGACATTGTAACTCCAATAATAAGGAAAGTAATTGATGGGACCATGATTATCAAAAATGCAATGTATGTTGATATTCCAAGAACGGTAGTTATAATGAATAGACCTCCAACGAGATAAGCCAGTCCATATAGAACAGAATAAAACATGTACATCCATCCGGTATCAAACCCTATTCTTGCCGAAAGAGCCTGAAAAGCATATGTATAATACCCACCAGATGTTGAAAATCGCTTTGAAAGCTGAGTGACTGACAGTCCATTAACAAGAACAAGTAAGGTACCAATTATCATTACAAGTGGTGCATCATATCCTGCAAGAGTAATTGCAAAAGCACCGTAAGTCAGTATACTTAAGAGTGGTGACATACCACCGAATGAGAGAAAAAAGACATCCTTAAAGGTAAGATGTCTTTCCAGTTCTCCCTTATTATCCGAAGCTTCTGTCATATCACCGTTCAATAGTTTAAGCTTAATAGTTTATTCGATCTTTTCATCTTAAGACAAGTCATAGAAAATAATCACATAATTGGTTATTAAATCTGAATAAGGAAATCATCAAATATTCTTTTTGATTGATTATACGTACTGCAGTAATTTTTTCTACGTAAGGGGCATAAGTTAAAACTTAATAACCTGAAAATACTAAAGAGATGATAGAAATTGGAAACTGTAGACCCTGATGCAAGGATTGCAGACTTGGTGGGATTGCTTCATGTGCTGAACCATTTGTTTGACGACAGGACTGATCTTTTTGAACTTGAAAAAGAGATGGAAGTTGATATTGACGATTTAATGCCAATTGTATATACCGCTGCAAATCTTGGTTTCGTTGGAACGGACCAGGGAGATATTTGGATAACTGATAAGGGAAAGACTTTTCTTGTTTCTGGACCAAAGATAAGAAAGAGTATTCTGAAAGCATCGCTTATAACAATGGAGCCATTTGTAACAGCACTCCGGCTCGTAAAGTTTGATCTGGATGATATAATGGAAGAATTAGAGAAGAACGGGATTCAAAAGTATAACAATCCATCTGGTTTGCATAATCTTGAAATAACGCTCATTGAATGGGGAGTTTATTCTGGGTTAATAAAAAAAGACGATGATGGTTTTCAGGCTCTTGCTTAAACACTGTAAATGCCCTCCTCTGCAACATATTTTTTTCTGGCAAGATCCATCATTTTCCTTGTAAACAGTATGGAATATACTGCAACTATAATCGCAAACAGAAATGATGCCCAGCCCGCAAGGGCAATATTTCCACTTCTTGTTGCGACGTCAATTGTTTTCATAAGCCCTGTATGGATCTCAAGAGTCTTTCCACCGGCAATATCTGGCCAGTATTCGCCTATTTCCAGGCCACCCCAGGCGCTGTTAATGGTAGATGAAATACCTGAGATAAGATAGGGAAAGGTAGAGGGTATAATCACGTATCTCATCTTCTTGAAGAAGCCCATGTCCAGATTCTTCATTATCTCGTTATATTCGGCTGGCATTGCCTTGATACCCATCCAGAAACTGTAAAACACATAATAGAAGGTTGCTATGAATCCCAGAAGAAGAACAATTCCCTCCTCTGCCTGACTTCCTAAAACAGAAGAAAATATAGGATATATACCAAGGAATATGAAGGGAAAGTAGGCAGGAACTGGATAAGAACTGAACGTTTGTATTACTGGTACACCCACTGCTTCCGCCTTCCTTCTTGTTGCAAGCAGATAACCAAGTGTGAAAGCAAAGGCAATGGAAGCTCCTGTTATTATTAGTACTCTTATGTAATCAATTAGCAATCCATAAAGTAGTGACGGTGTTTGTGAGAAAAGGTATGACCATTCAGAACCACTTACAGACATTACAAAAATTATGATTGAATACATAATATATGCAAAAATAGCAAGAACTATAACACCGGCAATTATGCCAATTTTTCCATTCTTTTTTTCTTTAGAATAAAGCTCTTCCAAATCCTCTGGCCCTTTCCTGACTCTTGTATAAGAGGCAAGTTTTCCAAGGGTGTTCTGGGAAACAATGGCAGAAAATCTTGAAGTCTGCCTTATTCTGGCCTTACCTCTTTTAATAATAGGTGAATCTGTATCAATCGTATATTTTGCAACTGCGTGATTCCCTATCCTCCTTACTAATTCTATGAGTAGAATTACGAAAATCCCAAGGGCTATAAATGTTACTATTAACATCCTGAAATTCCCATCGGCAGCAAATTTGTCTATAGGACTGCCAACCCCAAAGGTGCTGTATGATGTTATACCTATGGTAAATACCTCACTTACTGTTATATAAAAAAAACCATCAGATATACTTGGAAATAGATTTGCTACAATTCTGGGTATTGAGAATGGTATATACACATTCCTGAGCTTCATCCACAGGCTAAAATTATAATTTTCAGTCACCTCTACCATTTCACTGGGAATGGTCTTATATGCCTGATACTGTCCCATCCATATATTCCACACAACTGCTGTAAATACAAGAAAATCAGCCGCAAATTCAACCCCAAGAGGGCCACCTATCCTGTCAACAAATATTATAAGTACGATTGGAAAAAATGAAATTACTGGAACACTCTCAAATACCTCGATAAACGAAATAAATAAATTTTCAAATATTTTGCTTTTGATGGCCGCATACGCAAGAAGCCACCCTGAAAGAATTGAAAGTAAAATCAATCCTATAACTCTTCCACCAGTTGCTAGAACTGCAAGTATTATGAAGATATATTCGTTCACCTGGTTCCCCCTTTTTTCTTTGTAAGTAGCCTGTATAGAGTATCAAGATAATTATCGAAAACGGGATCTCTGCTATTTCTTGGTCTGGGCATCTCAATATCGATCTGTCCCACAACTGTTGCAGGACTGTTGTTAAGAACGAACACTGTATCTGAAAGCTCAACAACTTCAGTAAGATTGTGAGAGACCATTATAACACACTCCAGCGGACTCTCTGGATTGAATAGAATGTTATAAATATCCTGTCTCAACCCCTCTGCAGTCAACTCATCGAGATGTGCAAAAGGCTCATCCATAAGCAAAACTTTTGGTTCTGCAGCAAGAGATCTTGCGACAGAGACTCTCTGTCTCATTCCTCCACTCATCTCCTTGGGATAAAGATTCTCAAATCCCTGAAGACCAACCATTTCCAGTGCCTTAGAGGCAAGTTCTTTGCATTCATCTTTGGGGATATTTTTTGTTTTCAGCGATAGCATCACATTCTCTTCTGCTGTCATCCATGGAAAAGTAACTATTGACTGATGCACCATGGAAATTAATGGAGTAGGTCTCAAAACAGGTTTTCCATGCAGCAATACTGTACCGCTTTCTGGCTTCAAAAAAGCGCCAAATAACCTCAAAAGTGTAGATTTGCCTACCCCTGATGGACCAACTATGGCTGCGAATTTCCCTCTTTCCACCTTGATGTTGATGTTATTGAAAACCTTGTATCCGTTGTCATATCTGAAGTCGAGGCCCAAAACCTCCATCGTTGTTCCAAGTAATCACCATATGAGGCATTTACTCATCGTATAAATATTATAAGAAAGCTTTAAAATTATATTCTGTAAGTGAATATTTCAAAGTAAGAATTCAGGAGAAATCTTCATCAAAAAAATAGGAATTGGTGAAAAGGAGATTAATTTTGCAGGCCCCGGGGACATGGTTTTTTTTCCCAAAGTTGAAAGAGGCGGGCACAAAGGGCAAAACGGGAATTTGCTCATACTGGCAGGATGGGAATACAGTGGAGCCGGATGCATGTCTGCCAGGGCAGCTGAAAGTTCTCTTTCTGATCTCATAACAATTCTGGTTCCAAGAAGCAAATCAATGATTTTTTCTGTGAAGCTTGAAGACCAGATAGTTGGCACCTACACTTCAGGAAACTTGAAAAAACAGCTGGAAAAATGCACTGCTGTCCTTGCGGGCCCAGGCATGGGCGTATCTGAGGATTCCACAAAGGCAGTAATTTCTCTATGCAAAAGTGGAAAGAAGGCATTATTCGATGCAGATGCAATTCATATAATGGCTGAAAACAGGGAAATGATAAACAAGAACATGCTCTTTACACCACACAGCGGGGAATTTAAAATTCTGGCTGGAACCGAAGCCAACAGGGAAAATGCTGAGAAATTCTGCAGGAAATACGGATGTACAGTACTGCTAAAAGGGCCCACTGATATTATAACAGACGGAAAAAGGACCCTGCTCAGCGAGGGGGGAAGCCCTAGGATGGCAATGGGCGGGACAGGCGATATTCTGGCCGGCTTAAGTGCAGGATTAATGGCAAGGAACATGGATTCATTCAGGGCTGCAGCCCTTGGTTCATTCATAAATAAGAAGAATGGTGAAGAAACAGAAAAGAAATGCTCTTACTGGTTCAATACCTATGATCTTCTGGAAAATATGGGGAAAACATTCCGGAAATACTATGAATTCAGGGAAAGCAGCGATTAGATTTTGTATTTGTATTCCAATAAGCTTTCAGTGACATCCTCCCCTCGCTAACGCAAGGGGCTTCCTGCTTCAGCGACTGGAGTTGCCCTGGCGGGTAGTGCTCCGGTCTCCACAGGCGTATGTTCGGGAGTGCCCCTCCCTACCTTTTCGATTCCGCGATTGCGGATATTGATGGCAGCATTCAGATCATGTTTGATGTTTCCACACCCTGAACATTCCTGCGACGTGTATTCAGGATTGACCAATACAACAACGGCTCCGGCACTTTCAGCCTTGTAGGCCGTTGTATTGTATTGGCGTATTCCATGATGCATCCGCTATGCTCTTCGCCAGGTGGTGGTTCTTAACCATCCCTGCTATGTTCAGATCCTCAAAAACAACGAGATCATGAGTTTTTCCACCAGACTGTTGGATATTTTGTGTGAGAAATCATCCCTCTGCCTCTGTATCTTCCTGTGCACTTTTGCAACTCTCTTCTTTGCCTTCACACTATTCTCCGATCCCTTCATCTTCCGTGAAAGGTCTTTCTGTGCCCTCTTAAGCTTCTTCTCCGATTCCATGAGCAACTTCGGCGGATCGACCTGAACGCCATCACTGGTAGTGATGAGCGCCTTCATACCAGGATCAATGCCGATGGGGCTCGTGAAATCAGGACAGGACTGCCCTATGTTGTCTGCCCGCACATCAGCACTGTAGTCTTTCTGCATGTCGGCGGTGATGGTCATGAACCAGTCACCCACATGATCACGCTTTACGGAAAGGTTTTTCAGGACCACGTCTGCGGGTAGGTGATGGAACTGTGCCTGTCTTTAGATTTGAATCCTGGAAATCCCGCTTTTATGTTTTTTCCGTTCCTTTTTTCACCTGTTCTTCTGTAAAAGTTGTCATATGCTTTATCAACTCTGTGTGCAACATCCTGAAGCACCTGTGAATGGATATCCCTGAATTCGGGAAAGGTCTTCTTCAGTTCCGGTATCTGATCCTGCTGATAGTTGTAATTGATGCGCCTCTCTGTCTTATATGCAAGAATTCTCTGTTCCAGGAATGCGTTGTACAGTTCCCGGCAGAGGTTCAACTGCTTGATTAGCAGTTTCTCCTGCCCAGCAGATGGATACAATCGGAACTTATATGTCCTCATGGCGCTTTGTCTCCTGCGAGTCCACGTATCTCTTCAGAACATCCAACGTGACCTGCCCTGACGTTGCCAGAAAATAGGAGGGGGGCCAGAACTTACCCTTCCAAAGCTCTTTCCTGATATCGGGAAAGTTACGCTGTATCTCCCTTGACGTTATTGTTTTGGTTGTGTTGATGAACTGCGGTATGTTCAGGAGTGGTGTGGATTTGAAAAGCATGTGAAAATGATCCTCATCGCACTCTATCTCCAGAACCACCACGTTGAATGTATCGGCAATTCCCCTGACCTTTGTCCTGAGAAAGTCCACAATTATGTCGCTGGTGAATACTTTCTTTCTATATTTCACGACCCGGATGAAGTGATAATACAGTGAATACACTGAATGCGCACCTTTATCCAGATCGTATGGCATAGGTATAGCAATACGCCATAAACATTTCGCCCGCTTTCATCCCCTTGTCGAGTCAATGAGACTTCTTGCTCGCATAAGTTAAAGTTATTAAATATCAATCATATACAAGTACATTGGACGATATAGATCCTGAAGCAATAAGAACCGTTGATGATATATTAGACTACATAGCCGAACGTTTTGAGAGTAATCCGGCAGCAAATTATGGAAATAATCTGTGGAGTTACAGGCAATTTAAGGAAATGGTAAAATCCCTGGCATCTTCCATGATGGATAATTTCCCGATGAAGAAAGGGCAAAGAGTTCTTGTACTCCTGCCTCCAAGCTACCAACTGCTTCTTTCTTACTTTGCTTTGTGGAGGAATGGGGTGAGTGTTATCCCTCTCGATGTAAATACACCACTGCCACTGATAGATAGAATAGCAACAAGCGGCAAAATATCAGGAATCATCACATATGACTCACTTTTCAGCCATATTAACAGGAACGAAACTTCAAACATATATAATATTCTCACAAGTTCTACTGAATTCCGGGCGGTTTTAGCAAGAAAAAACCCCGATATGAGCAATTACAGAAACAAGGGGACAAGGCAGAGGGCAGTAATGGAGGAAATGTGCTACGAGCAAACAAAAGAAGGGGAACACATTGATATATTTACCGACGTAGGAATCTCAGACATTCAGTGGAAAAAAGACTCATCCTTCGTTTTCTTGAATTACACATTCAGGAAAATAATATCTGCAATAAAATTCAGCCTGGATATCTTTCCATGGAGGAATACTCAGGCCCTGTTAATACAGAAAGAACCAACATCCTGCATGGATGTGATCAACGAGATCATCATTCCCGTGATTAAGGGGCAATGGATTGTTATGGTTGAGGATTTCACGGAAAACCTTGAAAAAACCATCGAAACAAAGGATCCGACTGAAGGAATAATGCTGTGGCTCAACATGAAAGGATTCAACGAATTAAGGAAATTCAGGGAAACCACTCTGGGAAGAATTTCGATTATTCTGACAAATTTTCAATGGAACAAAGAAGAGGTGGTCTTTTTGGGAAAAAAAGAGTCTTCGCTCTTTTCAATTCTTGGGTATGAAGGCATCTCGGTTCCACTAATGACAAAACACTTTATTCAAAATGGAACGGCACAGAGCAGTTTTGGTGATGACAATAAGGAAGATTCTAAAGTTTTCAAGGTTCCAAATGCCTTTGTGTGTGACAAATATGAAGGTGAACTGGATTATTACACAATTGAAAACATTGATAAAACAACTATGAGCTTAAAGGACATGGAAACAGATTCAGTTTATATTCATAGGGGAAAAACTGTACCGGTAAGTGAAATGATGAACTTTATGGAAACAAGGCTTCGAACAAAAAACTGCTCTATTTCACAGGGCAAGGATGACTGGAGGGCACTGGATGCCAAATGCAATAAGAAAATAGGGCTAAAGCAAAATTCGGATAACGAGTTGCCCGATTATATGCTGCCCATAAAATTCAATTAAACGGGAAAGGTTCAATCGGAAAGCAATTTCTTTATCCTTTCTGCAATTTTATCCAATTCCTCTTTGTTTTCCTTGAATTTATTGCTTCCATTGGATTTTATGTCCTCAAGAAAATTCACCAGCCCATTGATTTCATCCACAGCCTCTTCAAAATTTCTTGGTGAATTTGCGGAAAAGGGATTGTGAAAATGCCCCATTCCAAACCAGTTGCCCGATTCCTCGGTCAGGCTGTAGGATCCCGATTCATCTTTCTTTATCAGGTTTTCATCAACCATCTTCTGAAGCATCGGGTAAAGCGATCCGGGCGAGGGCCTCCACATCCCAAAAGTCATCCTGTCCACTGAATCCATAATCTCAGCCCCGTTCTTCGATCCGTTTCTCAAAACCGCGAGAATTGTAAATCTCAGGTCTCTTCTTTTGCCAAACATGTTTCCCATCATAATTATCATATCGGTTATCCGATATCGATATATAAAGTTATACCAAGAGACTTCATATTTTAAATATAGTTAAAAAAATAAATAAGTCGACCTCCAAAACAATACAAAACAAATTGTTTTTTCCGGAAACCTAAAACCATATCTTTCAAAGAAACGTTAATTAGCTATTTTCATATAATAAGGCACGGATGTGGAATTCTTTAAAAGAAAACCATAATTTCCATCAAACTGAGGGTTGAATCTATATGAATGGGGAAGTCGAACCAGAGGAAAAATTGAGAAAAGGTCTCGAAGGGGTCATAGCAGCGGAAACCAAGATTGGATATGCAAATGGATCAGATGGAAAGCTATTTTACAGAGGTTATGAAATTAACAGCCTGGTTGAGCAGAGCAATTACGAAGAGGTTTCATACCTTTTGCTCTACGGGCACCTGCCAAAGCGGAAAGAATATGAAAAATACGTCACCAGGTTGAGGGAACAAATGGTTGTGCCAGATGAAGTCTATTCCTTGATAGAGTCAATAGGCGCAAAAGCCCACCCCATGTCCACACTTAGAACAGCGGTATCATATCTTTCTTGTTTTGACAAAGAGGAATCTGAAGCCACAATTGAAAATCAGGAGAGAATAGGTGTTGGCCTTATTGCAAGGATGCCAGCGATTGTAGGGGCAATCCACAGGATATATTCCGGGAAGCCAATAACCAGCCCAAACCCGGATCTTGGATATGCCGCAAACCTCTTTTACATGTCAACAGGCACTAAGCCAGACCCCGTTGAGTCTAAAATAATGGACACTTCCCTCATATTGCATGCAGATCATGGAATGAATGCTTCAACTTTTTCTGCCCTTGTTACTATATCCACCATGGCAGATATGTACTCAGCAGTTACCTCAGCTGTAGCCACGCTAAAGGGGTCGCTTCACGGAGGAGCAAATGAAAGAGCCCTGAAAATGATACAATCTATAGGCCATCCAGGGAATGCAGAGAAAGAACTTAAGGCAATGACAGAAAGGGGAGACAAAGTTGTAGGATTTGGCCATAGAGTTTACAAGGTCTATGATCCAAGAGCAAAGATCCTGAAAAGGTATGCTGAATATTTTGCAGAGAGCAGAGGGAATGAAACACTCAAAACAGCAGAAAAAATTGAGGAATTAATGATCAATAAATACGGGGAAAGAGGAATATTTCCCAATGTAGACTTCTATTCAGGAATGATATATGACAGCATGGGATTCAAGGCAGAAATTTTCACGCCCTTGTTTGTGGCAGGAAGAATCTCAGGTTGGGTTGCCAGGGCTTTGGAATACTCAAGGGACAATAGAATTTTCTGGCCAAACGCCCTTTACACAGGAGAAAAGGGGCCAAGAAAATACATCCCCATTCAGGATAGAGACTGAAATGGCGAAAAAATCGTTCATGCCGGACCTGGAGGAAAAGATCATCATCCCCGATACTTCTGCCATATTGACTGGCAGAATTGAAATTCTTTCGACGAACTGCATCGTACCCCTGGGTGTTATAGGTGAGATAAAACATGGCAGGATGAATAGGGTGATGAGCCATAATTTAAACGTAATAAAAACGGCATCCCCAAAGGAAGAATATATGTCCCTTGTCAGGGAAGCATCAAGGAAAACGGGCGATCTGCCATACCTGAGCCAGACAGATATGGAAATAATAGCAGTGGCAAAGGAATATTTGGGCGTCGTAATTTCAGATGATTATTCATTGCAGAATGTGTGTTCCGAAATGGGCATAGAGTACCACGGTTGTGGCATAGAAGCAATTAAGGAAAGCATAAAGTGGGGATATATGTGCAGAGGGTGCGGTGCAAAATATGAATCAAGAATGGAGAACTGCACCATATGCGGGCACAGGATAACACGGTACCCATTGAGGGAAAACGAATCTAGGAAAAGTTAGAGCAATGGATATTCCGAGGTTATTTTATCTACTATTTCTGAAGGGGCAGGCCCTATTCCAATGCAGGTTGTGCTCCCAGGATCCACCTGCGTGTATCCAGCATCAGAGATCACAGATGTGTTGAGCCCCAGGCTCTCACATTCTGTTTTCAATCTGTAAAGTTCTTCAACGTTCCGAAGCCTGATCACGATTTTTTTCTGCCCCTGTGACTCCCATTCCCTGAAAATCTTTTTGTTATGCTTCTGGGACCACAGGGCACAATTTACCGCCGCATGTGAAGCCTGGGCTGCTATCTTCCCCTTTCCCATGTCCAGATCCTTCCTGACTCCTATTATCATCTTCATCTCTTCTACCATGGAACATCTTTCCTGTGCATTTTATATGCCAATATATTTACACCCCTGTGCAGGAGTGGAGTAATTACCAGTATTATCACAATGTCTATAAAATTTCCATAAAGTGAGGCAAAAAACGATCTGGATATGAGGAATAGAAAGAGAAAGGCAAAAATTACAAAGGGCCACATATCAAGCAGGTCGCCTTTTTCACCACTTTTTATATTCCTCCTTCTCTTTATAAATGAACCTACAAGGTCACCTGTAAGGGAACCCCACGCAAGGGCAAAGGAAACAATCAGGATTGTTGCAAATGAAACTGTAAACTGGAAAAGCCCAAGCAGTGAAATGGCCGGCAAGACAATTATGCCTGAAACGAAACCTATCAAAATGCCACCAAAATATCCACTTATGCTTTTTCCGTCACCCAGTATTCTTCTGCCGTCTATGAAACTCTTTCCAAGATCCATCCTGCCCTTCCCTCCTGTTATAACTGCCCCTGGGTTGGCAACAAGGGCTGGAATAAAGGCAAAAAGCCCAGCCAAGATATTAAATGCCAGATTCTGCATATGTTTCTACTGCTTTCAGTATATCTGCCTTAGTTATTATTCCTTTCAGTTCCAGTTTATCCACAATAAGAACAGCATTTGAAAATCTCAGAATCGGATAAATTGCAGATATGGGTGTGTTTGGCGGAAGTTGAGGCAAAGCAGCACCCATAATCTTTGAAACAGTCATTTTCTTTAGATTATCAGGGGATATTCCCCTCATGAGAAACTCATTGACTTCTGCTTCTCCAACAGTTCCAACCACGCTTCTCTCTGAGTTTAGGACAGGCATCTGGGAAATTCCATATTTCTTGAGAATTTCAAGTGTTATTAATACAGAATCTGTAGCATGGCATACAACAACATTTGTAGTCATAATTTTAGAGGCTTCGATATCCATCTGATCTGCCTTCTTCGAATGGCTTTGCAAATAATTGTAGATCTTTCTAATATTTTCATAAGTGGGGTTAATGTCTCCCTTTTCAAGCCTTGCAATATATGACTGGCTAACTCCACACACAGAGGCCAGTTCCCTCTGCCTGATTCCTAAGGACTTTCTCATCTTGGATATTTCTTTAACTGTAGGAAGCACTAACTGTAATTCATATTTGGGTAATATCATTATTGTTAAATATTTTAGAATATATTACCTCAAGTAATAGGAAATCTATATATTCAGAAAATCTGGAAGCCAAATTGAAAAAATATAGGAAAATAGTTTAATTCATCGGATTTAAACACTTCATGCTTAACAGATTATCAGTAAAAATGAGGTATTGGCTCCTTTCAACCTTGAGATGAGAAATGAGTTTGAATATTAGAATTACCCATTAGGATACTGAAAAAATAGACTTAATAATATAAAGAAGTAATTTTAGGAGAAACCGATCAAACAAATCCATGTCTGAAAAACTTTAAGCAAAGAAATGAATATTTGACTTATGAATCCTTTCTACTCACATATGCTTATAGGAAACTGAGTTGCATTAAGAACGTAATTTCCATCAGGATAGTAAAAGGGACCAAATTCCTTGTACAATTCCAAATTAATCTGTATAATATAGTTGAAATTTGGATTGACCTCATATTTATTCCGGAATCCCCAAACAATGGTAAAATCATGTGAACTTGTAGTGCCAGAAGCTAAACAGGGTGGTTCATAAGAAATGGTTTTGTTAAACAAAACCAAGGATGTGAGTTTTATTCCCATGGAATTACTGTTGTTACCAATCATTACAAGTTGGAAATGGGAGCCAAGCACAAGGTTACAAGGTTGCTTTGTGAAGTTGAATTTTATTGGAATTGGCATTGTATGGGAATGATTAAATCCTGCATAAGAAAAAAAACCTAATGCAAGCGTAGTTGTAACACCACCAACCTTCAGATGAAAAGATTGATAGTCATATGGCCCATATCCTTGAATTTTCGCATAAGTGTCGCTTTCTTTGAGGAAGTTATGATCTGTACTGATTTCACCAGGTTTCGTTAGGTAGGAAACACTAACTACCATAGAAAGCACAACCAGAATGATTATTGTAATTTTTAGGGATTTTGATATTTTCTTAACCATATTTTTCACCTTAATCCGGATTACAAACATTGAATTCGGTTCCCAAAACAGCTGATCCTCCGTAGAAAGCGGGATTAGTCCCTGATCCTCCTAAGAAAGTCACATTCACAGAATAGCAAACAATAAACTGTGCAGTTTCCCCATTATTCAAGGTTCCAGAATCAAAATAACCACCGTCTGTTTGAATTCCAAACATGTAAGATGTCTTTCCAAAGCTTGAGCTTAATGGGTTACAACTCTGCCAGATTGGGTTGTAACATCTCGTAACACCACACGAATATGAAGTTAAGGCACCTCTGGATGTTGTTTCGAATGGTGAAGTGGAGTAGTGCTGATTTGAACATGTTGAAATAAATGATAAGGGATCAGGTATTGGAAACCCGATAGCCGCACTGACGATTTGAAATAGATATTGTACGATTCCATCAGTGAGAGTATTTGCCTTAGGATTTTGACGGGCAGCCTGTGCTGTCTCAATAAAGAGGCTACCACCGTAATTACCAATTGAATAACCGTACGATAATTCTTGCTTAATGCACCAAGTACCGTCAGAGTGTTGGTAAGTCATTCCAGTTGCCAGGTCTAAATGTAAATTGGAATTGTCACTATATACATCGAAATTTGGACATGATGACCCAGTGTAAGATGATAGGGTGTATGTTCCAGCCACCTCTCCATTTGAATTGTAAACAGTGAATGTTGCACTGTTGGGAGCATATGCGGCTCCACTCCCACCACTGGGAAGTCTGTCCGGTGTGATCACTGGATCTATCGTATATGTCTCGTTTGGCACTAATGTCACAGTCCCAAATGGAATTTCCAGAATATTATAGTTTCTATGTTGAACTATAAAACCTCCGTGGTACAGGGATCTGTCACCCTGCCAGCTTACTCCTAAATCTCCCGTGCTTATTCTGTCGCAATACGGGGCTATTATTCCAGATCCATTGTTCATTTTTATGTTTTTAGATCCAATACCCCGTTCAGTGAAATTCCCTGATTCTGGCGATATCATTGTGAAATCCACCATGAGTGTTCTGTTTGTGTGCAACCTGTTTGTGAGTGCAATAGATGACGACACTGAACCATTATGGAAGGAGAACACGCTCGTTGCCTGTATACCTTTTCCATATTGTATCAGATTTGCTGAGTTCTGTGCACTGCTATTTATTCTTGACGTGGTGTATGAGTTAAACTGCGCTACTGATAAGTATGATGATGAATTGCTGTTATTGTTATTAGCATGCAGTGGATCTGCACTGAGATGGGATGGTTGCTCAATGTTCAGTATATTCCATGATGTTGGATATTCTGTTGAACCGAATGATATGGCTGGCTGTGAACCTATGAATGAGACTGTTTCACCAAACTGTGAATAGGATACAACGGGTAAAGGGTGGTTGTTGATTGCTTGTCTGGATTTTTCTGCGGTTGTTGTGAAATTTAATATGGCAAATGCTGAAAATATCATGATGATCGAAAAGGAAAATGCAATAATGATCTTTTTGCTGTCTCTCTCTCTTTGGTTAAAAATATTATTTTCCATCATTATTAATAATCATGAGGTGATATTATAAAAATTTATTGCATTAAATATTTGAACTACTGCTCTTTAGGTATATATAGTCTCATTATGAATTATTTGATATAATAAACTTTATATTTAATTATTCGATGCAGTATTGATGGCTGTTGAACGGGATTCCGGAACATTGACTGAAACTGAATGGAAACGCAAAGAGGGCATGGAACTGCTAAGGTCAGGCATGAAGCAGACTGCCGTGGCCAAGAAAGTTGGCGTAAACCGGAGGACTGTATATGAATGGAAGAAACGCATCGAGAATGACCATGATTACAGGAGCAGGAAGAAGGCGGGCAGAAAATCCCGTCTGTCAGTGGAGCAGAAGGAGACACTCAAGAAAATCATTGACTCCGGTGCCCTGGCCTACGGATACTCCACGGATCTGTGGACACTCAAGAGGATCGCCGACGTGATTGAGAAGGAGTTCAGCGTGCATTACAACACCACGTATATATGGCAGCTGCTCGATGTGTTGGGATACAGTGCACAGATGCCTCTCCTCAGTGCAGTGGAAAAGAATCACGAGTATGTAAAAGAATGGCTTGAGAATGAATATCCTGAGTACGTGAAGGAGGCCCGCGAGAAGAATGCAACAATCCTCTTTCAGGACGAATCCGGGATGCAGAGCAGGCCCAACGTGAGAAAGACATGGTCACAGAGGGGAAAACGACCGGTCATGAAGGTCAGGGAAAGGAGGGATAAGATATCCATATCCTCTGCAGTCACTGAGGATGGCAATCTCTATTTCATGATCGTGAAGGAGAGCATGAACGAGGATCACATCATAACGTTCCTGGATCAACTTCTTTCAGAGATTGGGGGGTTTCTGTACCTGTTCTGGGATAACATCATGATCCACAGGAGCAACAAGGTGAAGGAATACCTCGGCATTCACAACGACAGACTAATAACAAGACGCATACCTGCATATTCTCCAGAGTTGAATCCTGACGAACTTGTGTGGAATGACCTGAAGTACCAAGAACTCCCGAATTTCTGCCCCAAGAACTATGACGAACTATACAGCAAGGCAGAGACGACGCTGGTGAAGTTGAAGGCAGATCCAGCGAAGATGAAACAAATCATAAAGGGGACGAAACTTCCTCTACCATCAACACTGGGAAAATAATAATGTAAAGAAGAATAACGTATTCATTTCATCTACATTCATATTCTTAGGCTATGAACATTTTTCAGAAAAAGAGTCCCATCAGAATTTTGAAATTGCAATAAACTTAGTATTATTTGGTTTCACTGGCATAGATTCAAATCACAGTGCCTGAAGTAAATTGGAGCGTTCCTGTAGTTCTTATGCTTTATCTGTGGGGGCATACTCTCTACCATTGCAAACTCTTGCTAAATTCCTTTTCCAGTTGCGTCCGTTACCAATCTTTGTCTGGGAAATAAAGCATCAGGAGGTGATTTTTGATCTACTGTGACGGATGGGGTATTCTCTCTCACTACAGATGAATCTCTATTCTTGCAAATGAGGCATGAGATTAATCAAAAACACACCTTTTACTGCATTACAAAGAAAATTTAAAAGAGAGAGAAGTTGAAAAAGGATAGAACGCGGGAATAATATAAGAACATTGAGATACATACCGAATTCATAGTGCACCAAAAAATTAAACCAATTCATATTGGATATCAGATTTGGAAAATTTCAAAAATAAGGAGAAACTATAAAATGATACTTTTGCATCCTCTGTTGAAACCAAATTGAGTATCAAAAAACGTGAAACACCACTTTCAACTTTCCTGAAGAAAAACAGAATCTTTACCTTTCCGCTTCTGTCTATTGCCCCATCTATACTAATCATCATTGCTTTTATTTTCGTCACAGCGCTTCTTTACATAGTGTTTCTCATACCGGTTGCAATATTCATTGCGGCCCACTATACAGATACGTGGGGAATGAAAAAACGACTGAAGTATGCACTTCCTATTTTTGTACTGCTATTGTTGGTACAAACTGTCATCTTAACCCCAGTTTCGTATGAGAACCCTGGCATATTGCAAGGCAAAACGCCTAATGACTCAAGGTTTTCCGTGTATATTTCACCATATTCCGGCATCCATCCAAATTACAGTGTGAATGCCACATTTTATGGAGTAAGCACAAACCATACATATAAGCCATATTTTCTCCTTTATTCATCCGGTGAATTTCTAAACCTTACCTGCAAAGTATCCCTGAAAAATGTTTCAGCCGGAAACGGGACGGTAGCAGTCAATTACACTTTCAACCACCTGCATTATGGAGACTATTATGTAGAAGTTATACTGAATTTCACTTCACCGCAGGGCGGGGGCAATGTTACCACTGGATTCGTAAGAGGCCCAATTGTTTATTCTGAAAACGACTTTGCTCTATCCCTTCTGTTGAATTACACCCCTCTATATGTTCTGCTGATTGTGGTATTCATTGTATTCCTTATTTTTAGCCGATCGATAAGCAATTCAAGAAGAAAACTGGCTCAGAAAATGTAAAAAAAATACTTATGAAAGTTGAATTCGTAAATCTCATTTTTTTTAAAACGAAAGCATCGCACAAATTCTGAGAGCGATTTCTAATAGACTTGATGAGGGAGGTAAATGGAGACTTTCAAACGGCTAAGAAGTTAAGGAGTGTTCTCAGGAATACTAAAACCTTAACCATTAAAACAAAGGATTATGGCCACACTCTAAAATTACCTGTTGATTCTGTATCCAGGTTACCACTTGCAGAAATCAAGAGTTATGATAAAGGATCAGTATTTCTTTAGCTTGGAGAAGATTCAATGTCAAGCATTAGAGAATTCATATATATAATCAATCACACTGATCTGTTTCTGGGGAAGGGAATAAAGAGCAATCGAAGCATGCTGCTTTTTGGAAAACCTGGAACTGGAAAAACACAGGTCGCAAGATACATTTCTTCAGGAACTGGCTTGCTCTTGGTAACTGTAAGATTGGACTGCGTTATTTCTTCATATTCAGGTAGTACTCCTAAGAATATTGGAGTGCTATTCGATTTTGTGCAAAGAACACCCTGCATTCTTTTCTTAGATGAATTCGATGCTATTGCCAAAGTGCGAGATGACTCTAATGAGTTGGGGGACCTCAAGAGAGTGGTAAACACTCTATTGCAAAACATCGATTCAATTGAATCCGGTATTCCGATAATTGCTGCTACTAATCACGAGCATTTGCTTGATCCTGCTGTATGGAGGAGATTTGATTATAAAATTAGGATGAAATTGCCTGATGCTGCAACCAGAGGGATGATGTTCGCGGAGTTTCTTAAGGATGTCCCAATAGAGAAGGGAGTTCCAGATTACAACCACCTGAGCAGAAATCCCCATGCCTTCGTGCAGGGGATGAATGCGAAACTATTATGGGCAACAATTCCATATAAATGCAGGCATGAAACTGCTCTCAGAGGAAGTCGTTCTTGAAAATCCCAATGAAACGACTGTTCCGAAAGGACTTCGCCATGAGGTTGGGAATGCTTCCATACCGCAGTCTGTGCAGAGGAATGGAATAATGGCATATCCCGATTGCATGCAGACAGGGATGCATGCAAAGGGAACAATGATATCCCTAAAGAGGAAACTTCATGGACGATGGAGAGTGTGTCAGTGCTCTCTATTTCCAAATCGATTTTTCGCCGAGCTCAATTTCAGTTCTTCTCATTGTCAAAAATAATGAGAAACTTGTGGATAAATATGCATATTTAACGCATTGCCTTGATACTATTATTAGCCCAAAGATTTAATATTGAAAACATCTATGGTTGATTATGAAATTTAAAAATAAAAGAAAAAGTGTCAGGATGGTGTTATCTGTCATAATAGCAGTTGTTTTTGTGATGCTGTCTTTATCTTCTATTACAAATGTTTCAAACAGTACACAAGCTGAAAAATATACCTCATATGTTTCAGTAGCCTCTCAATACAAATTCACCCAAATGAATTTTCATGTTAGTAACCTATCGTTAGCCCAACACATACTCAAATTCGAGTTTTATTCGTGGTATTCTAATCGCGGATTTGTTTATGGTCCAATAAATAATATGACCGGGTCCTCCATTTTTGCAATGTTTTTAAAATCTAATCTATTGTATCAAAAGCAATTAGATAATATAGCAAACCTGGAAACTCAAAATGCACTTTTAACTGACCACAGCAGTATTGCAACTTTCCAAATACCATTGGGGAATTCTAATCTTAATAGATCGGCAGATCCATACATTTCGTTCAATATAATCCCAATTACCCTCCCCTGGTATTTGGGTGGGCTCACCGTCGGGTACAATTATTACTACTATGTTGTATACACTGGATCAAATGCCTTATATTATTATCAAGATGTAAGTTCTGAATTGAGCCAGGCCAACCTCGGAGTATCACTCAGTTTTGGTTTTGGGGCAGGTATGGGAGCCGCAGTTATAGCGGGAATTATTACTGCGGCCGCCGCGGCCTCTGTAATTGGACTTGTTCTAGGCGCTGTAGCTGCAATTGCTTCGTATGCTATTCTTTCTTCAGAAATTGCAACACTGAATAGTGCTTTTGATTCTACCTACCAAACTCACAATTACTTCGAGACATTAACTCAACAAACTGTTTTTTTGGATGGAGTCTCTAATGCAATTCAAGTGTATGCATGGAACGCAAACACTGAATCATTCCACACTATATTCGGACCATTTCCAGAACTTCCCGGGGCTAATTATCTTAACAGCTTCGATTCCATGGTTCAAAATGGTGTAAATGATTATGGCAGCATGAATTGGCACTATGTGAGCCAAACATTGAGCCCATCTTAGAGGAATAAATATGTCTTACACTAAAGAAATGAATAAATATATCGACTCGCACCCCTATTTTTTTTACGGTATGGTAGCAACGATTCTTCTCATTATTGAATCCGGATTTGAAATAGGGATTTACTTCAATCCAGTACTGAACAGTTCAAAGCTCTTGCAGATTGGAACGGGAGGCAACCTCCCCAGTTACTTTCCCATTGTTGCTGCAGTTTACGATTTTGTTATAATCATCTTGCCTATCAGAATGTTTCAAGATGTCAATAATTCTGTAAGGTGGGGGTATTTAACGATTATTTTCGGTGCGGGTGGGCAATACCTAAATTTCAATCTAACTAGTTTCGCGGCCATTTCCTTCTTAGTATTGCTGTTGGCAGGAATAGCTCCCGCCCTGCAAAAAAAATCTAAATTCAGAAACACCTCTAAAAAAATAAGTAAGCAAAAAGACTGACATAAACTGAGTTTATTTTCAGCAATTAACTTTGATTAAGAAAAATGATGACGATAGTGGACAGTGTACTAATATCATAACTCATTAATCACCTATCTTTTTAGAAATTTCTGGAGAGATGAGAAAGTATCTTGAGATTGTTAGCTCCATGAATCCATGCTTGTTCATGAAATGTTTATCTCATCTCTGGACAAATTGTGAAATTAAAAGTGAGAATTTATGTTCTAAACCGAATATATGTCAGAGAAGAAAGTGTATAAAGCTGAGGAGAAATTGAAAATAGTCATGGAAGGAATGAGCGGGACAATATAGTGGCAGATCTCTGCAGGAAATATAATATCGGAACTGCAAGATTCCACTACTGGAAAGATCAACTTACAAACAGTGCACATGAGATATTTGAGAGCAGGGGGAAAAAGAGAGATCAGAATCAGATAACGGCAGAAAAGGATCTGGAGATATCAAGACTCAAGGACGTGGTCGCAGAGATCACGTTTGAGAATCCTGAGATCAAAAAAAAAGATTGGAGAACGCTTGCAGAGGAGGGAAAAGACACCTATATTAGATTAACGAGGGAATCCAAGGGGGGTCACATTGCCGATAGTCGTTCAAGGGCGTTCGCATCAGCTTGCAGCGGAACTTGACCCCTCTCCCTCTTTTCCAGTTTCAGGTAGCCTCTGCCTGTATGGTTTCCTGTTCTTCAGTATGGTGTATATGTGAAAGAGGAGTCTCCTGCCGACGACGGTGTATGCCTGGGTCGGTTTTTTTCCCTTCCCGATCTCCCGGTTGAATATGGCAAGGAACTCCTCGTTCTTGTGGTTCACCATGGAAACTGCACATTCATGTATTGCATTGGAGAGATATGGGTTCCTCACCCTGGATAATCCAGTTGCATGATTCTTGCCTCCACTTCCCGTCATGTTCGGAGCTTTGCCTCCATATGACTGCAGCTTGAGAGCAGAATCAAACTGGCCTATGCTACCAATCTCGGAGACGATTGAGGCGGCGTTCACCGGTCCGATACCCTTCATGTCATCGATCCTCTTCACGTCCTCGTTGTCCCCTGTATCCCTGAGAATCCTGGCCTCTATCTCCATTACTGTCCTGAGCTCTGCGGTGAGTCTTGCCACATTCTCCCTGATCCTGAACGCGTAAACACCGGACGCATCGGGAATGCCGATGGAGTTCCCTGCCAGGTCTATTAGTTTTTCCGCATCGACCCTCCCGTAATGGTTTCTGCTGGATTTCTGCATTGTTTTCAGGGTTGCATCCACGCCTGCCTTCACGATCCTTTCAGGCGTTGTGTATTTCTCCAGTATTGCTATGGACGTCCTTGACGGGATGTCAGGAAAGATGTCCGTGAACTCCGGGAAAATACAGGCAAGGTCCGATGATATTATGTTCACTATCCTTGTCACGTTCCTCCTGACGCTGTCAAGGAGCCTTGTCAGTCCGGATTCATCTCCCCTTATGTGCGGTCTCTTTTCCGATGCGTTTCCCGGTAACCATGGAGTGGATGCGAGCATGTGTGCATCCGCCCTGTCGGATTTCTCCTTTCCAAGGTTTGACATCGTTCTGGCCATATCCGTGATCCTTGCATCCACACATATGACGGTATAACCGGACGATTCAAGGAAGTGCTGTATGGGAACATGATAGTTCCCTGTGGGGTTGATGAATATTCCCTTTACTGTATCGCTGTTGCTCCTCTCTACCGTCTGCAGCTTCAAAAGAAGATCGTCAAAGCCCTTCCTGTCGTTGCCTATCTGGCCTCTCCACATTACCTTTCCGTCTTTATTCTGCACCTCCACCTGATGCACCTTCTGGTGCGTATCTATTCCTACTGAAAGCATTTTTATCCCTTTCCTGCCTGCATCCATGCGGGGAGAAACGATCACGCCACAGGCACCTATTAGCTTCCCCGTTGGGAAGAGATTGCCGATCGGTGATTGTGATCAGGGTAGAATCATGAGTAAGTGGATCCAAATCCACAGCCTCTTCCTTCTACCCCTCCCTGCTTGAATTCCGGCTACCCGTAATTCATTTCATGCAGGTTAATTCTCCTATAGCAATCATGAGATCACTCTTTTATGACATCCACAGGACAGTCATGAAAGCAGTTGAAATGGCAGGATATTCCATTGGAACTGCACTCAAAACAGTGGGAATATCAAGATCATGGTACTACTCACAGATGGATTTCTCACCACTCATGGATAAAAGGTTCAACCCGTTTGTTGTCAGGGATGAAGAGGAGTGGATGGTTGTGAGTTTCAGGCAAAGAAGTCCAATGAAATCCTTCAGGGAGATCGCCTATACCCTGATACATGAGAATCTTGCATATTTCTCTCCGTCCACTGTTTACAGAATACTGAAAAAACATGATCTCATAATACCATGGAACAAGAAGACATGGGCATCAACACGACCGGAACATGCAAAATCGCCAGATGAACGCTGGCAGACAGATATTATATATATCAAAATAGCAGGGAGGTTCTTCCATCTCATAATATTCATAGACGAATATTCCAGGTACATTGTGCACCATTCACTGTTGATATCAATGGATGCAGGTTCTGTATCCATGGAAGCGCTGTCTGCAATAGAGAATCTGAGGAAGGATTCCATTGCAGAACCAATAATACAGTCTGATAACGGTTCATCATTCATTGCAATGGAATTCAAGACAGTGCTGAAACAGAATAACCTCACACAGAAACTCATACATCCACACACACCGGAACAGAATGGGATAGTTGAAAGGGCCAACAGGACAATGAGGGAATCTCTAGCAACTGTGACACTTACAGATTATGAGCAGGCCAAACAGGAGATATCCAAAATCATCGATTACCACAACAACAAGAGAAGGCATTCATCACTCAACTATCTCACACCAGTACAGTATTACAGGGGAGAACCAGACATTCTGCTTGCAGTGAGGGAGGCAAAGATCGAGAAGGCAAGAATATTAAGGAAGGAGAGAAATATGGAAATGAAGAAAGGAGGTGTAACGGCAGGAACCGTATCTTAATTCTTTTCTTGATTTGTCCAGAAGTGAGAGAAACACTACAGACTCCGTGGAGAAGATGTTCTTGGAGTTGCATAAACTAAGGAAGGTGATACTGCACGATGGTAAGGAGATCACCACAGAAATAACCAGAAAACAGAAGGAAATCCTGGGGACATTCGGCATCATGCCGGAACATGTGCCTACATTTCTGAAGAGTTAAGGATCAAATCTATCAATTTCATAGATATTATATACTCAGAGAAAAAAATGGTTAATTTTACACTTTCTTATCTATGCCAGCAACTCTCTATCTATCTGGGATATGTTATCTAGTTCTGTCTGCTTGACGTGCCTTTCTGAGCCAGAAATCTGGAAAAATGCATTCAGAAACCTCATTATTTCAGTTCCGCTTACGATTCCAAGATTCCCGACCCTTACGATCTCATTTGAAAGTTCTCCCATCCCCTTGGAAATGATTATGTTCCTTTCTTCCAGGGATTTTATAACCTTCACAGGTTCCATTTTGGGGTAGAATGCAATCACTGTGTCAGAATAGTTTCCACTATTTCCATAAATCTCAAATCCCTGCTCCTTCAAGTTCTCTCTCAGGAAATTAGCATTCCATGAATGCCTCCTCCATCTTGTTTCCAGGCCTTCCCGATCCAGTATTTGCAATGCTTCCCTTAAAGCCCTGAAAGCACCCGTCGCTGGTGTGTAGGGGGTTTCATTTTTTTTCATGAAGTTCATGGAAATGCCAATGTCAAGGTATTTTGGAATATCAGGATCAACACTCAGATTTTCAGACTGCTCCTTTCCCAGGCATACTATACCAAGCCCCGGAACAGACGCAATCCCCTTCTGGCTGCATGTTGCCATTGCATCAATTCCCCATTTATTGACGTATATGGGCACTGCTCCGAATGATGACACTGCATCCACATACACCTTAAGGCCACTTGCCTTGCAGAACTTTGTAAGTTCTTCCAGGTTATGGATGGAAGTTCCATTTCCTGTTTCATTATGCACAAAGAAGACGGATTTTAATTCTTTCTGTGAATTCAGAACAGCTTTCAGTTCATCTAAAGTTAACGTGTCTTCTTTGGACTTTTTTAAAGGAACAACTTTCACTCCTTTCCTTTGCAGGCTTTCAAGCAACCTGTCCCCGAACTCTCCAAAGGAAACTCCAAGCACTGCATCTCCCTTTCTTGTAAAAGAATAGATCATGGATTCAACGGCTAGTGTGCCAGATCCTGTGGTAATGCATGTTGATGTGGAATCTGCAAATTTATTCATGTAATCTGCAGCATACTTCACAATTTCCTTAAACTCATGTGATCTATGGTTGTCTATCTTCGCAGAGGCATTCAGGACACGCTTGGGCACTTCCACAGGCCCTGGAATTAATAACACTCCTGCATCGCCTCAATTTTTTCCATAAGATTATTCAGCGTAAACTGGGCAACTCTTTGCTGTGCTTCCCTGGTCTGGGCTCCAATATGCGGCATAACTACTACATTATCCAGCTTCAGGAGTTCTTTTTCCCATTCTTCTTTTGGCGGTTCATGCCAGTAAACATCTGTTCCAAATCCTGAAATGTGACCAGATTGAAGTGAAGCAAGAAGTGATTTTCCGTCAATGAACTCAGCCCTGCTGGTATCTATTACCATTGCACCCTTTTTAGCCGTAGACAGCAGTTCCTTTCCAATCATGGATGTATACCCCCTGGAGAATGATGCAAGAATGAATATCACATCTGAATTTTTTACAAGATCATCAAGCTCAGTGTATTCTCCCCCCAATTGTTCCATCTTTTCCATGTCCTGAAATATGTCGTATGCAAGAATCTTCATGCCCATAGATGCAGTTATTCTAGCTGTGGATTGGCCTATTCTTCCAAAACCTATGAACCCGACAGTCTTGCCATAAAGTTCAGTGCCCGTTTCCTTGATCCACACATTCTTTCTTGTGTTGTCGCTCTGCCTTATCATTTTTCTTGATAATGAAATCATCAATCCAATATTCAGTTCCGCTACTGACTGCGTGGAAGATCCTGCTGCTGTGACAATCTGTATTCCTCTGGATTCAGCGGCATCCAAATCAATGTTATCGGTGCCTATGCCTGCCCTTGCTATTATTTTCAGGTTGCTGGCCCTTTCCAGAACATCTTCAGTGACTTTTGTTCTGCTCCTTACCACAATTATATGGAATTCCGGAATTATTTCCTTCAGTTGCTCCGGAGTAATTTGAGGCATGTACTGAAATTCCATGTTATTTTCCTTCAAACCGTCAATCAATAAATTATCTACAGAATCGCAAATGAGAACTTTATCTATCTTTTCCATTGGCTCCGAAAGGTAATCATGCAACGGGAAATTAATCTTCGTTCATAACCATCCGACAGAATGTCAGAGAATAATTTTAGACAATTGCAGGATGAATAATTTTTTAATCCACGGCACAGGTAATTGCCGAGGTTTTAATCCTGCTATCTTTCACTAAAAACTGATCCATATTTCTCCTGAAAAACAAAACGTCGGTTTTTATGTACTTATTAATTTATTGTCACAACTTATTTATACACAATCATCAGGATTCAATCCAGTTGCATGGTGTGGTTATGGTAACAATTAAAGAATTCAGACCTTTTATGTTCAGTGGTGAAACCTCAAAATTTGTATCCCCCCCATTTGATTCTATTTCAAAGAATGTGGAGAAGGAACTAAAGAAGGATAATATGAATGTAAGCTGCCTCACACTGCCTGAGAATGGTGATGTAAGCAAGGTCAGCAAATTATTGCAAAAGTGGATCGAAGATGGGGCTCTGCATCGCGTGCCGTCAGGTGGAATTTTTGTTATTGACCAGCAGTATGAAGAAGAGGGAAATATGAAGAGACTCACAGGAATGGTATGCCTCGTTAAAATCTATCCCGAAAATGATGATGTAAAGCCGCATGAAAAAACTTTTCCAAAACCTGTGGATGAGAGAGCCAGGATAATGTTGAGTTCGAAAGCACAACTTGAACCGGTATACTTTGCGGTTGATTCCGAAGAATTGGAGAAAACACTGCAGGAGATTATTGAAAAAAAGGAAAGAATTGCTGCTTTTTCCGATTATCAGAATGTGAAAAACTCTATTTATTCTGTATCTGATAAAGACAGCATTGACAGGCTGAAGGAACTGTTGAAAGAAAGCCATGCAGTGATTGCAGACGGGCACCACAGGACAAAGGCTACAATCATGAACGCACAGAATTCTTCTGATCCTGTCGAAAAAGAATTCTGGTCAAACATAATGGCATACCTTGTACCCATACAGAGCGATGGATTGAAAATTGATGGAATTAACAGGCTCGTTCAGAAAGAATGCAGTTCGGCAATTAAAGCTGGAAACAGTGTTGGTGGAATTGAATTCAAGGAAGAGGGATGCAGCAATGAAAAATTCAAAATTTATAATGGCAAAATGATTGGCGTCCATATTAAAGGGGATGAAGAAAATGATCCGGAGGAAAAAATACCCATTGGCCTGGCCAACAAAAAAATACTTGAAGGGTTATGCAAATTCGAGGAGGATGATTTCGCCGACAGGATTTCATATTTTCACGATCAAAATGAAGTTGTCGAAGAAGTTGAAAGAAACCCGGGTTCATTTGCTATAATTCTCCCAAAATGGAACAAAAGGATGTTCATAGATGTTGTGGAAAAGGTTTCAGTGCTCCCACAAAAGTCCACCTACTTTTTCCCTAAAATACCATCGGGAATATTGCTTAACCTGTTCAGGGGCAGTGAATAGAACAGGGATAAACAAAACTCTAACATTTAGCCTGATTTTAAGTCGCTGTAGTCGCCTTTTCTCTCGTTTATGGATATATAAGTCTCGGGTAAAAGAAGTTCCTTGTTGAAGAAAAAGATCATAGAATGCAAGGTTTCGGGTTATTTCATTTGAGTGACCCGAGCCATCGCAGAACTGGAACACCATGATCGTGACTTTACATGCTTTGAATCTTAAGACACTTTCAGGTGGCTATTGCACGGACTCGCCAGGAATTTGGGTTCAGGGTGCTAATTCAGGTCCCTGATGCCAAGGATGTCAATGGCCTTTCTCCCACTCTCGTCCTCTGACTTTATCACTTTCCTGACTGATCTTCCTCTAGCGAGCATGGTTATCCTGATCGTTTTCAGGATCTCCGTTGTGGATGCCAGTGATCCGATCTCCCTTATCCTGTTGTAGATTAGGGCAAGGAACAGGTATGCTATGTGGGAAAAGAGCATGTGAACCCTTATCTTCTGCTCCGTCCAGTGGTATTCAGGGGACATGAGATCACGCATGCTGATGGTGCGGAAGCAGTGTTCCACCCTGTTCCGCTTCCGGTAGAGATCGATGATGTCCTCGGATTTCACATTTTCAATGTCTGTGAACAGCGCCCCCTTCCCGAGCATTCCCAACCTCTCGTGCATGCGTTCCCTGTTGACCCTGAGATCCGGCAGGAGAATTGTCTCCTGCAGGTGCACGGATTCCAGATAATATTGCGCCCTGATCAGGGCATCGGAATCTCCAGATGCCATGATGCTGCTTACCTTCATGTATGCCATTTTGAACCTCTTCATGAAGGAGATGATCTGTCTCTTCTCCAGCCTGGAACTGTGGTATACAATGATTCTGTGTTCCCTGCCGTAAACTCTCTTCCTGGTCTCGGTGAATGAATCCCTCTCAAGCGGAATTGCCATGAGGTCCCTGTGATCCGACTGTATCAGTGCGCCAACGTACATTCTCTTTCCTATCTTCTTGACATTCTCCTCCGAATTGTATCCCCGGTCAAAGATCAGTATTGAATCGTCAGGGACATTCTCGACAATCATCCCGAACGTGTTGGCATCCGGTTCATTGCCTGGATACGAGTCACCATAGAGCGGTATGTAATCTTCGTTTGCCTCTATGTAGTATGCGATCTGGTTCAGGTCATATCTGTGAGCCTTGTTATGACCCCTCCTGGCCATGCCGTTCTCCCTCATGTAGGTGTAGAAGTTCGATCCGTCGATGAAGATCCTCGAGCGAT
>JAJZIN010000006.1 GCA_021810575.1 Thermoplasmata archaeon
GCGGTGGGTGGTGTGGAACACCAAGCGAAGCGATGGTGTGTAACACCACACATACACCACGAGCGGCGAGCACAGGACACCACCCTGAATGAGCATGGCGAATGAAGGGCTCTTCGAAGAAGAGTGCGAGACGTAAATCAAAAGAGGGGTGGATTGCGAAGCAGGACGGGGTGAATTTTGATTGGAGGCGAAGCATGGGGTCCTGTGCTCGGCGTGCAGGCGAGCGGAGGGCACATAGTAATTAACGAAGGCTCAAAGAGGGGTGGCTGAGCGGAGCGAAGTCGGGGTGAATTTGTGCCGGAGCATACCAAAAAGTATTAAAATCTGAAAGGATATATAGTCATATTATGACCAGAGAGAAACAGTCAAGGCTAGTAAGCATACCAAAGTCCGATCTGGATAGCCTTGAGGCTACCGTTGAGACTCTTGAGAATGAGTATGTAATGGATCAACTGGAAAGGAGCGAGCAGGATATACAGAACGGAAGAGTTAGAAATGTTAAAGATTTCCTCAAAGAGCTCTAATAATATTTCTTCGCTTCATCTTTGTGGAGTATTGCTCTGAGAATCACTTTCTTTTGTTCCTCGTTTATTTCGTACCAGACCCTGAAAGGGCCGATTCTGAGCTGCCATAAACCATGAAGTTTGCCTCTTAATGGCTTTCCCGACTGTGGTTCCTGTTCCAGTCTCTCTACCATACGTTGTAACCACTCCTTTTTATCCTTGTGATTCTTAGAGAACTCCTTTTCGAATGTTTCCGTTGATTCTACGGTGTAGCTCATAAATATTGTCCATTTTCTCCTTAAATTATTGTCTTTCGAAACACTCCTTAAATTTTCTCAACGCTCTCGTATGATCTTATTATTTCTTCCAATTTTTTGAGGGTTTTGACTTCACGATTGTTTTTGAACACAACCTCCGGAACCTTCAGGTAGGTCCACTTTCTACCAGTCAGTTCAGTTGCATCCTCACACCATTCTCTTGCCCGTTTATCCTTGTTTTTCACTTCCACAGACTCTTCTCCTTTGGTCTCTATTAAGTAGCTTTCTGAATTGCAAATAACAATAAAATCTGGCAAGTAATAAGACAGACCTTTTTTCTCGTTGACATACTCCAAGTAGAAATTCAGATTACTATCATTCTTTATGTATTTCATGACGTCTGAAGCATCGTTATCAAGAAACTTACAGAATTCGTATTCAAAATCATTAGCCACCGGTACCAGATTAAGAATGCATTTCTTCGGTGTGTAGGTTTTCTTTCTTGTTAAAGAGGGTCTTATATCCTTTACCTCTTTTGGTTCCGGCTGAAGCTGTACTTCAGTAGAAAGGATAGTCAGCCTATTTATCACCTTCACGAAGAGTTCTGTGAGGAAGTCAACTACCTTCGGTTCACTTAAAGCCTGAAGGAACCTGTAATCATCCTTTACATCTTGAGTCAAAGGTGTTGTAAACAGCCTTTTAGTGACGTATGAGTCTATCTTTCCTACGAGCTCGCTGTTCCTTGATGGGATTTTGCAGGACCTGAGAATAATATTTGCCAAATAAGAGATAACCGATGGGTAGTTTTCAGGTATTGGTTGTTCCCACCTATCACGCCATCTCTCCTTTTCTGTTAACGCGTCCCTTCCTACTGCTGATTTAATATTTGTGTAAGTTTCTAAATCCAAGTCAAACTTTCCCTGTGGTAGATTTGAAATATCAATTTCATCGAATGATCTGTTCTCTCTTTTATATTTTGGGGATAGGAGTGGGATCTGAAAGTTAAATTCCATTTTCCTTAGAGTATCTGGGAATATGCTTGTAACTGCAGGTAAGTTTCTTTCTTTATATCTTTTTATGTCGACTCCCTGCTTTTTCATCTCTTCGTCTATATAGTCAACAAAAGCCTTTGTGCCAAAAACATCAACTGTCTCTTCATATCCCGATTCGGGGCCGAACATTAATCTAAGCCCACGTCCAAGCGCTTGTTCCGGAAGAATTTCCGCTTTGGAAGTAAATGGCCTTAGACCTACTATAACACAAACATTCCTGACATCCCATCCTTCTCGAAGCATAAGGACACTCACGATAGCTCTATACTTGTTAGAGGTATCTATCTCTCTCGTTTCCTGCTTAAGTTTTTGCCAATCTTTATCACTGATTTCACCCCTTAGATTGGTGTGAATAATCAGGGTTTTACCTCTAAATTCATTTTTTGTTTCCAGATAATTTTTGATGTCTTCTGCTTCGGAAGTCTTAGTTGCCATGAAAAATATTATCGGATGCTTATTAACCTTCTCCATGACACCATTGTAATAGGACCATCTCCTGCATCCCGCTTCAATATAATCCCTATAAATTACATCAGCTCTATCAGAAGGAGTCTCATGAGGATTCTCTACCTCGCCTATGATTGGTGATTTTACAATTCCACATCTTATCGCATCCGCAAGAGGAAAGTCAGTAATCACCCATTCAAAAATACTGCCAGAATCCTGCCTTTTTGGAGTCGCTGTAAAATCAAGTTGAAATGATAGCTCTTTCCCTTTGTTCTTGAGTATATCATTGCAGGTCAAGATAAATTGATTCCAGATAATATCCTTATCCCATACATGATGTGCCTCGTCATTGATTATTCCTAAGCTGTTTAGAGCATTGATTTCCCCCATGATTTGATCATAATATCTTACAGAATCCGTTGGTTTTTTCCCTACAATCTCCTGGATGGGATTAATTGGAGCATCATCTCTTTCATAGAGTTTTTGTACATTAGTCAGGTAAAGTCTGCCCTTTGTGCTTCTAGTTGGAATATAGTCTTCAGTTACAGATTCAAATTCCCAAAGATGTTGAAATTCGTCTGGTATCATTACCCCTGAATTGAAAATCCTGGAATCTGCAAAATCCTCTTTCAGTCTATCATACACTGCAATGTTAGGCGCAATTATAATAAAATTCTTCGGCATTTCTTCTTTTTCTTCAATAATGTTATTGAAGTATGACCAAACTATAGCCAGTGCCATAACATAGGTTTTTCCAGAACCCGTTGCCATTTTAAAACAATATTTGGGAAATAAATATTCGTTTGGATTATATGCTATCTTCTTTGTACTGTCATAATTCAATATCAGGTCACTCATTTTCCTGAACTTCTTAACTTCATACACATAAATGAGTGTTTCAATCGCTTCTCTTTGGGCGAAATAATACCTGAATTGTTCACCATTTATCTCGTGCTCCTCATCAAACCAGAATTGCAATAACCTCTTGGTAGTTTCAGAAGCACCACAGTAACCGGATTCTCTCCAGCTCCTGACATCAGATCTTAGAGCCTCTACGAGAGGAGCGGTTGTAGATACCCTTGTTTCCGGTTCCTCGAATGGGTTCATGGTACTGTTACCTCTTTAATTGTTGTAGTATCGTTTCCGAACACGTCTATGACCTTTATCATTATCTTGTATGTCCCAGGTTCATCATAATGATGGTCTATTGATGATAATTGCAGATTCTTCTTTTTCTTTGTCCTGAATTCCTGCCATTCATTGTGGAATGTATCATCACGGTAATTCCAGTCCACACTCCAGTAATCTATGAAATCACTCCACTTGAGCATCTTATCTCTGAGTTCTTCCGGTATGGATTCTGGGTTCGGTATGATAAAATTTTCAAGGATAACTTTTACCTTTCTTCCTGAAGCTGCTAATTTAGCCTCCAGGAAGGCGTGTTCGTAGAAGTCAACGTCTCCAGCATCTACTGCTCTCTTATCCATTACCTCATTTGGTATTATCCTAAGAGAAATTCCAAAATTGTAAGATCCCCTGAGCTCCCTTAGTATCCTATCATTGAATTCCATCTCAAAATCCCATCCCAAGACGTCAAGAGATCTGAAACTGTTGTCTTTGGCCTCTTTCAGGCATTCCTCAACCTCTCCTCTTGTAACAGGGTAATCTATTGGGCCAACGTGGACCGCCTTACCCGATAATATGCCATGAATGTTTTTGTAATCATAAACTGGCTTGGCTTTGTAAAGCTGTAAAATAAAGTCGATATAATTCCTATAAACAGATCCAAGGTTTTGATCCATCCAATACTTCCTTTCATATTTTCCAAGGTTTAGTACTTCGAAAGGTCTACAATGGGGGATGTCTAGCAGTCTCTTCCTTATGGTATGAATGGAAAATCGTCCTATATCTGCAGCAATCCATCTTCTTCCCAATCTCTCCGCAACCGCAACAGTTGTACCAGACCCAGAAAAGAAATCGGCTACCAAATCTCCCTCGTTCGTAGCTGATAAAATAACTCGCTCTAGTAATTGCTCTGCGTTTTCTGTCGGATAGCCAGTACTAAAGGAATATCCTGGAATGTCAGTCCAATTAGAATCTAATATTTGTTCCTCGGTTTGTTCTAATTTATATTCTGGTTTTCCGGACTTGGCATTTATTCTAATTCTTCCTTCAGCAATCATTCTGTCAATGTTTTCTTGGCTAAAAGTCCAATGTCTTCCAGGGGGAGGATACAACACTTTTCCAAAAATAGTTCTAGGACCACCTGTTCCTTGGGAATCCATCGAATGCCACCTTTCACCCTTAGAAACTTCCAACTTCTTTTTTATTCTGTTGAATAAATAGTTGTCGGTCTTTGTGTAGAAAAATAAAGAATCAGTAGCAGTGTTGAATCTATTAGCCCCGGAGTCGCTCTTCTTAATTCTATTTATTACTACTTCATTTCTAAAGTTTTCATATCCAAATATTTCATCCATTATAGCTTTAATATAATGTGAATAGTGATAATCAAACCTCACCCAAATTGAACCATCTTCAGCAAGTAAATCCTTCATCAGGACGAACCTGTCATACATATACTGAAAGAAAGAACTAGGCCCTTCCTTCCACATGTTTCTATAAGCTATCTCCTCTATTGCGGAGGGCTCCTTCACTGCACCTTCATCTCCAACTTCCAAAGTTATATTCATGTTTGTGCCTGTGAAAAATGGTGGATCTGCGTAAATTAACTTTATTTTCCCACGAAATTCAGGCAGTAAAGACGCCATAACGTACTTGTTGTCTCCCCAGATCAGTTTGTTTTTCCATTCATCATTCTCAGAGTCCTTTTTAAATTGCGCTAGTGTTCCAATATTTGATCTTGGAAGGTTTATTGTCTCAATTTTCTGAAAGGGGAGCTCAACTCTTTCTACCTCCTCTCTCTTGTTTTTCCAATAAATTCCGAATTCCCTCATATGATCTTCACACTTTCACTTTCAGAGTCTCTTTCTAAGCTCTCCACTTACAATAGATGCATCCGATAATAATATTTGCGATTCCATTGTGTAATATCTGCCTATCTTTTTCTTTATAAGCGTTATGAGACCGAGGTTCTGCAGGTAGTTTACGCTCTGGAAGAATGTCGACTTGCTAACTCCTCTGAGTAGCAAATGATTGGATGCCGAGACTTCGGTATATGCTCTATTAGTGTCCTGGTTCTTGATCAAGGCTGCCAATATCAGCAAGTCTCTGTCTCCTAGATTCTTAAGTGTCTCTCCCTCGACTTCGATGTAAGCTTGCTTCAGTGCTGTTATCACAAAATCCTCATCCCATTTATTGTTTCTTCCGAGAATTTCCAGCGCCTTTATTCCTATTCTGGCATCGCTTCTGTAATCCCTTACAAGCAGTGCAGATAAGAGACCTAAAGCCTCCTTGTCATATTCATTGAGACCTTCCTTGGCCCTCATCCTGAGGATTTCCCTTATTTCCTCAGTGTTGTATTCATGAAATACGATGTGGTCCGGCTGCAGCGAGCTCTTAACGCTCTCGTCATTCAAGTTCTTGTACCAGTATACCTTCTGAGTCAGTAATATCAGGTTTGCCTTCGTATGTCTTGTTATGTGGTAAAGAATGTCATAATCCTGCAGGAAGTCAATCTCGTCTAATACTACAAGAGACTTGTCGGAAAGCATTGCATCACATTTGCTCCTCACTTCTTCCACTTCATGTCCCTTGCCAAACAGCCGGGTTATGTTACGATAAATCTTTGTGGATGTTGGATTTTCTCTAACATTTATGTAGAAATAAGGAACAGCTTTGGTGTCCCTGAGTGCCTTTGCCATCATCAAAGCGCTGAGCGTTTTGCCTGATCCTTTGGAACCGTAGATGACGATGTGTCTCGGAAGGCCGAGATTTACATAATCGGCAAGATCATCGGTTACTCTCTCCAATTCTGTTCTAATGAGTATCTCACTTGGCGTATAGCTGATGTTGAAAACCTGTGCATTTTTCATGTTGCTCGTTTCTGCCGCGCGGGCAGTAAGCTTTGCCTCCATGAATGACCTGGGATTCTTTGTGTCCATTGTATCATCCCCAATGCACAATAATTCTCAGATAGTAAGGTTATTAATACTATCGAACGAGTCGAACACATGTGTGTTAGGAAACGGTAATTTCTGATGCAAGAGTGTGTCTATCAAAAAACGAGTAAATTTTTACATTGGGATGATGTTATTCAAAAAATACGAAAAATTCCATTTTTTAGAATGTAATGTTCATTGTATCAGTTATATATTATATATAATAAAGAGTTTGACGCGTTTGGAAACACACACACACTCAAGCAAAGAATGACTATTGGATCGACGCATTTTGCGACTCTCTCTCAGCAATTTTCTTTGAGAATCCTGAGCACGGGGGTGGTGGAGCACTCTAAGAACTTAGCTATAGCCCTTGCGGACAGACCTTTCTCTTTTAATTCCAGTACCTTCCTCTTATCTATGAAACTGCCGTTCCTGGTCTTTAAGGCAGGTCTTCCGAACTTTACTCCTTTGTTCAAAGCCTGCTCCCTGCCTGCCTTGGTCCGGGAATTGATCATGTTCCTCTCAAATTCCGCAAATGCACCCAGAATTTGCAGCAGGAGCCGCCCATTTGGAGTGGTGGTATCTATTCCAGAGTCGTTGACACTAACGAATCCTACACTATTCTGGTCAAGGTATTCAAGCGTCTTCAGGAGATCGGATAAGGATCGAGCGAATCTGTCTATCTTGGATACAATAACAATCTGAGGGTTCCTGTCAATAGATTTGAGCATCCTTTCAAACTCTGGCCTTTGGGTGTTTTTACCTGATTTCGCCTTATCCTCAAAGAATTCCAGTTCATAGCCCTTGGAATGAGTGTACTGCCTTATTACCTCTTTCTGCCTTTCGTTTGAGCCCTGTCTTACCTCTTCTATGGTGCTTGCCCTGACATAGGCAAAGGCGAGTGTCATTTAAGTCATAGAATTTAAGGATGCATATGTTATTAAAATCCAGTGTTTAGTGGCGTTACTAAAATTACAAGTTTAGTAACAGCGGGGGGATTCAGCAAGTGTAGTAGACGTACACTTTCACATCAAGCGGACCTGTGTATGGGTGAGAAGGGGCTATGATGGTTATGTTAAAATCAGTTGGTGTGGAAGGGAAAAATGTAAGGGGTAAGCCGTGCACCTGATAGATGAATCCTGGAGTCAGAGAGTACGCGTTAGTGAATGTCATAGAACAATTTAGGTTGGAAGTGAATGGGTATGAACCGTTCACTGATGAGTCGGCTGCCATGCTGTAATTTCCTGGCATAAAATAAGTCCAGTTAGCACCCGTCTGCGGATCATAATAATGATAGTCTATGCCATTGACGTGAACATTTGAAGCCGATGACCCTTGAGAAGATTCATATTCCAGCAATGATAAGATCGCAATAAAAGCTAAGATTCCAAGCACGGTTCGAAACCGTGATCTTCCTTTCTTGGGTTCCAATACAGATTCTTTCTTTCCTTTCTCTCTGTCAAATTTCTGAACTCCTTCCTTTGCTGCCAAACGCTCGCCTCAATATACCAAGTTAACCGCTACTTGGTTAACCGTTTTCTGATCTCGGTTTCCACGCTTTCCATGTCCTTGCCTTTCTCCTGTTCTATTCTGTCAAGGTCTGAACGCCACTTCTTTATCAAGTCATTAGAACCAAAGTACTTGGAGTATCTCCTGTAAGTCTCATACTGCTTCTCAGTTACTTTGAATCCTACTGTCTTTGTGTATCGTTCTACTGCACCACTCGTTTCAGCACCGAGGTGAGAACTCTGTGGTATTAAGCTGTCCAATCCTCTCTTTTTGATATCTGCCATCATTTCACCTTGAGCATTCTTTCAATTTCCTTTGCAAGTGCCATATATGACTTCGAAGCAGGTGCTGATTTTCGATACCTCACAATTGGAGAACCTGCCATTGTAGAATCTGTTATGGTCACATTCCTAGGTATGATTGTTTTGAGCAGGCTCTTCGAGTAGTGCTTCTTCACATCTTCAAGTACCTCCTTTGATGACTTAGTCCTGGAGTTGAACATCGTTATGACCATTCCGAGCAGTTTCAGGTTCCTAGAGAGCCTTGAATTCACGAGTTCTATGACTCTCATGAGTTGCGTCAATCCCTCCAATGCAAAGAATTCAGCCTGCACTGGTATCAGAACGTAATCTGAGGCAACAAGCGAATTGATGGTGAATATTCCTAGGCTGGGCGGGGTATCTATTATAACATAGTCATATTTCCTGGCTATTCTCTTGAGCTCATTATCCAGGATGTACTCACGGCCAATCTTTCCAGTAAGCTCTACCTCGGCACCTGCGAGGTCAATGGTGCTGGGCACGATGTCGATTCCGTCCTTTCTGATTATGGATTCCTCAATCCTGCCATTGAGCATTACATCGTATATTGTGTGCTTCTGGGCTGCCTTGTTGATACCAAAGTGGGTGGTAAGATTTCCCTGCGGGTCAATATCGACCAGGAGCACTTTGTGCCTTTGCGATAGCAATGCTCCCAGATTAGCTGCAGTAGTAGTCTTACCGCAGCCTCCCTTCTGGTTGGCAATTGAGATTATCATTACTGAATCTTGGAAGCAAAGAGTTATAAGTTTATGGTTAACCTGCATGGAGTAACGGTTAGCGGTTAACTGTCTGAAAAGCAGGTTATTTATTTCTTCGTATTGATTGAATGTTAGTCGATGTTGCGAGTGTTTAGTGATATGAATGAGTAACAAAACAAACGATAAACTACCAATTCTTCTGTCCTCCGTTACTCTTGTAATTGTCGTCATTTTACTTATTTTCTTAATTTTTAGAGGCCCTGGAAAACCCGTTATTATTCCAACTGCTACGACTACTATAAGTCAATCAGGTCAGGAGATAGGTCCCTCTGCAAATTCCAGCGTAATATTATCAAAAGGACATGTTTCATCCTTAACCAGTTTTTTTGGAGTCTATGATGTGGAGTTTAATGCTAGCAGTGGGCAAACAGTTAGCGGAGCATTTTCATCGACAAGACCATTGGATTTCTACATAATGACTCCAGCAGAATATCAAACTTACATTGGTGATGTTCCCCTTGACAGTTTAATTTCAGACAGTGGAGAGGTTTGGGATATGTTTGGTGGAATTACTTATTTGGATAACTTGATATTGCCATCCTACAACGGTACTGTGTCGAATTACAGTGTGACTGGCGCGTTCGAGTCGAATCGTCCAACAACATTCTATATCCTTACACCCAGCGAGTATTCTAACTATGACCTATATGATCAGATAAATGGTTACGTTTACGCCACACCGAGTGGATTTAGTTCTGAAATCTCTATCAACGCCAGAATAAAGCCGGGAGCCTATTACTTTGTTTTGTACTCTCCAGGGGCTGGTTATAATGACACCACATTTTCATATCACAATACTACAGCTATAATCGAAATGCCGATAACTGTCTCCCCAGAATATTCTCTTGCCAGTATCTACAATTCAACGCAATCTGAGAATAATAGTTTCACTGCATATCTCCCTTCAGCCGGACCCTATTATCTTGTTTGGGAGTACGATAATGCTTCTGGTGGTGGAGCAGCTCTGCAGGTAACTAAAACTATCAAACTAAACTGATGATATTATGTCTAAAAGAGATTTTTGGCAAGTAGTTGGAGCGCTAATTGCACTGTTTTTTATTATTTGGGCCGTTTCATACGCCCTTAGAGTTATCTGATCGTATAGGTTCTGTCAACATTTCCTTTAGTGAATCCAAAGTCATCACCATAGTCCGCTCTCCAAGCCCTTGATACTTGTCAATTAGTTCTTTGTTGGGAACGATTATCACCACTCTCAGGTTCGTTCCTGCAATCCTTTCCTTCAGGTCTTCCATGCTGTGCTTCAGGCCAGTCTCAATCTCAACCATGAAGAAGTCTGTTTCAATATCGAAGGCACCTCTCTCTCCAGTTGTGGATATCCTGTTTATCGATACACCAAGTTCTGTTAGAATGTCAACAGCCTGAGACTGCATTCCTGTGTGCAAATTTGATAAATTTGGGCTTTTGGAATAATACATCACAATGGGCTTTCCGTCCCTGAGATACTTCACCCTGCTGACTTCGTTGTTGTTCTTTAGCTCTTCCAATACCGACTTTATTTTCAGCTTTGCCTGATCTTTGTCTATGCCATACTTTGCAGATATTTCCTTTCCCATCTCCGTTGCATAAGACATCCTCTCTCTCAGAATACGAAGAACCTCCTCCTTATAGTCGATCTCCTTCCCTCTCCCTCCGGCTTCCTCTTCCATCCTTGCTTCTTTGACCTCTGCAAGAATCCTTGGCGATTCCTTGTATTCAGTGCCGTCGGGTATGTATGTCATAACGGGTGCGAATGCCTGGCTCTCAGGGAATTCAATGTCCGTAAACTGTTTGGGCTGCAGCACAGAGACAGAATATCTCACAAGCTGATTGTATGATAGCATCTGAAGGTCAGCATCACCGAGCCTGAAGGTGAACTTTGTCCCGAAATTTGCCCTCATTTCCGGCAGTATATCAATGAGATTCTGCGTTATGATCCAGAGCATTCCCTTGTCCCTTATCTCTCTGGACATAACATCGAGGATGGTGTGGTATGACTTGGTGAGCCTGTGTGCCTCGTCTATGCAGATGAGCACATCCTTCCTTATCCTGGATTCCATTTCCCTGTAGATCTGCCTGAGCATTAGCTCGGCGTAGAAGTTCTGGGACTGCTTTGTCGGCAGTGTGGAGAAGTCGAACACTGTGCTTTCGTTCGCAAGGTCGACGTTTCCCATGTCCTCCACTACCAGCGATTTAACATTCTGCTCTATCGCGTTCAGCGTTTCGACCTGGTTCTTTGATGCTGTTCTCCTCTTTTCCCCGATGGTTTTCATGAAGCTCTTCCAGTCAGAACTCTGGGAAGCGATCTCCTGCAGGAATGCAGGCGTTTGCTGTAGCTGTATGCCTGAGCTGACCTTCTCCCCGAAGAATGCCGTCATGTACGATTCCGAGAAGGCGTTTATGTCCCTGAATGGATTTGGCAGGCACTGCTTTGCTTCTATTACCGGTATGCCCAGGTGAACCTCATGGTCATCGGGCTTGAATGAGAATATGATCCTCTGCCTGTCCTCAAATCTCCTCAGAAGGTGCATTGTCAGGTAGCTCTTGCCCTGACCGGACACTCCTGTTATTGACACGTTCCTGTTGCCCTTGTGCTCTATGTAATCCCTGAGATCAGTCGCCTTGGGAGAGCATTCCTCCCTCCTGAACTTTCCTCTTTCCACATCGGGTATGATGTTGTAGGCAAGCGCCGTATGACCGGCAAATCTTCTCAATCTCCCTGAGAGGTCATAGAACAGCCTCTGCTCATTTCTGATTGGAAGCTCTATGAGTGGCTTTGACAGTACGCGCCTTGCGTTTATAAGCTCTGAAAAGCCATATTCCCTCATAATCGTATTCTGGCTTTCCAAATATTTATTCATATCCCGCTACCTTTTTACAACATACCGTCTGTGAAGGTTCAGCGTTACCGTGTAGTGTTCCACCTTTACTGTGCGAGTTTCTATCAGGTAAATGAGGATTATAGCTCCGATGATTACAGCGAGAATTATGCTGTTCTCAAAGCCAAGGGCAAGGTAGATCAGATATGCCGGAATGCCGAATATTACGGCAAAGATGAAGATATACACGAGAAGAATAAGAGCGCAGTATAACAGGACAAGAGCTCCCACGAATGCCAATATGAAGCCTGCCGTTCCTATTGTCTCGTAGAATATGTTGCCGGACATCGTCATGGCAAAGAGGAGAGACCAGAAACCCTGCCATACCAGACCCGACATGAATAATGCAACCGAGGCGATCAGGAATCCAAATGTAATAGCGTCCTCGTCCATGATTCACCTCTGTGCCCTGAACCTTCTGTTTGGCGTTAGGGTGGCCGATATGGATGCCTCTTCACGCTTGAATATCAGCCCCCGTCTGGTTATCACGAGATCCATCCTCAGTACGGGATTTGATTCGTATTCGACGTAGCTGATGTCAGGATTACGCTCCATGAACTCCCGGATTGCAGCAATTTGCCTCCTGTCTTCAAGCTCGTAACGGTTAACCGTATTTTCGATGACCGTTTCCTGAAGCCTCTCTATGGTGCCTTTTCTTTCTGGTTTTGCTATCTCGTATCGCACAATTTCAGGCTGGGAACCTTCAAAATAAGCGCGTTCCTCGCCATCGTTTACCGAACTCATTTTCATCCTCTTCATCTCTTCTCACTCCCTTCTCTTTGCAGGAGGGCAAGCCATGTGCCGGTCTTGCCGATCAACTCTTCCAAGCTAATCGAATCCGGCTCAGCAAGTAGGATTGGGGTCAAGGCGTTGTTTGGGAATCTTTCTGTAAAATTCCGCTTCAGACCGGATATTGATATTTTTCCAGCAGTTTTGCCTTCCTGCATAAACAAATAATGCAATTCTTGGTATTGTATCGTTTTAGATACCTTTCAGAATCAGAAGGCGATGTAGCTTTTCATTGAGTTTTTGTGTTTAAAACTGCAGCTCGGGCATTCCCACTTTATTGTTTCAACCAGCGTGAATGGATGCCCCTTTTCGTAATGCTTGAAGGTTCTGTTATACTCGGGCTTTATTCCTTTATTACCGCACTGTGGGCAGTCTATAGCGAGGACTTTTTCGAAGTCATCTTTCTCCATTGCAAGAACAAAGGGGAAAAACTTGCTCTCTTTTATGAGCTTCCATTTCAGGTTAGGATCATTTTCCACCATTGAAACATAGATTCTATTGCTGTCTATCTCAAGGTGTTCATGGTCATCTTTGTTTCGGATAAATTTGAACAGGTACCCATTTTTCATTAGCTCGGCAATGTGCTTGTCTATTGTTTTATGCGACATCTTTCCTTTCAGATCTGTATAGAGGTCAGAAACTCGCACATCCTTGGGAGCATCACGGATTGTGTTAACTATAATTTCGCATCGTTTGCAGTTCAGAATGAAATCGATGGGACAGTTTCTGCAGGTCAAGAATAATCACTGCTGTTAGAAGGGCAGTTTCATTATGGCCTTGCCGTTGGGCAAAACTGCCTGGAACTCGTAACCTTCGCCAAGGAGCTTCTCTATCTCGTTCATTGGCACAAGCCTCTGTTTAGAGCCGTTGCTTGCCATTGCACCTGTAACCTTGTTTCTGAGGAGCTTCTGGAATTCCTCGTTTGTTATCTCAGCAAGATTGATCCTCTCGATTTCATCCTGCTTGTAACCCACTGCGGAAAGAAGCTGCTGCTGCAGGTATAATCTTGCATTGTCTTCTGATACCTCGTTCATCCTTGTCTCCATATATTTGAGACACTTTTCGTATGACTGCCTCATCTCCTCGATCATATCAGGCGGCAATCGTTTGTTTGTTGAATAACGGGCCTCAATGTCGCCCTTGTGCCCCATGACGAACTGCCTCCAGGGATGCGATATCAGTCCCTTCGATTCTGCTATATCCAGTGCTGTTGAGAAATATGCTCTCAGCACATAGGGTCGCATCTTAAGGCCTGCCAATTCTATAGCATCCCTAACATCCCTTGTTACAAGGGTTGTTCTCAGAAATGCATTCTTCTTGACTCCGCGAACGTCGAACTGCAGCAATGGGGATTCGTATTTTAGCTCCTCGCCCTGCTTTCTTCTCTCTTCCAGATATTCCTTGATGTATGTGGCACCTTCCTCTCCTATAAAGGAGAAATACTGGTGCCTTGCTTTGCTTAATTTCTGTTTGACCACTATCAATGCTGGAATCTTATCAAATGTTATTTCATCCGATATGTGCAAATCCTTGATATCTCCAAGCTTCAAACCGTCTGTGCCCTCGTAATCGCCAAGTGATTCCGGTCTTAAGCCTGAGAATGCCATAATGGCTATTGCGACCCTGCCTCTTGACGTTGCTTTTCTCAATATCCTTGCCAATTCCTCCTTGCTTGGGACCCTTTCGTTAGCAATTGTAGGCGTTTCATTTTCTCCAGATATGTTAACTGTTAACTGCAAACGGATATCGTTAAACTTCAGCCATGATAAAATGACCTTCTTGAATCTCGCGATATATGAACCAGCTTTGCCTTCACTCTCCATTTTCCTTACAAAATCTGCAAATGAGTATCTGAATTCCTTCTCGTTTTCCGTTGCCTTTCTCAATATTTCCTTTGGATTTGTACTGTTAATTTCACAGTAATGGCCAAGGTTTCTCAATGCTACTGTAGCGGTCAATACAGATTTTGCCTTAAGGTTCTCAAACCATCTCCTTACGTCCTCATCCAAAAGCAGTTCCTGATACTTCGGCTGCATTGTCATAACTATACAATCGATAATGGAATAAAAAGTATTCGATTAATAGATTAAATGGACCGGTCGGGATTTGAACCCGAGGCCTCCTGCTTGCGAAGCAGGCGATCTACCGCTGATCTACCGGCCCTCTCCATCCACATACAATTTCCCTATTTTTCATTTGCCTTCAATGAAAGGAACCCTGAAAATATTCTAACAATATGCGTCATAGATGCAAAGCATATTTAATTGTGTGGGATATCATTCCAATGGATCAGGATATTCCGGATCTGAATGGGGTTACCCCAAGGCCATATCAGATTGAAGCATTCAGAAAGGCAATTGAAGGCAATTTACTCCTTGTACTCCCAACTGGCCTTGGGAAAACTGTGGTAGCCGCTCTGGTCTCACTGCACTATCTCAGGCAGAATAAATCAGTAATAATGCTTTCACCCACAAGGCCTCTTGTTGATCAGCATCTGAACACAATGAAAAATCTATTTCAAAACTATCCATACAGGATAAATGCAATAACGGGGCACAATCCAGTTATGGAAAGAATGTCCATGTGGGCAGAATCCCAAATGGTGATTTCAACGCCGCAGACTGTTGAAAAGGATATAAGGCGTGGTATAGTATTTCTCAATAAGTTCTATCTTCTAATAGTGGATGAAGCACACAGAGCTACGGGAAATTATTCCTATGTGGGCGTTGCAAAAGAAATCACCGATCTTCCGGGAAGAAGGATACTGGCGATGACAGCCAGCCCAGGATCAAAAAACGAAAAGATCGAAGAAATCAGGCAGAATTTATCCATAAAGAATGTGATCATCAAGACAGACACGGACCCGGATATTGCAAAATACGTGAAAGGATCAGATATAGAACCAGTATTCATCAGCCCTGCACCGGAGCAGAGGAAAGCGATTGACTATATATCTTCAGCAAAGGATGATATGCTTTCAAAGCTTCAGATAAAATTTCCCTTTGTGAAAAAAAGATCATCGAGGGCTGATATAAGCAAGTATATCAGGGACCTTTCCGCAAGAGCTTCGGCAGGTGAAAAGAATCTTTTCTCGGATATCCCATATTTCACTGCAGTGGTACGCATGGATGTTCTATCAGAATACATTGAAACACAGGGCATTGAGATCGGATATGACTATCTCAAGGAGATTAGGGAAAGTGAAGATAGATCAATGCAGCGCACAAACAATATTCTATCAAAAAATTCTAATTTTGTCATGGCAGCCCAGATAATTGAGTCTTCCATCAGTAACTATGTGAATCCAAAATTCAGGGCTGTGATAAATCTGTGTGAGGATATGATCAGGGAAAGGCAGGATTCCAGGTGCATCGTTTTCACCCATTACAGAAAGACATCGGAATTTCTTATGAAATTCATGCAAGAAAATTCAAAATTAATAAAGCCACTAAGATTTGTAGGGCAAGCCGGGAAAGGTCAGGATAAGGGGATGTCACAGAGGGATCAGAGAGAAGGCATTGAAAAATTCAAAGGCGGAGATTTTAATGTGATGCTCGCAACAAGCGTTGCTGAAGAAGGTCTCGATATACCATCCACTGATCTTGTTGTTTTCTATGAACCTGTCGCATCTGAAATAAGGAGCATTCAGAGAAGGGGAAGAACTGGAAGATTCAGCCACGGAAGTGTATACATACTGATATTCTCAAATACAAGGGATCAGGCATACTATTTCTCAAGCCAGAACAAGGAAAGGAATATGATCGCAAACATAAAGAGTGAAATGGAAAGGAAGAAACCGAAGCATATTGATGAATATTAAGAAGAATCAGAAGAAATCTTGCTCAGCCTCGCAAGCAGATAATCAAGCTGTATCTTGTCGGATCCACCCTGGACCAACCTTGATTCGGTGTCAGAAAGTGCTATAAGGCTTTCCCGTTTCATTATGGGTGATGTCTGTTCCTTGATCATTAAACCGTGCATCCCCTTTATTATATCCAGAGCGGAATAACCGCCTTCGGTAAGCAATGACATCCCTATTCTGGAAGCCTCCTCGAAGTTTCCATGCCTTGCATTGCTCAGGAGGGGTATCAGATTTTTCTCCTCCACGTTGCCTGCGATTTCATATACGTCCCTCACACTGGGCTTTTCCAGATATGAAAGAGATTGAAGCAAGTTCACGCCTCTTCTGAGATCACCCTCTGCATTTTCGCATATGGCATCCATGATATCCTCAGAAAGATGCATTCCTTCCTTGAGAGAAATAGCAGAAAGCGCCTTTTTCATATCATCCTGCTCGATCTTCTTAAATCTTATAAGGACAGCCCTTGACTGCAGTGGCGGAATTATTCCTGTGGAATAGTTGCACGAAAATATAAATCTAACATTTCTGAAATATACCTCCATCGTCCTTCTGAGGGCTGCCTGCGCCTCGGGGGTGAGTTCGTCAGCTTCATCCAGGAATATGATCTTGAACTTACCCTCCGTTATGGATTGGGTCCTGGCAAAATCCTTGATATCCTCTCTTATGATCCCTATGCCTCTGTCATTGGATGCATTCATCTCAAGAAAATGATCTCTCCAGTTTTCACCGATCATTTCCATGGCAAGGCATATGGCTGCCGTAGTTTTTCCAACCCCAGGCGGACCTGCAAATATCAGATGAGGCATCTCCCCTGACGTGATAAAACCCTTAAGAATCCTCGTTGCTTCCTTTTGACCCGCTATATCCTCAACTTTCGTAGGTCGGTGCTTCTCAATCCAGATTTCCATCCAGTGGTTATTGCATTAAGGTAATATAAAGTAAACGAACCATAACAGATAATATTCCCATGTGGAATCACATTAAGGTACAATGAAAAAAATAGTGGTTTTTGCGTCTGGATCGGGAACAACATTCAGATCCATAGTGGAATACAGCCTCAGAAAGGATTCAGTCTTCAAGGTTTCAGCCCTTGTGACCGATCGCAGCAAATGCGGTGCTGTGAAGATTGCATCTGATCATCAGATTCCGGTAATACCCTACGATGAAAAACTTTCAGATTATATTAAAGGTGAACATATTGATCTTCTGGTTCTTGCAGGCTTCCTGAAAATTGTAGAAAATGATTTGATAGAAATCTTCTCACAAAGAATTGTGAATATACATCCCTCACTCCTACCTGCATTTGGAGGAATGGGATATTACGGAATCAGGGTACACAGGGCGGTAAAATCATATGGTGTGAAATACACGGGTTTTACGGTCCATTACGTGGATGGAAATGTTGATGGCGGAAAGATAATTTATCAGGAGGTTGTCCCTGTGCTTGATTCTGATAGTCCTGAACAGATCCAGGAACGAGTCCATAGCAGGGAACTGGAGATGTACCCAAAGATTATAGAGGGAATCCTCCAGGGAGATCTTTGAATTCTTCAGGATTGGATAAAATTGGGATCGATCCTCTCTTTTTTCCGATTCATGTAAAGTATGATGGCCAAGATTATGGTAGCAATGGCACTTGCAAATATCAGAATGATCCACAGGACAACTAAAGGGATACCTGCACTGGTAAGATTCGGAAGCATTTCGATTGAGCCTGCACCGTCGAACAGGAAATGGATTGGAATATCCACGAATGGGCCGAATAACATAAATCCTATGGCAAGTCCAACTCCCACAATTGCTGCCTGTGGAATCTTCGTTATGGACCATCCGCCATATTCGTAGTGTGCAAATCCGAAGAGTAAGCTGGTGATTATTATCGCACTCCAATCAAATCTGTCCAGCCTTCTTCCAAATCTCCTCATAAGCATCCCAGGAAATAGGAAAACCTCGTACCATTTGAAATTCTTTCCCTGAAGGTAATACCTGGCAAAGAGATATAATCCAATGGGGATTATCCGGAATTCAATTTCTTCAACAAAGGGCGCATATATCAGTTCATAATATAACAGATTCGGAATAAGTTTTTCATCCTGTGTGATGAAGCTGGAACTTATTGGTGCTCCAATCAGATCCTGAGCAAGAACCAGGATTATGGAAAATACATAGAGCAAACTCCCCACTCCTGCAATAAATCCTATGGGAGTTTCCAGAGGATTTCTTCTTCGGTCTTTCTTCTCATAAACGAGATCGTAGGAGAATATGATCACGTAAAGAATTAGAAGCACTGCAACGCCTATCCAGAATGGAAATGGAAGGGCAAAGCCAAATTCACCCTTGGGAGGATAGTAAAAATAATAAAAGGCATTGCTCACATAAACACTTCTACCGTTGAGAGTACCTGCGAAAAGAGGCCTCGTTAATGAATTATTGATCAGTGTCGTGATGCCTATGAGCATCAGCGCCATCATATCCACAAAGAAGATGCTGAACAGAATATCGGTTACGCCCATCTTTCTCATGATGCATGGGCATGTGAAAATCACTTAAAGTATTTTTACATGTTATTCAAAATTAATACTCATCAATACGTCATCGACAAATCTGTCAAATATCAGAAACTGGTTCTTTCTTATTCCTTCAACCTCAAAGCCCATCTTTTTGTATAACTCTATAGCATTCTGATTGCTTGAGAATACCTCAAGGTTTAGTTTCTTTATTCCCTGTGACCTGCACCATTCAATCCCCCGTGAGATCATTTTTCTGCCAATGCCTAAGTGGCGATATCCATTCATAACAGCTATTCCCATTGTGGCAGTATGCCTGTTCTTCCTGAAGATACCTCTCTGTATCTTCATAATTCCTACTATATCGCCATTCGCATCCGCAACTATATTGAGGTCATCAGGATTCTTAATCATATCCTTCTCTCCTCTTTCTGTGTAAAGATATACATCGCCAACCAGGTATATTTTTTCATCCATCACACTCTGCATGCATCTGATAATACCGGATGCATCTGAAGGCTTTGCGATCCTGATCTCGTACTGAACCTCAGCAGAATTCGTAAGCAACACCTACTTTTTGCCAAGAAAAGATTTCTTTATCTCAGAGTACAGGGCATCGAAGGAATCCAGTATTTCCTTTGCCTCCTCAGCAATCTTTTCCTTATTCTCTATAAACTCCGGAGTTAGGATTGCACCGTCCTTGGATGGCGAAATGATCCCATCCTTTTCAAGTATTCTTAAAGAATACCTGATTTTATGATCAGGAATGCCCGTTGAGTTCGATATTTTAATGATCCCTGCGGGCTGATCATTCATCAGCGCTTCAATTATCCTTATGTGTCTCTTCACTGGTTCAAGTGTTTCCTTCAATTCCTTAAACAGATTACTCTCTTCGGTCAAAATTATCCCATGGATATATTTAAAGGGTTTATTAAATCTAATTATTGTATCAATATTATAAAATTACATTCTATGTAAAGGCAAAACTTTTCATTTACATCCTTACAAAAGTGCAACCATTCAATTATTGTTCACAGATAGCGTTTCCTTTATAATGGATGATCAATCAAACCTTCTTGAAGGAATTCCTTCAACATCGAGCGAAATTCTTCTCCTGCCGCTATATACAAAAATGCTGCTGAATTTCCTTTATAATATGCAAAATCCTATGGATAGATTATCTTTCCGTTCTCGGAAACCTGTTTTTCTCCTATCATTTCCCTTATTATGCGTTCCCTTTCCCTTATGTAGTCGTTGAATTTTCCGCCATTTTCTGATAGTTTCTGAACCCTCAGTGCATTTATCCTAAGATATATTTCGAGCCTTAATTTGAAAGCCTCATCCTCTGGAAGGGTTTCGACCTTAACGACATTATCTTCCATAGGCATGAATCATCTCTTAGTTTATTAACTATTTTGAAATTTGATGCCTGAAAATATGAAAATGACAACCCTCCGGAATGGAGTTACAGAATTATCAGATGATCGAAGGAAAGGGATCATAATCGGATCTGAAAAGGTACTCAATCAGGCAATGCAGACAAATGCAGTGGATCAGTTGCTCAACATATCCCTGTTGCCCCATATAATTGGATATCCAGTGGGACTTCCCGATATACATCCCGGTTATGGCTTTCCCATCGGATCAGTGGCAGCGTTCGATGCTGATGAAGGCATCGTTATGCCGGGAGGGGTGGGTTATGATATTAATTGCGGTGTTTCACTACTTTCCACGGGGCTCTCTGAGAAAACATTCATTCAGAAAAGAAAGGAGTTCATTGATGAGGCATGGAAAAGAATTCCTGTGGGAATGGCCAGGAGCAGATTCAAGCCATCCTCAGAGGATCTTTACGAGATCGTTGAGAGTGGACTCAAATGGTCATACTCAAAAGGGTTCTGTGATGAACATGACATGAGAGTTACAGAACATTCCGGAAGTATGTATGCAGCTTCCAGGGAGAATATAAGTGAGATGGCATTCAAGCGAGGTGAAAATTATCTTGGCACACTGGGTTCTGGTAATCATTTTATTGAGATGCAGAAGGCAGATGAGATATTCATCAAGGATATTGCCGATGATTTTCTCATCTTCGGAGGGAATGTTTATATAATGGTGCACACGGGATCAAGAGGCCTCGGCCATCAGGTTGCAGCAGATTACATGGAAATGGTTGAATCCACAACAGAGGATCTTATGGTACCGGACAGGCAGCTCAAGTATGCACTTATAAAAAGCAACCTGGGTGAGAAATATATTTCGGCGATGAACGGTGCTGCTAATTATGCCTTTGTGAACAGGCAGATGATAATATACAATCTACGGGAATCACTGAGAGCAGTCTATGGGAAGGAATTTTCTGAGGAGGATGCTTATCTTGTGTATTCTCTGTCGCACAACATTGCCACATTCGAAGAGGTAAATATGGACGGAGGCAGGAAAAAGGCACTTGTCCACAGAAAAGGGGCCACATCTGCGTTTGGCCCCAGAAACGCTAAGGGGCATTTTTCAGGAACTGGCAATCCTGTCCTGATACCTGGAAGCATGGGAACCATGTCCTATGTGATGGTTGGAACAGATCAGAATGAACGCATATCATTCTCATCGAGCTGCCATGGTGCGGGAAGAATCCTCAGCAGAAAGAAGGCAAGGGAAGATATTTCCCCGGAGGATGTAAGGAGAAGGCTGAACGATAAAAATATTGAAGTAAGATCAGGGTCCGATTATGCCATGTCCGAAGAATCTCCGGAGACATACAAGGATATTGATGAGGTTATAATTTCAAACGAGATCTCCGGGATTGGAAAGAGGGTTGCCTCTCTGAGGCCTGTCGGAGTTATAAAGGGGTAAGGCTGATGGCAATTATATGTGGAAATTTCTTCAACGGTTCGGAAATGATAGAAGGTTACTTTGATACAGAAAGTAACAGGTTCAGGAATGGAGTTGAAGGTGAAAAGAAATATACATGCATTCCAGCTCCACTGAATTCACATACGCATCTGGGGGATTCTTTCATTATGGAGGAACCAAAGGGGACACTTGCCGAAATAGTTGGCCCTGACGGTTTCAAGCACAGAAAATTGAGATCTGTGGATGAGGAGAGGCAGATACATTATATCAGGGAGAGCATCAAAAGAGTTGTTTCCACAGGATCTTCCGGAGTCATTGACTTCAGGGAAACTGGCCTCAAAGGAATAAACACCGTCAGGTCCATCAGGGAAGAGCTTCCTAATGGCATAGTCCTGGCACGACCCGGAGATACTGATGAATTTCAAAGGATTTTGAATTTTGTGGAAGGCGTCGGCTTCAGTTCAGTATCAGACATGGATATGGATTACGCAACATCCCTGAGTGAATATGCAAAAAACCATGGGAAAATGGTTGCGAGCCATTTCAGTGAAAGCAGGAAGGAAAGTATTGAAAAGATATCGGAAATAAATCCTGATCTTCTTGTGCACTGTACCGCACTTTCCAGAAATGATCTCAGGGATGTTCGCCATATCTGCAATTACATCGCAGTCACTCCAAGATCAAACATGTTCTTCAATATCATATTTGACTATGGAACATTCCTGGATGAAAATTTTACGTTGTTGCTGGGCACAGATAACGCCATGACCTGTTCCCCTGATATGTTTTCCGAGATGGAGTTTCTTTACAGGATTCAGAGAAATACACACTATATTTCACCGGAGGAAATAATCAGAATCGCATGCGTGAATCCCTATCAGATGTTATCAAACCTCAAAGTAAAATACGTGGAAAAATGGCTGTGTTTTTCAGATCCAAATCTGACAGCTTACTCCATAATAAGATCCGGTGGAGATCTTCCATTTATACAGCTGAACGCTCATTTGCAGTTTTAAAAGGAATGTTTATAAGTGAGGGTTTATTTAGCGAAAAAGAGGAAGATAACTTTGGACAGTAAAAAGATGTTGTCAGCATTTCTGATAGCAATATTCCTACTTGGAATGGCAAATTTGGCAGCAATATCAAATGCGAGCAGTCCACAGTCCTCCAACGTGACCATCGGGGTCTTTGTGGAGAATGGTGGAAATCAGGTTGGGGCATCTGCGGCTCCGACAGTGTATGTTAATTCGACAAGTGGTTATGAGGTCAGTACGTTCACGATGGATTCAAGCAACAGCAACATAATCACTCTACCATACGGAACGTACATAATAACGGCCTTACCTACAAACACAACCCTTGCAGGGAAGGTTTATTTCACAGAGAAGGCGGTTCAGATAGTAAGCGTTTCAAAACCATACGTGAACGTTACAATCAACCAGACCTCTGTTATGGCTAAGTATACACCGGTCACCTTAACTGGTCTGGATGGAAATACTGCAACACTTATGTTTACCTCAACAAATGGAAATGTTTTCAACCAGGTAACCACATCATCATCCTCATTCAGCACATATCTGCCCTCAACAGGAACATTCAATGTTGTTGTTTACTTTAATGGAAATCCCAAGGACGGACAGGAGTTCATAAACGTTGTTGCATCCAGCAGTGGAGTATCACTTGATCTTTCGACAACAACAAACTACTTCGGCACAGTATACTTACCCAATGGAAACACACCTTCTGCGGTCAAGGCTGTTGTTTATAATACAACTTCAAACGCATACAGCATACTCGAATTTTCAAGTGCATCGTTCTATGTGAGCACTGCAAGCGATAACTGGGTCATACTGGAATGCTCCGGATGCAATCCACTGAACATTACAAATCAGACCAGCACACACTCATTCCATTTACAGAATGCCATATCAAATGTAAGCACTGTATATCATTTTGGAAAGAATCTGAGAAACGTTACAATGAGTGAAACCATAAGCATATCTGGGAATACAGCATTTCCTGGAGCTCCATACGCATCATCCGGTTATTTAACCATACAGGAAAAGAGCACAGATTTCCTGAATCAGGTAAAATCTCTCCTGTCAAATGTCAGTGCAAATTCATATTATCTGTTCACGGCAAACAATACCTATTATAATTTGACAGGGAAGGTAACCTACAGTGTGACAACTCCTGCTAAAGGAAACCTGGTTGCAACAGTGAACGCAAAGTTCTATAACAAGAATATGAACAGATCCGACTACAAGAATCTCGTTCTTAATATATTTGAAAACAGCCAGTACGATCTCAAATACAGCACAATGATATATTACATGAACACAAGTTATTCCGTTAAATCTGCAACATCCTCTGTTTCATACTCAAATCCCTTTGAAATATATCCAGTTTCTTCACCCCAATGGGTTACGGTTAACTTCGGAAAGTCACAGAAACCCATATTTATGAATGGAAACATAATGGTGTACTATCCCGGAATTGAAACAATCAATTCCGTCCTGAACTCAAGTTCATCCCATGGAATTATTGTAGTACCATTGAAAACAAACGTAAGCCTCAATATGTCAAACGTTCTTTTCAATCCAATCAATGGCCAGTATCAGTATCTATCGCCTGTGTCATTCTCCTGGAACATAAGTGGAAAGACGCTGACAAACGTTGCCAAACCCTATAACATCACATATAATTTCGCAAATACGACAACAAACATCAAACTAACCGGAACAGACTCTTCGAACTTCACCAATACAACCAATATAACTGTTATTGCGTTGCCATCAAGTGATATGCCCTATGTGAATCTGTCTTATACAGTGAACGGAAAGAATCACACATTAAGATACACTCCTTCGCAGAACATGATAATGGCAAATATACACGTGAATCAAAATCAGGCAGTGAATTTCAATGCAAAGGCAAGCAGCCTGAACTACACCTATATGGGAAAGAAATATTCACTCCAGCTTGTGGATAACTGGGCATTCCCGAACTATACAACATCTGGTGCAGTTGTCAGTTATAAGTATACGGTTCCCAGTGTGAAGGCAGGCATTGAGAATTCCTATCTGAACACAACATCATCTGCAAATACAACCACATCTGTTATGATAATGGCATATGTGAATGATACAACACCGCCAAACGCTGTTGTAACTCTTCAGAACGGAACCCATGCAAACATATCATCGGTACTTGCCGGAACACCAATGATAATAACCGCAAACTACTCGAGTGACCAGTATTACAAGTTCAGTGACCTGAAGTTCAACTGGACATTGAGATATGCGAACGGAACAATTATGAATCTGACAAGCGCGAATTTCACAGTAATAGCATACAACACATCTGCAACATCATGGAATACTTCAAACTGGGTAATGGTTCAGTTCAATATGCTTCAGGATGTTCACATCGATCTTCAGGTTTCCAATCCGAATGTGACGGCATACAGCAACAATTCCTATGTTCCATCATACTCTGGACCACAGCTTGTGGTATCCTCATTCTATTTCACGGGGTCGTTCACGCAGGGTTCATCAAAGACGGTAAATGTCAACGTGACCAATAAGGGAACGGGAACAGCAACATCAATGACAATAATAGTGAAGGTTGGTTCATCTGTGGTGGGTTCGCAGGTATATTCAAACATCAGCCTCACCAAAAATCAGACAAAGACCTTTACGGTTAATATCAGTTTCCCCAATGCAGGCTCAAACAATGTTGTTGTGATCGCCAATACAACCTCGCAGCCCTCATTCATAGCCAAGGATGGAGAGTATTCAACAACCGTAAGTGTTGGAGCATCACCATACAAAATACCTCTCGTGATAGCTGCCATCGTTGTTATCGTCGTGATCATTGGCCTCCTTTACTATAGGGTAACGCAAGGGACATTTCCATGGATGAGGAAGAGAAACCAGCAGACCTCAATGCCAGCAAAGCCAAAGCAGACAGAACAGAAGCCGGCAGAGCCCAAAAACAATAAAAAACAATAATTTTTAACATAAGATCCAGAAATGGATCAAAAATTATGATTTATTTTCTAACAATCTGTGAAAAAATTTTTTGAAATATTTTGTGTGATCACATTTTTCTGACATTTTCAATGCCAAGAATCCTGGAACAGTCTTCCACTATATTCATGTATATTTTTATGATCTCAATTCTTCTTTTCCTTATCGTGTCGCTCTCGTCAAGAACCCTGCAGTTCTCGTAAAATTTTGTGAATTTTTTCGACAGCACAAGAAGGTAGTTTGCAAGTATCTCAGGTTTCAGCGAATTGAACGCCTCCTTCAGTTTGTAAGGATATTGATATAGGAACACGATAAGGTCAGTTTCACTATCATGGAGATTCTCATCGGAATAATTTCCTATATGCTCATTAACCTTATCCATAATACTCGCAGCCCTTGTATAAGAGTACATAATGAAAGGTGCAGTTTCTCCGTTAAAGTCGAGAGCGTCCTCCCACTTGAAGGTGATTGGTTTTGATGGGTTTATCTTGACAAGGTAGAACCTGAGGGATGAGGATGCAATTTTCTGGGCAGTATCCTCGCTTGCACTCCCATATCTTGACTCCATCTCAGCCCTCGCCTTTTCCACAAGTTTCTCATATACATCCTTGACAGGTATGCTTGTTCCTTTCCTGGTGGACATCTTCCCGCTCTCAAGATTGACGTAGCCGTAAAATAGAAAATCGAGCTGGTTGTTATATTCGAGCAGTTTGTGCATAATATAGTCCATTATTTTTCCATGTTCCTTATGATCCTCTCCCAGTATGACAATACAGCGATCATACTGGGAAAATTTGTACATATGATAGGCAATATCCCTGGTAACATACAGGCTTGTTCCATTGCTTCTCTCCAGATAGATCTTCCTCAGGTCCGGTATATCAATATATTTTGCCCCATCCTTTGGGTCCGTTTCCACATTTGAAGCGAGTCTCTTCATAACTTCTCTGGTTTCGCCGGTGGTTATGAATTCTGATTCCCATGTGAATTCATCAAACCTTATGTTCAGTTTGGAAAGATCCTCAACAATGGAGTTAAGCACAACCGATGCAATCTCCCTGACATCGTTGATTATCTTTTGATCACCCTTCTCATATTTCTCCATGAGGTTTTCCACTTCCTTTTCGCTCCCCTCCTTTTCAAATAAGCTGTATATCTTCAGATAACCGTCAAGAAGTATATCCACAGTGGGCTTTTCCCCATCATGGAATTTTTTGTAGCCAAGGTACAGAGAAAGCATCTGCTTTCCTGAATCGTTCACATAATACTGGGTTGTAACTCTGTATCCGTATCTTGCGATGAGTTTTGCAACAGAATCTCCGATTATGGAATTTCGAACCCTTCCCATATGTATGGGCCCTGTCGGATTCGTGCTGGTATGCTCCACCGATATTCTCTCCGGATCCTGAAATGAATCGGGAAATATCCCTGCAGTTTCAACCGATTCTGAAATGGTACGGAGTACTGTCAATGGATTCAGGTTAACATTGATATATGCACCCTCTTTTTTCACAGAGCTGATGAATTTCATTTTTTCCAATTCTTCGCATATTCTATTTAGCTTTGAATCAAAGTCCGGAACAGTTCTACTGTATTTGATCAACCTCAGGGTTATATGTGCATGTTCTGTGGGATCAAATATTACCTCCTTCTCCTCTATGGAATCGATGTATTTTCTTGCACCGGATCTTATCAGTTCAAGCATGTCCTGGAATAGAAGCATAGTGTGTTATGGGTGCAACATTAATAATTCTTTATTTAAAATCAAGATGGAATCCGAGAGTGGATGCATATTTCCAGAATTCGGGGAAACTTTTATTGACACTCCCATGGAAATGGACATGAAAGTTTTTGTTAATTGCAGCAGCCGCCAGAAACTTTGCCATAACGATCCTGTGGTCATCTCTTTCAGGAATATCAGTAGAATTCATTGAAGTACCTTTTGAAATTATTATGGATTCTTCTTCCCTCTGGATCTCTGCACCGGTAGCCCTGGCAATATCCAGTATTGCTTGGAGTCTGTCACTCTCCTTTGTCCTGAGCCTGTCTGGGTTTCTTATCTCGATGCCATCTTCAGAGAACATTCCAAGTACGGATAGGGGAGGTGCCAGATCCGGTGTGATATTTACATCCACCGTAATTCTCTGGATATCCTGCCTGAATGCCATCACATCGAGAAGATTTCCATGTCTTTTTATTTTAAGGTATTTTCCAAGTATTTCCAGTATTTGTCGATCAGGCTGATATGTTTTTATTGGCAAGTTTCTGATTGTGATGCCTTCATCGGAGAGAAGAAGCCCCATCACCATAAGAAAGGCGGAGGATGAATAGTCACCCTCAATTCTGGCCTGTTCGGGGATCGCAATGTAGGATGAATTTACAATGATATCCTTATCTGTGCTTATTCTGCATTGGAAATCCTCGAGAACCTTTGACGTGATCTTGATATATCCTTCACTTGCGACTCCATTCCTTACATGTATTACGCCGTTTTCCTTCCTGCTCAGGGCAAGGCATAGCATCAGCGAACTTATGAACTGTGAGCTGATATTTCCATCAATCTCAAAGGAATCCGGGCACTTGAAATGGGTTGCGTCAATCATAACAGAATCTTTTTCCTTCAGGTATGAATAGCCATGGGGTTGCAGTGCATTGATCAGGGGATCCATCGGCCTTCCTGCCAGGCTTCTCTTGAGGAGTATTCCTGTTCTTGACTGGCTTGCGGAGAGCAATCCCTGAACAAGACGGAAGGATGTGCCTGATTCTCCTACATTGATCATTTCAGGCTTCGTAAAATTGCCCTCGATGATCGTCATACTTTTCTTTTCATATACCTGTTTTCCACAGGATCTTGCTATATGGATCGATACAAGATCATCATCAGAGTGACCCGGATTCAATATTCTTATAGATCCATCAAGAAATGATGATAATAATACATATCTCTGCATAAAGCTCTTTGATGGTGGGGCATCAACTTCACCGCCTATTTTTTCAAAGGATACATCGATCATTTCCTGACCCATTCCACATGCGCACCTCTGTTGCTTATACGGGTGCTGATATATTTCACGCTTCTTCCCTTCAGTATGGACACATCCCGGGAGCGATCATTGCTGTTCCTGTATATGAGAAAGACCGAGGGGCCCTTTCCGTTGACTCCCGCATATGAAAAGTTCAGATACTGCAATTTTTCATAATCAAGAGAGGATCCTGACAATGTTCCCATGTAATTTCCATTCACGATGGCAGTATATTCGTAATTCAATCTGTTGACTCTTTCCCACATTTCATCATAGGCTTTCCTTAAGAAGGAAAAGTCGTTATTTCCAAATTTGAAACTCTCTCTTTTCCTGTTTGTTGTGAGAATTATCACGGGCTTTTCCTCAACAATCTGCCTTTTGATGAGTTTTCCCCTGTAGTTGTCAGTAATACATAATCCTCCGAGGACAGATGATGCAAGATCATCGGTGGCACCTGTTGCTGACATCTTCAATTCTCTCGACAGTTCACTGCCATCCCTGAGGATCTCCTCATCCGTTAGGTCTATCTGGTTGAGTGCAGCATATCCCAGCATGATGCCGCCCACAATGGCACTGCTGCTTTTCAATCCCTGGGATGACGGCAATCTTCTCAGTACCTTCACAGAAAGATCTCTGTTCCCTCCATATCGTGCCTTGAGATTGTCCAGTATCATGTCAACGTTCTTGTCGTTGTTAGCGCTTTCTGATTCTCTTATGGATATGACCATTCCAAGATCGAGGGATACGGCTGCTCCATTTCCGTTGACGAATCCACTCACAACGGAAATTCCCGAGTTGGCCGTTACCCTGACTTCTCTCCCAACCATTTAAGGACATCCTCCTTTGCCCCTGTGAAGATATTTTCCTGAGGATATTCATCAAAGAATATCCTGTAGGTTTCCCGTGCCTGTTCAAAGAACATGATCCTTCCGTTGTAGACTCTTGCGCCTTGCTCCTCGAATTGTTTCATCATTTCTGTTTTAACCTGCTGATATGTGAGATCAAGAATTCTTCCATTCTTTGCAATTTTCGCCTTTGGGAAAGGATTGTGATCCCCATGTTTCATACCCAGAGGAGTACAGTTGATTATGATGTCAAATTCCATTTCTGAATTGTTAGGGATAATTTCCATATTGGAATACTGCCATGTTCCTTTTATTTTCTTTTCAGCTTTGGTTGTATCTCTCGTCACTATTGCAACATATTCCGGGGAAGATTGAGTCAGTATGTAATACAGTACAGTTCTTGACACTCCCCCTGATCCGATGATTGCGATTCTCCTTCCATCCATCATGGTGTTTGTTTCTTTAACCATCTTTTCAAAGCCGAGATAGTCCACATTGAATGCAGAATATCCGCCTCCATATTTCCTGATGACATTTGCAGATCCTGTTTTCCATACAAGTGGTTCCCTGTCCTCAGCGTAATTCAGGATATATTCCTTGTAGGGTGCCGTTATGTTGAAGCCTTCGAATGGAGATATCTCCCTGTCAATGATCCTGTTGATTGTAAAGGGAGATGCATTTATGGCATAGTATGCATTTCTCTTCCCTTCTTTTTCAAATATTCTGTTGAATAACATCTCACTCCATGAAACACTTATGGGATTTCCTATGAGGCCTATGAGCATAGCATTTCACCTGCCCTGTTCATCTCTTCTATGAACTGGGATGTTTCGATCTCTATTATTTTATGTTGTCCAGGAATTGTGGGCACCGGTATATGCAATTTTCCATTAACAATCTTCTTGTCATTCATAATATATTTTCCAGATTCATCTAACATTTTTCTATCTATTGAGGGCATATTGATCTGATATTTACCAATGATGTCATCTATTATCTTTATAGGATCATATTGCGTGTATCCTAAATTCATAGCAATTTTTGATTCTATCTTCATTCCATTCATCACAGCGTATCCGTGCGATATGCTGTTGGATGATACAGCTTCTATTGCATGGCCCACAGTGTGGCCAAAATTGAGCACATTTCTTATGTTGTATGTTTCAAAGGGATCTTTCTCACATATGGACATTTTAGCATTTACATTGAGCATTATGAGCTTCTCCATATTATCCTCATCCCATATAGTGGTTATGTCATTCGAAAGCAATAGTTCATTGATGAAGTTATCCAGCATGATCCCATGTTTGACTATTTCTCCGAGGGCTTCCCGAAGCATTCTATTATTCCCAGTTACGAAGGACGTATCGATGATTATCTCTGATGGATTCTTGAACGTGCCGATCAGATTCTTGATACCCTTGAAATTCAGGCCATTCTTTCCACCAAGTGCGGAATCAACCATGGATAGAATTGTGGTTGGTACAGCGATCAGATTGACACCACGTTTGTATGTTGATGCGATGAATCCTGCAAGATCTCCGACAGTCCCACCACCGATATATGCAATTGTGTTACTTCGCTCAAAATTCTTGGAAGCTAGTTCCTCAATGACTTTTTCATAGTAAGTGAGCGTTTTTGAAGATTCGCCATCATCGATTGGGAATATGCGTGAACTGTCAATATTTTTGAATTTATTTGCATATATCTTCATTACATTATTGCTCGCAATGAAATACATGCCACTCTCATTTCTAAATAAATCATTGAAACCTGCTTTTACGATTGAAATTTTTACTGAATCATCTGCAATTTCATAATATGAAATCATCCTTTTCTCATATCCAATCATTTTCACGATTAATACTTTTGTTGGATTATATATCTAAAATTCTCAATGATTGTATTATAAAAGATACGCAGTATAAGAGTATATTACTACTTAGATTTATGGTGTCCAATTATTCGACAAATGATTATGTCTATTATTTCTTTTTTTGTTCTTTTCTTGATCTGATTGACCATGAAGGTGCAGTTGTATGCCACTATCCTTTCACTAATTGTTACATTATAATTCCTGTTGCGGACACACCGGATTTTCTCACAATGAAGTATCCATTCCAGAATTGAGAATGTTCGCTCTATTTCCCATCTTAGCCTATATCTGGTTTTCTCCCTTTTCCTGATGATTATTCCCTGCTTCCTGTTGATTGCCAGGATATGGAGAGCAATACCCATCTTTTATTTGTATCTATCACTATAATGGCATGTGTGTTCTCAAAGACATAATCATTTATGTGTGAGGAATCATATAATGCATCCATGAGTATGTATTCATGGCCTCGTACGGAATCTATCATGTCCATGTCAACGGTGTTGCCATGAATGGATGCAAGTTGTTATATTTCATTCCAGCATGGCAGTGGAATCTATATCCTGAGATACATGTTCCTTCTATATTAAAAGCCCTTCGTTCCGTAACCACATATACTTTCAGGTTCTTTATACGTGCCAGACTTTCTCCTTCTCTGGACAGTTGTATGCTTGCATGTCTTTACAATGAAGCCTCAATGGCAGTATTCTTGTTTCCAGTATCAATCAGATTAATGAGATTAGCATTGATCTCATGTTGTCCATTCTGATTGCCCTGTACGAAAAGTGTGCGGAGGTTGAAATCCTCTTGATTCCAGCAATGCTCATGAATTCCGGATGGTTGTTGAAGAATTTTCCAGAAGATCTGTAAGAAATGCCATAGGTCTGAACAAGTTCTTTAACATTATAATCCATGAGAATTATCGGTACCCTGTCATAGTCTCTCTTCTCGGATTTTCCCGATCTGACAATTTTCTCGAGACGGGCTTTCTCTTCCGGTTTCAGCACAACATTCGGCTTTGTTCTTTAAAACGGCATACTTATATGGCATTACTGAGTATGAACAATTGCAAGTGTATTAAGGAAGCACTATATTAGCACTAACTATAGATATCAACGGAAGGTTGGCAGTGTCCAAAAAGGCAAAATTTTATTATCGTTATGATGAATACTAGGTAAATGCCAAATAGGTCAAACAATAAAAACCAAAACATAATGGGACGTATGGTTGTTCCCATACTTCTTTTCTCTGCATGCGTGAGTATATTATCTATCTCCACGGGTTTCCTGTTTGACGAAGCATCTTTTATGGGCCAATATTATATGTATTATATGTTTGGTGCTCACATATTTTATTTCTGGCCTTTCGGCTTGTATTATTATATCATGACGATGTCTGCTTTTCTCATCAATATACCATTTGCTTTTTTTGGCTTGGATTCGGCTATAGTTCAGGAATTTACAGTTAAGCTTCCATTTATAATCTCAATGTATCTAACCGCCATGGGAATTTATCTAATACTGCTTTATGAAAAGGTTGATAAAGGAATAGCTAAAAAAGTATTATGGATCACTTTGCTCACACCAATAATATTATATGATGCTGCTTTTCATGGGAATGGGCTGATAGTTGCCGTTTTCTTTGAAATTTTTTCAGTCGTTTTTCTTTATAAAAAAAGATACAATGCCTCATCAGTTTTCTTAGGTTTTGCATCTGCATCCTATCTTTTCCCTATTTTTCTTATAATACCGATGGTATATTTTATCAAAAGAACCATGAATCTAAGGAAATCTATCCAATATTTTGGCCTTTTCTCGTTAGTTTTTCTGATTGGCCAGGGTGTACCACTTTTAATTTATCTTTTTTATGGAATACCATTCAATTACGGCTCCGTTCTCGGTGGGATCGCAGGCGTAACTTCAACGGGTTTGCCAGCCTCCAATGCGATTTCTCCATGGGGCCCGTATTTTCTCATACATGAATTTAGTGGCTATCTGATTACCATGCGTATGGCTGAGATCATCTTTGCAATAGCTATGTTCGTGCCAGGTCTTGTCTTTGCAAAATTCAAAAAAGATCCATCCATCAAGGATCTTATAGGAGTATTTCTAATAGAATCGTTGTTCCTTGTTATTTTTGGTATTAACAGTGCGCCGCAATATCTAGTGGCGATAGCTCCGTTCTCAATACTCCTGTTCGTCCTTGACCGCGATCATAACCATTTAAATTTTTTGACTTTACTAACCTTCTTTGATCTTGGATCTTTCGTTACATCAGCCACCACGATAATGGCAGGTTTCTTTATAATTATAAACCCTTACTTAAATGCGTATTATCTTAAATCTCCTCCAGTCTTATCGCAAACCCTTTATTCTCTTTACGTCATATTCCTCTTTCTGTACCTTGCATATTTTGTCCATAGCAGGCTATCCCCGGGTCAAAAATCAGTGGCGAAAAAGGAAAGAGTCCAGATTTCTGAAGAAGAGACAAAGAGGGTAGCATCCAAATTATTCTCTTACTTTGTAATTTTCATGATCTTGATCGTGGTTCTTGTTGCTCCCGGACTAAGGGATCCACCGCCTGTCATACCAACTGTTAACAATCTGATGCAGGAAGCTTATGAAGCAAAACAATATATAAGCGATAATAACACATTAAATTCCTTCAACTCATCATACCGTGTAAACATGAGTATTCCATGGATCTTCTTAAATTCATACGCGAAGAATGATGGAAAATATGTTTTGAATTTACCTTCATGGTCACCTTTTTCATTCATCCTTGGAGATTTCGCTCAAACATCATATATAAGAGCATACCCCAACGCTACATATTCTGAAAGATTTTACTTCCCACATCCGTCGTTCTTCAAAGGATATTTTGTTATCTTTGGGAAAAACGTGACCCCATTGGTCTATATGGAGGGAAATAAACCCAATGAGTACATCAATCTTACTAACTCTACCCAGGAGGCAAAAGTTGTTTATGTTTCTAACGCCTTCTTTGAAGTAAAGGATCAGGAATTAATAAAATCTGGATGGCATACCCTTAAGATTATCATACCTGAAAAAGAAGCCTATTTTTCAACAACGGAGTTCAACGGTAGTGGTGCTTCCTTCAGAACCTATACATCAGATTCAAAAGTACATGTAAATGCGACATACATTCCGGATTTAATGGTAAACTCAACAGAAGTAGAAAATACCACGCTCTCTTTGTACTTAAATCTTTCCTCAGCGATAACGGTATCCTTTAATGGAATGAGACTTGGTAATTATTCCACTTCAAATACGATCAGCATTCCAGTGCAAGCACGCATAGTTAAAGATACGAACAATATTACGGTAGATGGTTATTATATTAATACACAACACATTGTTCTATACTTTAATCCTCCCCTGTCATTTTCTTCAGTAGCACTGAGTGAGGATATTGCTAACCTCAGCATAGGAATATTATTCCTCTCTGTTTCGATTTTATCTCTCTACGAACTGATATTATTCATAAGAAAGAATATGTAAAATCACTTATTCTTTATTTCTTGGGAAAATTTGCCAAAGTTAGCGTAATGGCATACCTTATATCAGCAGGTAGAAATCTAGAAAGCCGTAATAATCTATATATTGACTTCAAATCTATATCGAAGCCCATGTCGTATAATATATGTGGACTGGAGTACATCTCCATAAGAATTTCTGTGGAGGCTTCATTGTTTCTGCTCAATGATTTCCTGTTGATGTGACCAACGGATAGTGCTGGAGAAAAATAAGTGATGAGGCCTCTTTTCCAAAGCGCTGCTGATATGTAAGATTCATAGAGAATTCCGTGTTTTCCCAAGTTTCGTAACCGAAAATTGCCTATTGAACGCTGCCTCCAAGCCATGGAGACTCCTATCGGTGCATAATCTTCAGATATCCGATTATTCGATGGAAGCAAGCCTCCTGTCATGAGTCCCCCGCTATTAAAGTATATCCTTGGTGAGAATCCAAACAATCGCTTCCTTGAAGAGAGCGTATTGAACATTCTTAAAAACCATAGTTTATTTGAATCTGGATAAATACCATTCACCTTTCCGTAAACCATGCCTGCGTTATCATTGCTCTCTAGAAACTCAGTGGCATTAGATACGTACGTAGATGATGGCTGCGCATCATCGTCTGTCAGTATGATCAATTTAAAATCAAGTCCAAGGATAGTATTCATCGCATCAGGAATTCCTTTTCCGTCTTGGATTACCACGGTAAACTTACGATCAAGTTCTTTGTCCATAGTTCCCTTAAATTCAGATACATCTACATCCTTAGCCAGAACAAATACAACGTCGAAATCATCTAACGTCTGCTCATTTATATATTTGCTCAGTTTACTCAGCAAGCTGAAGTCGCCAAGTGTTGGTATGACAAGTGCATTTTTACTACTCATTAGCCATCGCCTCGTAAATTTTAAGGTATTCGGCTGCCATCTTATCCGCGTTGAAGCCCTCAGCAATCTTTTGACATTTTTCTTTAAGTCCATTTATGTCTTCTTTCTTCCATGTCATCATGTTTTCTACCTCCTTCTTAAATTCCAGTTCATTATCGCACAGAAGTGGATATTCCTGTCCTAGGATATCGGTCATGAATCTTTTTCTGTAGGCAAGTACAGGCAGCCCAATCGAGAGTGCTTCGATAACTGTATAACTCATCGCCTCATAGACGGAAGGAAAGATCAAAAGATCACTTGAGGCATAAAGTTTCAATAACTCATCACGATCGACAATCCCGCAGAAGATGACATTTTCATTTTTTTCTATAAAGATGTTCTTATCAATACCAACGATCAGTAAATACGCACCTTTAATATCAGATACGGATCGAATGGCAACATCTAGACCTTTTCTCTTAGGATTTCTTCCCACCCACAGGCATATGAACGATTTTTCATTTAGATTGTATTTTTTTTCAATGCTAGCTTTATCCGCTTTTGCTTTATCTTCTAGTTCAATGCCGTTAGGTATCACTTCTACCTTTTTTTTTGTGACACGACTGAATTCTCTTGCAACTGATGAGGAAACAGAAACTGATAACTTTGAGAATTTAACAGCAATAAACTCCAAAGAATAGCTAAAAATAGAATTAATAAATTGAAAAAACAACTCCTTGACTGTGAAAGTCTGCTTCTGATCTAAGAAACTATTTATTGAACTTCCGTGCGCTGTGAATAGAGAATTATGCCTGAACCTAAGCGGAAGAAAGCATCCGGCCAGACCATTTATATGGACTATGTCAAATTGCTCAGAGTAAATCGCCCTTGATAATAAAATCTTAATATTAAAGAGAAAAAGTCGTAACGCCTTCAACAGACCTATGTGATCACTTAATGGTATATAGACCGGTAGATATTTAACCCGATCAATTGAATGATCCGTTTTTTTAAAGGTGAAATCATTGACTGGAAATAAAATCGTAAAACTTACGTCTTTCATCCGGATACTTCGCGATAGCGTCCTTACAAAAGTTTCAACGCCTCCTCCTGATTCTTCCCCACTACCTTGGACGATCAACACTTTCATGCAGATTCACTCATTACGCGTTTGATTACATTCGAAAGGATCTCCCCATGTTTGTCCCATGAGTTAGCTTTGGCGATCTGCATAATTGTGTTATGATGCGTCTCCCAGTATGATATATCTGATGATAACCGATCAATAATTTCAGCGATTTTACATGGCGATAGATCCTCAACTATTAGGTCATATTCGTATTTTTTCAGCAGTTCGGTGATACCTATTCCCGAATTAACCACCAATGGTATTCCATAGCCTATTGCCTCTAAGGAACCCATACCAGGTCCATGCTCATCAAACCCAAATCTTAAAGCTACTTTGGCGGTTCTATATAATTCTTGAAGAGCATTCTCTTCCAACAGTCCGGTGATAAAAATCTTCTCTGATAGATGACGGGTTTTTACTTCTTCTTCAATTTTCATTTTATAATGGTCATCCGCCCACTGCCCAGCCATCACAATCTTAGTATATTTTAAATGTGAAGCGATATTTAAAAGCAACTCTGGTCTTCTCCAAGGCTCAAAAACCGTAACTATTATACATATATTCGACCTTTTATCGAATCCCAAAATTTCTAATTCCTTGTTTATACCAGGATATACAACTTCGATCTTTTTATAACCCTTATCAATCAAAATTTTCTTATTAAAGTAAGAATTCGTAATGATGTAATCGGAATCGAACAGAGCGATACGTTCTATTAATTTTTTTAAAGGAGACTTTTCACGAAAAGCGGTTTCATGGATGAAGACGATTTTCTTAAAAGGCTTTCTTATTTTCCTTAAGATGCTGAAGAGCGCTGTAAACTGATCAAAGTATATAACAACTTTAGAATCATTTTTCGATAATTCATATTTCGCTATCAGATCAAGGTCTATAGTGGCATCATTTCCTCTTCCAGGATTATAGTGCTTTGTAATCATATAGAAAATTTTCTGTAATGGCCGCTTGGAGGAATGAGAATTGAAAATAACTTTATGAGGGAAACTATCAAATTTTTCCACCTTCCTTTGTGTATCTCTAATGAAAACCAAATCAACATCTAATCCCTCTTGCCGCAATAAATCAGCATCATTAATTGCGATTCTTTGAGGGCCACCTGGCCAGAGTACTCTCACTAATATGGTGACATCAACCATCTATGGGTTATGATCGACGACTGTATAAATTTGCTGTCTTATTGAGATAATGTAAATTTTGCCTGAAGAAAAAGGAATATGCCTTTGTATATCATCGTAACAATCTTGAAAAATATCCAAAAACTCAATTGATAGTGCCCAGAATCTTGTATTAAAGTAAATATGTTCGATAGTGTACATGATTTGCTGTAATTTCGAAAAGATCCTGTACACTCCCTAATACTCCTCCATATTAATATACCTTCTCCCTGTTATCCACTCTTCATTTATATCCATCATTATGGTCACAACAAGCCTCAGAAGAGAATGCTCTGATGGAAATGCCCCAATCTTTTTTGTACGCCTCTTGAATTCCAGGTTAAGCCTTTCCAGTACATTTGTTGTTCTCAATCTTCTCTGGCCTGATTCACTGTATGCCTTGTAATTGTACAGTGAATTGTACAATGTTTCGAACATGTCAGATGCTTTGTTTAATCCCTTATTGACAAGTAACTCCTGTGCCTTTGGCACAAGTGATTCATTCTCAAGTGCTTGCTTCACGATCTGCATTACAGATAACTTCGTCTTCGGGATCAGTTTCATGAGGTTTCTCATGAAATGCACATGGCAATAATGCCATAATGCACCTAAAAAGGATCTTGTTACGGATTCCTGTATTCCCCTATGGCCATCTGAAATAACAAGTTCAACACCCTTGAGTCCTCTATTCTTGAGATCGTCAAAGAATGATTCCCATTCCATTTCTCTCCGAATAACAAAGCCTGCATGAAAGAATCTCCCTTCTTCCATCGGAATCTATGCCAATGCAAACATACAATATTTTATTTCCATAAATTCTGTTCTCCCTTACCTTGAAGTATGTAGCATCTATGTAGATGAATTTCATGTCCCGATCTATGATCCTCTCGAGGAATGATTTTACCCTTGCATCCAGTTCGGATGCAAGTGTTGATACATATGATAAAAATATATTCTCTACACCGAGAGATTCAACAACATTCATGACATTTCTTGTTGATACTCCCTGTATGTATGATTCCAATATGACAGAATCTAGAGCTTTCTCAACCCTTGAATACTTTTCAAACAACTTAGTCTCAAAGAGAAATTCTCTGATCTGGGGCTTCTTCAATATGATCTGTCCATCGTTGCCTTAATATTTGTAAACGCTCATTGAAAAATATCCAAAATCGACCAAGTAAAACTCCTCACCTTTATTTATACTTTTCTTCATTTAATCACTCCTTTCTCATTGTCGGTAATGCATTCTTTCTCCTATCCTTCAACCTATAGGATTCTCCCCTTATGTTCACCACAGTGCAGTGATGCAGTATCCTGTCAAGGACAGCAGCTGCCATCACTGAATCTCCAAGTATTCCACCCCATTCACTGAATGACTTGTTGGATGTGTATATTGTCGATCTCTTCTCATATCTTGATGAAGCAAACTGAAAGAACAGGTTTGGTTCCTCCCTTGTGAGTGGTAGGTAACCGATCTCATCCACTATCATCAGCCTGAACCTGGAATATGTCTTTATTCTGTATTCAAGTCTCTTCAGATCATAGTCTCTCTTAAGTGTCTGCACCAGTTTCATTGCTGATACATAACACACAGGAATATCTGACATGATTGCCCTCATTCCCAATGCTATTGAGAGATGTGTTTTTCCAACACCTGGTGGACCAAGAAACACAACATTCTCAGTGTTGTGTATGTACCGCAATGTCATGAGATCATCAATCACGGATCGATCAATGGACGGCTGGAATGAGAAATCGAAATCATCCATTGATTTCCGGAAGGGAAAACCTGACCAGTTAAGCATGTTCTCTGTCTTCTTTGAAAGCTTATGTTTTAGCTCTTCTGAAAGAAGATGATCCATTATTTCCATGAAAGGTTTGTCATGGGATGTTTCAAGGTAAGAGTCAATGATTCTTTCCATTGTTGTCATGCCGAGTTTTGAAAGATATTCATCCACTCTCTCGTAGGAATCCATCATGACACCTCCTCGTATCTCTTCAGGTCACGTGTTTCAACCATCTGCCCGTATACTGCAGAGTTCTCCTCACGAATAGCTTTGAGGAGGCCTTCGAAATGTTCCTTCTTCCTTGATATCCTTCCTGTTCCTGTGAGAATGGCATGATCGGCAACAGTGCTGGAATCGATCTCTATCTTCAACGTTGAAGATTCCTCAATGACCATGCATTCCCTTCCAGCATATTTCCAGGGGACGGAATACCTGTTTCCCTTATAGGAAACATAACAGTTCCTGGATACTTTTCTGGATTCCTCCTTCCTTGTCATGTATACAGATACTGCTGAAAGTGGATTGAGTGTTTCTTTCTTTAATCTTTCAGCAGGTATTTCATGGGTTGTTCCATGAATCTTTGAATTTACTTTGTTAAGCCACTCAGTGCACTGTATGTTTATATTATTAAGATCCTCGAAGGTTCTTCCATTGAAGAAGTTGTATCTGAGATACTTTATGGCATTCTCGATCTTCCTCTTTGTCTCAGGTCTGTATGGGTAGCATAATCTTATCACTATTCCGTAATATTCAGCGAAGTCCATGAATTTCGTATTGAATCTGGATTCTGAGGCTTTCAGTTTTCTTTCTATGACGACCTGCTTCATGTTGTCATACAGTATTGTATCTGTGAATCCGCCAAAGAAGGAGAATGCGTTGAGATGCATTTTAATGACATTC
>JAJZIN010000027.1:0-1619 GCA_021810575.1 Thermoplasmata archaeon
TCAGTTCTTGTATTTTATTTTGCTTGATGGTCTGAAAACAAACTTTTCTTTCTGTGGGACTTTTATCTCCTTTCTTGTTTGCGGGTTCTTAGCAGTCCTGGGCTTCTGTGTCTTTCTTTCGAAAATTCCAAAGCCTGCCAGGTTTATTTTCTGCTTCCTGTTTGCCTCAGCTACAACTTCGTCCAGAAAGACCTTAATGACCTCTCTGGCAACTTTCTGTGTCTGTCCGGTTTTTTTAGAAACCTCCTTCGACAATTCGCTTATGCCTACCATTTTTACCAATACTTAATACACATACTAGTATTAAAATATTTTTATTCCTTTTTTAGTAAACATAGTAAAAATGCCATATACGGGATATACTATTATTTTTATTAAAATAATAATTTGTCTTACTCCATCGGACAAACTTAAATTTTAATGATTTTTACTGATTATTTTCCATATTTATGAATAAAGTATTCAGGAACCCGGATGTCACGAATATTGGATCAACGGGGATAAAAAAAGTTGAGTAATATGTTAGATTGGGTGTAAATTAAAACCTGACAATATCCTTCAAAATGGAGATCAAAAACCTATGGAAGGAATAACAATGCGAAATCTTTTTCTTATATTTTATTGATTTTTGGACACAATTAAAATGGTAATTCTTACCTATTAAGAAATCATCATGATATGTTGAATTATTCTGAATTACATAAAATATTAAAGGAAAAATATGGAAACCTTGGATGGTGGCCATCGGAAACAAGAGATCAGATAATAATCGGTGCGATATTAACGCAGAATACATCATGGAAAAATGTTGAGGCAGCTCTGAAAAATCTAAAAGAAAAGAAAATTGACACTATACCAGAAATTACCAATGTGGATCAGGAGGATCTGAAAGAAATGATAAGACCTGCAGGTTTCTTTAACCAGAAATCTGTCTATCTTAAGGAAATATGCACTAGAATTCAGGAATTGGGTGGCATTGAGAAGATTGATCAAATGAAAGATAGTGATATCGAGGATTTTCTCTTAAACACTAAGGGGATTGGTATTGAAACGATGCAGGACATAATGATTTACGCATTCAACAGAAAAGTGTTCGTTGTAGATAAATACACTGAAAGGTTTTTCTCCAGATTAGGACTCATTGAACCAGGAATGAATAATGCCTATTCCATGGGTGTTGAAATCCAGCGGAATATGGATCTTGAGGATCTCAAAAATTTTCACGGGGAAATAGTTGAAATAAGCAAAGAAATATGTAAATCAAAACCACTCTGTGAAATCTGTTTTCTCAGGCAGAACTGTAATTATGAAAAGGATTTGACTGAACCGTAACCTATAAGTCTCCACCTGTTTGCGATCCTTCTTCCAATGGATATTCTTTCGTCTTGCTGAACTGCTACTGGATATCTAAGCATTATCTCTATTTCATTTTCTTTTGCATTGGAAATCATTCCTATGGTATTTGAAGTACCAAAGGTAAGCATCACGCTTTCCCTTGTTTTGATTGGTTCAACCTTCATTTCCTCATCAAATCCAACAACCCTGTTCAAAAGATGAGACTCAGCCACTATGAACGTAGCAACTGCTGGAACCTTTCCAGCTTTTCCAAGAATCCTCCC
>JAJZIN010000027.1:1719-8733 GCA_021810575.1 Thermoplasmata archaeon
AACTAAAAGTGCACCATCCATAATAGACGAACCGGAAAGCATTGTCGCCATCAGAGTTTCATGGCCAGGAGCATCTACAAAAGAAATAACACGCTCAAGTTTACAATTTTCATTAACTGGTTTATTGGAATAAACTTTTTCTCCATTTTCACATATATACACTGGAGTATCAGCGTATCCCAGCTTTATGGATATCCCTCTCTTTATCTCTTCTGAATGTATATCTGTTTTCTTACCAGTTAATGCCTTTGTAAGTGTACTCTTACCATGATCTACGTGACCTACCATTCCTATATTTACCACAGGCTGTGGCAACTGATTGCTCATTCTTTGGTTTCCTCAGGCTTCTCAAGTGGATCTGGTCCATATTGGGTAACAATAAAGTTTAACTGTGAAATATCTGGTCCCACAATAGCCCCCCTGAAGGTAACTCTCTCCCTTAATCCACTTTTTCCCCTATTCCCTTTACTATAGGTCACAAGTATTCTCTTCTTTCCCTGAATGAAAAGATCAGGCTTCATAGGGAAGCCGTCTATTGAAGAGCCACCAGTTATCTTTAATTTATAACCTGGCATTTCAAAAAATATCCCATCTATTTCCTCTCCTACTCTCCTTCCATTAAGCAGACTAAGGTTCTCAGGTTTAATCTCTTTCTTGTATGTTTTTCCAGTCTTTTTGTCAGCAATGATTGCCAACGAATTTCCTCCAGCCATTTAATTAATCCTCCTTTCTAAGATTATGGGAAATACTAAAATGGCTTATAAATTTATCAATTCAAAAATATTCTATCATATTAGAGGCAAATTTTAGTTACCATGTATTACAGAACAATTTAATTCCGTTGCGCCTAAATTTTTAGTTCATGTATCATAGATTTATTTTGGTGAGTCTATTTATGAATATAGTGGTAAAAAATAAAATTTTATCTATATTTATAAGTATTCAATAATATACGACACACGCAACCCCTAACCTGTTATAATCTCACTATATATAGAGTTGAAGTTTTATTTCACCATGGTAGAAAATGACTCGAATCCGGATAATAATATTGCCGGAAGATTGGAAAGGCTGCCATATAGCAGATTTCATGTGAAATTTGCTCTTATGCTGACGAGCGGAGAGTGGGCAGAGAGTTTAATGCTGCTGGGTAACGGAGCAATCCTTGGTTTGGTTGCAACATACTTTGCAATATCAAGCACCTCTGTATTAGCAACCTATGCTTTGCCTGCTTTCTTCTTCGTGGGAGAGTTCTTGGGGTCTATATTTTTTGGTAGACTGGCGGATACCAGGGGAAGAAGAGCAGTGTTTCTTTATAACCAACTGATTTTTGGGCTTGGTATGATAATAGCCGGTTTCATGGATTCGTGGCAACTCGTTGCAGTCTTTGTACTAATTGGCGGAATTGGAGTGGGTGGAGAATTCCCACTGGTAGACAGTTATGGAACAGAAATCTTTGTCAGGAAAAGGAGAGGTGCATGGTTGGCTCTCATCTATACTATAGCAGTTACAGCTGCTCCTCTTATAATATATATCACAGCTTTGACTGCAGGACTTGGATACTACTCGTTCAGAATTCCACTATGGTTCATGGGAGCTTCTGGAATAGTGGTCTGGTTAATAAGGTTCAGATTGAAAGAGTCTCCAAGATGGCTTTCTACTCACGGAAAAATGGACGAAGCAAAGAAAGAGATGGATAAAATCGAGGCTGAGGTTTTAAAAGAAACAAAATTGACAGCTCTTCCTCCAGTTACAGATACAATAGAGGCTCCAGTGCACGTATCTAAGTATAAAGAAATATTTGCTCCAGATGTTAGGAATCAGACAATAATGATGGCCATCTTTATGTTTTTCCAATCCGGTATATTCTATGGTTTTACAACCTTTGCACCAGGACTGGTTTCTGTGAAATATCCTACAAGTGATCCTCTAGGTGCTGCAGCAGTAATTTTCTCTGGATTTTTGGTAGGAAGCGTTTTCAATATATTCATAATTGATAAGATAGAAAGAAAGTGGGGTATCATACTTTTCGCAGTTCTGGGAGGTATTTTTGGCACATTCTTTGCGGTAATACATGGAATAGATGAGGCAGTGATATTCGGTTTCCTTACTGCATTCATGTTATGGAACTTCTCGAACTTTATGCACCAGTATAATGCAGAAATATTTCCTACGAGAGTCAGAACAACCGCCGCAGGATTTGTTTATTCCATAAGCAGGATTTCAACAACAATACTTGTGCTGTTCATAGCATTCTTTATAGGGGGTCACAACGCCCCCGGAATCTTCACCTTTGTATGGATATTGGTCATAATTTGTTCACTGGTTCTCATATTACTTGGACCTAAGAGCACGAACAAGTTTGTTGAAGCAATAGCAAAATAAACTCTCCTAAAATTTATAAACACTTTTCATTTTTTATTTCATTCTAATGTGTTAGGGTATTGATTTAAGTAAATATTTCGAATATTTGACTATGATTTCTGATGATTCTCTAAGGGAAGGTATGCAGGCTCCCGGGATAAGTTTTAGTGTAGATGAAAAGCTTAACCTTGCGAAAAAAATATCTGAATGCGGATTGAAGAGAATACTGGTTTCCTATCCATCGGCGCACGAATCAGAGGCTTTAGTTGCATCTGAAATTACAAAGAAGGGATATTTTCAAGAGGTTTATGGACTTGGGAGAGCAATAAAAGAAGATATTGATCTCATAGACTCAACTGGAGCCAATATATCTCTTCACTTCCCTTTCAAGTATGATTCTCTAGATGAAATATACAGCAATGTAAAATATGCCCTATCACTGGGAAAGAAGGTTGAAGTTGGTATCGTAGATATAACACAGTATAAAACAGATCAACTGGTAAAAATTGTAAAGATTCTATCAGGCCTGGGCGTTGATACAATACAACTCCCTGATACCATGGGAAAGGCAACTCCTGGATTAATCAGAAATGTAGTGGGCGAATCCAGAAAGGTTTCAGAATCAAAGATTGAAATTCACTGCCACAATGATCGAGGCTTATCTGTGTCTAACGCAATAGCTGGAATAGAAGCAGGGGCAGACATAATTGATACCACATTTCTAGGCCTTGGTGAGAGAAACGGAATCACTGATACAGGCACGCTGGCAAGATACCTGAAGGAAATCGGTGAGGCAAACGATTTGCAAACTGAAAAGATTGATCGATTGTCAATTGAGTTTCTGGACATTGTCATAAAGAAAACCGGTGAATATTTTTTCAAAAACAATCTTCCAAATATTGGGAAAAATACCAATACACATACAGCAGGAACTCATGCAGCTTTTTCCGATGTATTTGAGGGAAATGACTTTTCCGTGAATGTTTACACAGGAAAATCCATGTTGAAGAAGATTCTTGAGGGAAGAGGAATCGATCTGACAAAGGAGGATCTGTCCCTATTGATGAGGAGAGTAAAGGATATTTCAGCCACTCAGGGAAGAGTAATTGGAGCTGATGAAATAATTAAGGAGGCAAGGGACCTATGTACAGAGTAGTTGAACTGGGACATATAGTGGCAGGTCCAACCGCTGGCTTAATTCTTTCCGAAATGGGTTTTGAAGTAATTAAGGTAGAAAGACCTGGTGTTGGAGACATTGCAAGAAATCTTACTGGAGAGAGTGCTGGTTCATTTCCTTATTACAACAGAAACAAAAGGAGTGTTGTCATAAACACAAAAGTTCCAGATGGTAGAGAGGCACTTAAGAGATTGATAGACAGCTCTGACATAGTAATAGACAACTTCAGCAGTGATTTTCTTAAGGGTCTAGGACTTGATTATCAAAATCTGAAGAAAACAAACCCGGGGTTGATTTATGTATCAATAAGAGGATATGGCAAGGGAAAAAAGGAGGGAAGGAGGTCCCTTGACTACCCAATAGAGATAGATTCCGGGATAGCCTATATGAATGGTTTAAAGGACAGGCCAATGAGGGTTGGTGCTTCACTGGTAGATATGTTTTCAGCTTCAATGGCAGTAATAGGAATTTATGATGCAATTCTTGAGAGGGAAAAAACTGGAAAGGGTAGGAGCATAGACTCTTCATTATTTTCAAATGCAATGTTTATGATAGGTCAGCACATATCAACATATCAGATAAATCAGAAGGAATTATTACCAATAAACGAGGCAGGTTTCGCATGGGGGATATATGATTTTTTCCCAACCTCAGATAACATGAAGATATTCATTGCAGTTACGACTGATGAGCAATGGAAGAAATTTTGCAATGTATTCGGAATAGGAGAAGATATTTCTAACAGATATGCTACCAACAGGGACAGATATGAAAACAGGAAAACACTGATTCCATATCTTTCTGAAACAATTTCAAAATACGCCTCAAAGGAGCTTTCTGACTTACTGGATAAGCATCAAATAGTTTATTCATTCCTAAGAAAACCTTGGAATCTTCTAGATGATGAGGATGCTTTAAAGGGGATGAATAGTGTTACATTCAGGGATAGGGAAATTTTTCTACCAGCAGTGCCAGTTTCGTCAAACAGGAAAGAACGTGTGCCTGAACTTGGTGAGGATACAGTTGACATACTTTCCAGTCTCGGATTTAGCACTGTGGAAATCACTAAAATTTCAGGATAGTAACATAGAGATCATTTCAATATTTGGTTTCTCCTTATTCACATAATGCAATCTAAAACCATTGACCTCTCATATACTCATTCTATAATTTTTCTCGCGTAATTAACCATCCCGCCCGAATCAAGTATTTCCTTCAGAATTCCTTTAGGTGAATCGAATGGCAAAATACCAAGATCACCTTTTATTTTGCAATGTTCGAAATCAATATTCACTTTTTCTTCGTTTGAAAATGGAATATTACCTTTATATATTCCCGGGTACAGTCCAACATTGATTGCGTTCCTGAAAAACAATCTTGAAAAACTTCTGGCAAACACGGCCTGAATCCCAATAGTCTTTAGAAGAACCGGCGCCTGTTCTCTTGAGGAACCAGTACCAAAGTTTTCCCCAGCAACTATTATATCTCCCTTTGTAACTTTGTTAGAAAAACCATCTATTATTGATTCAAGACAGTGCTCAACCTGCTTCTCTATGGACAGATGCAGGTATCCTCCAGGGGCAATATTGTCAGTATCAATATTATCTCCTAATAAAAAAACAGATACCAACTTATTCACCTGGCACATGTATATATCCCTTTACTGCGCTCTCAGCTGAAACGTATGAGTTTGCAAGATATACCTTGCTTGTTGGGTGACCCATTCTCCCCCTGAAATTTCTGTTTATGTTTGTTATGCACACCTCATTTTCAGCAAGCACTCCCATATGCAGACCAGCGCACGCCCCGCATGTTGATGGCCCAACTGTTGCTCCCGAATCAATAAATATATCTATCAACCCCTCACTTATTGCCTGCTTGAATATTTTCCTTGTTGCCGGGATAATTATCATCTTCACATCTTTTTTAACACGCCTACCCTTCAGGACAGAAGCAGCCTCCCTCAGGTCACTTATTGTGCCATTAGAGCAATTTCCGATGTATACCTGATTTACCTCGGTTCCCTCCAGTTCTCTCGCATCCGTTACATTTCCGGGTGAGTATGGCATCGAAATCTGAGGTTCCAGCTCAGAAATATCATACTGTTTTTCTGTATATTCTGAACCAGCATCGCTCTCTGGAAATTCATTACTTTCTAAAATACTTGAATTCTTTACAATGCACGTTTTAGCTCCTGCTTCAACGGTCATATTTGCAATTGATAGATCATCATCCATGTTAAAAGAAGTATCTTTCTGAAGATGAAATTCCATGGAAGCATAATTAGCTCCATTCACTCCTATATCTTTTAGAACCATTAAAATCAGGTCTTTTCCAGTAATGTACTTCCCCTTTCTCCCATATACATTGAGCAGTATAGTTTCGGGCACCTTGAACCACTGTTTTCCCATTGCCAGTAGAGATCCAATGTCAGTAGAACCAAGACCTACTCCCATGGCACCAGCTGCACCAGCAGTAACTGTATGTGAATCTGTACCCACAACAAGCATACCTGGTTTTATTATTCCATTTTCAATTAGCAACGTGTGTTCTATGCCTTCTCCAAATGGAATAGTTTCCCATCCTTCACTTTCTGAAGTTTCATTCATATTTTTTATGTTATTGGAGCTTTCAATATCCTTTGGAGGAAATATATGATCATTTACAACAATTACCCTTCCCTTATACCTTGTCTTTCCTCCTGATATCTCCCTGAGAGCTTTAATCGAGGAAGGGCCAAGAACATCATGCATGTAAACCAGATCCGGAACTGCCCATACATATTCTCCAGAGTGGGCATCCATTCCTGACTTTTCAGAAAAAATCTTCTCTGCTGCGGTTTTTTGAGTCCTCACGACCAAAAAATGCATTCATACTATTAATATGCAGTGGGCACCTTCAAAAGATTTAAGTTTATCCACTTCATGCATAGCGCATTGTATTATTTAGAAATGGGAGTCGGAGGTAAATGCAGCATAGCAAATGCCAGTGGTTATAGTCCAGACTCGATTCTGATCCAGAATGCAAGAATTATAAAGGGAAACCTGAACCACGTTATTTTGACAGTCGCCAAAAGAGAAAGTGATCAGGTATTAGAAGTGTTAAAGGGTGATTTCAGGAGTTATGAAACATCAACATTAAAGGGAAACATGTTTGTTGATTCATATAAGATAGGGCATGGAATGTTAAAGGCAGTGATGAATCAGGATGTTTTTATGCTCTTCCCTATAATTGCAAGAAATGGAATAGAGAATTTCCGTCTGGTATCAAGATTCAGGGCAGATCTTGAGAATATAGTTGATAAAGTTGGAAGAGAAAATGTTGTGGAAAGGCAGATTATCGACAGGGTATCCATATCAGATATAATCTCTGGAAATATTCTGCACAGTGCCTCCCCGTCATTGTATGGTTTGACAGACAGGGAAATTGAAACCCTGAAGGTTGCCATTAATTCGGGCTATTATGAATGGCCC
>JAJZIN010000007.1 GCA_021810575.1 Thermoplasmata archaeon
TCATAAAATATACCATTGATATTCAATTCGTTAACCAGCTTTCCCGAGACCTGAAAGCCAAATTTACTGTATAGATGTATGGCTGCCTCCATTTCGCTGGAAACAGTTAAACTTATTTTTCTCACATCAGAATTCCTACTTATTGTGTTAATAACTTCCTCAATAAGCCTCTTTCCTACGCCATTTCCCTGATACTTTTTGCTGACGTAAAAGCTGAAAACATCAACAACATGACAGGTTTTTGGCCTGCTTCTGACTAAGAAACCAATCATCCCTATAAGAGACTCACGGTAATGTGCAAATAACATGTTTGGTATCCTGGATTTCCAGGTTTCTTCTGGAAATGCGTATTCATCCTCATATGAACTGCCATAGGCTTCCGGAACCGTTTTGAGCGATTCAAGACGAAGTGCCCTGAATTCAGCCAATCCATGTTGACCTATTTTGCCAATTGTGATTTCTTCCACGTTTATGTCATTCTTTCTTTTATTATTCATTACGTCACATATGGGAAATATAAATTAAGATTGCCTATTCACGTGATTATATGACTGAAATAAGATGATGTGTTATATTTTCTGCAGTAATCGAACATGAATCTTTGGATATGCTTGACCGTTTGAAAAGCGATTGGGTAAATTCAATTTAATTGAATCTTTCATCATATATGACTCTCCAAATTTTTGTTTTTTATAATATAAATTATTTAAGAATTGGTTGCCCTCAATCATTTAAACAATAAAGTTTATGGATGATGACTGTGGGAAGTGCTGGACTGATCATAGGTTACTGTAAAGCTTGTTCCGTCGCTTGAGATAGCCGATGGTGTTGCCTCGGATTGTCCCTGCTGGTTGACCATTACAATCCCTGTTAGATTGAATGATCCCATTGTGGCAAAGTGCCCTCCAATTGTAGCATAATTCGTCAATTTGATTCCCGTATAATCATGTCCATAGTCGACTGTTCCGAAATTCGCCAGAGGAAGTATTCCTGTGCTCGAAGCAGGCGCCTCAGTTATCCACTCAGCAGAATCATCCCGTGCACCTTTAACAGATGCGTGCCCAGAGAATGTGCCTACAAGATTTCCAGATGATGTCGTAACACTTATGAAAGTGGAAAAGCTAGAACCACCATCATAGGTTACATTAGCATAAACATAGTCACCAGCTGAAGCTGTGAAGCTTGCATATACTGGCGCACTTGGATAAAATTCATACCATACACAGTATATGGTTTGGGAGTTATGACCATGCCCGCTGGGTTCCGCCAGTATTCCGGTTTGCTCAACAGTCTGATCATTATAGCCATCTATTCCAACCCAGAATGCTGCATATGAACTGCCAGAGGTGTCTGTAGTTGGTATTATCATGGACATGGAAGCATTATGCACGCTATCATTGCTGCTAACAACAGCATAACCTGTCCAGTTTGATGACTCAGTAGTTTTCATGAAGAAACTGTTTTCTTCAAATGTTGGCAGTTTGCTGTGACTTACACTTGCAAGAGCTGGAACGAACGAAAAAATCATTGCCAGCGTAATAACTGCAATTAATATTTTCCTAGATTTCATATATGTCATTCTCTAGCATAATTATAAATATTTCTATACTCTAATAAACATAATTATGCATGCCACATTGAGTTGGAACAATTTTTCGTTTCATGAATTTCCTTCTCCTGCCAGACCGAGACACAAAATGTGCTGATTTTTATCTTAATATTTTTAAACGTGATTATTTGTGTTTATTGCATATGAGAAGATAATACATCATTGTAAATATCCATGGTATAAGAATGTCGGTTTATTCTCAAACACAGTCGACACTATTTATCAGCAATAAAAGAGAACATTTGTAATTTTTATTATGCTCTGACCGGGATTTGGACCCGAGTCGCCGGCTTGAAAGGCCGGTATGCTTGGCCTGGCTACACCATCAGAGCTTGGTAATCAGGTAAGATACCAATCTATATTTATTTTTGCCTGAATTTCCCTAAAGTATATGGTTTTACTTCCGATAGATATTAGATAAAATCATAACTAGGCTAGAAGAATAATTCATATGATAATTCTAGGAGTAACTATACTTATTGAAATGCCCTGGAAATAAGATACCTATAGTTTTGTGATGAAAGCGTCTATGGATATGATCACTGCAAAAAAAGGTGATTGTTTACAAAAGAAACATTTGTTTAGGACGTCGTACCATTGACTGTTTCCTGATCATTATACTCACTGTCCTGAAGCATACCCTTTAGTAATTTGCTTATTACATATACTGAGACATAAGACGCGGTGAAAACGAATGCCCCGACAGCAACAACTGCAAGGGCCTCAAGACCGAGTTGATGCAGAGCCAATATTCCTCCACCAAATAATATTCCGTTGGGGAGGTTTGACGTTCCTGACGCCAATGAAAAGGATGTCTGTGTGAAGAAAGCGATCATCAGAAGACCGAATATACCTCCAACCAAATGCCCTGGCAAAACACCAATTGGATCACTGTACCATTTTGGCCTGGACAATAACTTTTCTGCGTATACAAATATGGGACCGCTTATCAATCCTAGAACAACTGCACTTCCAGGACTAACGTATCCAGCCAGAGGAGTTATCACGATAAGTCCCATTAAGACACCATTTACTCCATAAATCAATCCTGGGTCGTGCTTTGAGATTAAATATTTCGTTCCCATTGTTGAAACCATTGCAGATGCTGCTGCAAGAAATGTTGTTATGACCACAATGATTGTCTCAGTGGTAAATGCAAGCTCGCTACCCGGATTAAAGCCGAACCATCCTACCCAGAGAAGAATGATCGCCATAGTCAACCAGCCGGAATTCAAGCTTGCGTGTTCTATCTTTGATTGCTTAAGACCTTTTTTCTTTTCTTCCTGCCATATCCTGACCAGTATAGCCAGGGCCGCAAATCCTGCGGCTCCATGAACCACAAGGCCACCTGCAAAATCACGTACTCCCAAGGTATATAGCCATCCAGTTGGGTTCCAAATCCAGGCAGCTGGAATTGTGTATATGAATATGAAATAAATAATTGAAAATAAAATAAATGCTGACATTTTTATTTTCCTTAGAACTACCACTCCAACCAAGGCAAGAGTTACTGAAGCAAAGGCTGTCTCAAATAGGAAATAGGTGCCTGTTGACAGACCTGTGTCGAAGAAATTTTTTCCAGTAAGCCAGAAAACACCAGTAAGTCCTCCTGCAAGGTTTGTGGAAAACAGACCCAGAAATAAATTGCTGTAGAACGGATTGCCAATTACTCCATCAATTGTTGGTGCAAAAGCAATGTTAAATCCGATCAGGCCCATGAAGAACAGGGAAAATCCTGTTATTATAAGAGTCTTATACAAACTTCTATCGAGTTTGTGGTTAAGCTCCCCAATTTCTAGAAATCCTACCGAAATAGTCATGGTGAAGACGAGTAAGCTCGCGAGTAAAACCCAAAGATCATTAATAATATCTGGTTGCATTAGAAACACTTATGGAGAGTGATAAACGGACCGTATTTTAATTCTCGTTGCATATATATAGGGTTTTCCAGTATTAAATTAGATTCCAATTAGAGTTACACTTATTTTATACTTGATCCATTTGACCTGATTAAATGAAAAATTAACTCAATTGTCACCTCTTCCAAAAAGTGAAATGTTTCATTAAATATCGTTAAATGATGACGTTTGCCAATTGGATTCTATATGATAGGATTAAAACTCCACTGGAATTTTGACCATTTATAAGACCCCAATAATGCTATTTTTCACTTCAATGAAATTATCTAACAAAATGTGAGAATAGTATACAAAATTCTGTTTAAATACCAGGAACTTCTCGCAGTTCAGGTTAATTAGTGTGCATCCATTTTACAAGATCTATATTTCTGAATGAATCATCAAACTGGATCCTGTTGTTCTCAAAGGAGATCATGTCATAAACTACAGATATCTCACGAAGTCTTTCACTTTTGAGCTCAGAGCCAGATTGGGCAAGTAATGTCAGTGAAAGTGCCTGGCCGAACAGTTTCAGGAGATCCTTTGAACCCATCTCAATTGAACCACCCTCCAACAGTGTGTTAAACTGATTCTCAACAAACTCAATTCTTTCCCTCACTTTATTCTTCAGATTAAGTTCAGTTATTTTTTCAGATCTTGTCTTCATGTCATTGAAGAAGACTTTTGCAACTCCCTTTTTCAGAATAGTCTCGAGCATGTCAAGAGCCTGGATATTGCTTGTGCCTTCCCAGATTGAAGTTACCAGGGCATCCCTGTGAAACTTTGGCATGGGGAATTCTTCAAAGAATCCTATTCCCCCAAAGATCTCCATTGAATACTGAGTTATATGATCTGATGACCATGCTGCCATGTTCTTCGCAATATGAGTGATGAATCTTGCATAATTATATGCATCATTGTATGGCGGCTTTACACTGGCCACATCTGAAAATAGTTTAGCAGCGTACAATGATATTATGAGAGATGCTTCAAGTTCAGTTTCAAGGCTTATTATATCCTTCATCATGAGTGGATGTTCATTCAGCTTCTTTCCGAATGCTGATCTCTTTTCAGTGTGTAGATAAGCTTCCCATAATGCCTTCCTTGCAATGCCCACAGCTGCAAGGGCATCATCAATCCTAGAAATAGTGAGAATTTCCATGGCGTAATATATTCCCTTGCCCCTTTCTCCGATCAGATATGCTTCTGAATCCACTAAATCAACTTCTCCACTTGGAACTGCTATGGTTCCCATCTTGTTTTTCAATCGCCTGATGGTGTAATTCAATTCTCCAGTTTTTTTAATAGCCGGTACGAAGAATGTTTCCAGTGAACGTATTCCACCATTGCCAGTCATTGCAGTAACTATTGCTCCATCAGCTATACCAGCATTGCTGGCAAAATATTTGTCTGAGCCGTTTAGAATCCATCCTTCTTCAGTTTCTGTGGCTCTGGTTTTATTTGCAGCCAGATCACTGCCTCCTTGGGTTTCACTGTAGAATGTTGCACCATACCATGGATCTTTTTTATCGAGATAATGATCGATGAACTTTTCTTTCCCACCGAAATACTTACTTAAAGCATAGGCAGTCTGTGCAGTTAGGGTGAGGCTACAGAATATGCCTGAATCAGAAATGAGATATCCTGCCACAAAGTGATACATCCATGGCTGTTCCCCGGAGGCACTTTTTATAACAACACCAAGATCCTGCAACTTTTTCAAGGCTTTCCAGTGTTCTGGTGATATTCTTACATAATCTATCCGCTTTCCATCAAGATTCCACATTATGAGTTCGGGCTTTCCGTTGTGATCAACATAATCCATGATTTCAATCAGCTCCTCAGAAACATATTCGCCCAGAACTTTGAGATCATCATCTTCATTAAAACTGAAGAATTTCAGAAATTCAGATAACGGTAAATCCTGTGTTAGATAATTGACTCCTTTGCTGCGAAAGATTTCATTGAACTTGTCTTTCATAATAAAATAGTGTGTGACAATTTATTAATATTCTGATTCCTGGTTTTCGTTATATATCAAGCGAATATTTGGAAAGGTTTAACAAAATTTAAACACATTTGCGTATTTCCCCCTTAAGGGGCTTGTAGTCCAGTGGTTATGACGTCGCTCTCACACAGCGAAGACCGCCGGTTCGAATCCGGCCAGGCCCATTATGAGTGAATTCCTTTGTTTTTTAATGCGGTTTGGCATACCCTTTCAGTACACAACAGCGATTCTGAGTTTTTATTCATATTGATAAGTTTTTTGGTAGAATAATTCAGGAAAGTCACAGAGACCGATCTATGTTCCGGACTTTCGAACGGATAGCTTTCTTGAATTGCTAAAATTGAACGTAAGAACCGACGATATAGGCGTACCGTACTACCCACATTTCTATTCTAACGATATGCTTATCGTTGCCTTTCTGGATCGGGTGTTCCACGCCGAATCTAACAAAGAAACGTGGAAACCAGTCATAGACTGTGATTTGTCCATGGGTATTCCAAAGAACCTACTTGATTTTTTCCCAAATTGTTTTGAGGATGGATATTTTTAGAATGATGATTCGCATTTATTTCAGGTACCTTTTAGTATCTGTGGTTCTATATGCTGTGATTATGAAAGGTATATTATTTATATCTTTGTAGACCACAACGATGACGCTGTCATCAAATTTCTTGAAAGCCTTCTTCAGTTCTCCAATTTCAACCAGCCTTTCTGGATTGGAAATTACCTTCCCGATTATTTCTTTAGATAGCCCCCTCTTTCACGTATGCGCTTGAGAGAGTGCGTGGAATAGTTGATAATCATTTGGTCATCAATACTACGTTCCCAATTTGCTTAGTTATCAATTGGTTGATGCTGACCTTGTTGTTCGAGAAATTGAGAATTTCCATTCCTAAGATTCTGTTATCCTTGTCAAGATCGACAAAAGTGTATTCGTCCAACTCTATAGTTCGAGAAACCTTACCTTTGACCATTCGTATATAAGCAGCATCCGCCTGTGAATCATACTCCAATAGGTATTTGTTCACGGTGGTTGTATAACTAAGAGTAGCTATAAACTTTTCCTTCTAACTAAAACTATCGTGTTATGGGACTTTGTTGAAATATCTTGAATGGATTGGGAAATTAAGCAAATCCGACCAGGCCTTTCGTACTATTTGTCATACCCCAGCATTCAACTAAACTTTATTGCACTGTGCAGGTCCGTGGGACGTTGTGCAATTAGGGCGTTTTTTAGACCTCATCTGCCTCACTTACTGAAAATGACCTGCGTAACCGGGGTCAATACTCTGCTGCGGATGAGCAGGTCACGTATAGGACATCGTTCCTAATACAGCACATAAGACTATTGTTTTCCCTTTGTTAGAGGTCTGATTCTATACCCGGAGTAAAATCCTCTCTCAACCATTCCAGTATCAAGATCAATAACTGACAGATCAGGCATCTTCAGTGTTTTCCAGCTGATTGGGTCAAGTGCCGTGCCTATGAGATGCCTGTACAGTACGGTGATCACCACTCCGTGTGAAACAATCATTACCGATTTTCCCATGGATTCTCTCACTATATCCGTCACACAACTGACTATTCTTTCCCTGACATCATTGTACCTTTCAAAGTTTTTATCGTCGTGTCCAGACAGGTATTGGTCCACGTAGCGGGTGAATGTACCATGCTCAACATACGGAAAATGCCGTTCAACCTCTTTCAGGCAGTCTCGTTCCACCTTTACAATTCCATAAATATCGCTTATTATGTCTGCAGTCTGGGACGCCTTTTTGAGAGGACTGTAATAAATGCAATCAATGCTGTCAGTAGATATTCCGTCAAACATCTTCACAACAGCACCATAAGCGTTATCTGTAAGTTCCCATCTATCTGGCGCCGCGTCTGCATCTATCCTTGTCTCTGCATGTCTTACAAAATATAGCTTAGTCATACGGCAGGACCTTATGGGAACTGCTCTTATTATTCTTGCATAATCTACCTGGTCAATGAATATGACAAATGTTATCATATATAGAGCCGGATAATTATGGTGGCTTTACCCTGGCGGGATAACCTGTCCTGAATTGCAGAAGGGAGCAGGCATTTAATAATTATATTTTGCCTATAACCCTTTCATTTTCCAATGTTGGGCTTGAATTCTCATTTGCAATATTCATATCCAATCTCGCAACTTTGCCATTAAATTTATCCAAATACCTTAAACCACCTTAAATCTAGCAATATACGAACCTGTTTTGCCTTCATCCTCTAATTTCCTAACAAAATCCATGAAATAATGCTTTAGATCAGTGTATATAACGATACTGTGCAATACAAAATTTGACATGCATACGGCTGCGCATGTACAAATAGGATGCATAGATAAAACCAAAAAAAGTATCGCTTTTAATATTTCAATCCCAGGATTTTAATTGGCCTTGGCCAAATAGTATACTAGCGACCTCCTAAATTATAATTGTATATTGAAAAGACCCACTTTATGAAACATAAGGGTATACATAGAAGATGACCATCAATAATCCAACCACTATTGACGAGTAAGCCCAAGCAATATTGTAATAGGTTTTACTTCGTTTACCATTTGATGCATAAGATATGACTGCAATAAGCCCCATTATTAGTCCAATATTAGCATACCATTCAAAAACAGATAAAAACAAAGTACCGAAATATGAAAAATTTGATTGAGAATAATAGAACAAGATATTCAATGCAATGGTATTTGTGAAAATAGGTATCCTTCCAACGTAGTGGTGTTCAGCTAGAGAACCTGCTATAATCAATGAAACTGGTGCTAAATACTGAATATAAGCACTTGGAACAACTACTGAAATCCATGGAAACCCTAGAATACTATTGATGAAATTATATACCTCATTGACAATTTGGGAAACTATTAATGCTAGGGACATAACCAATCCTCAAGGAGTTCTATTTCTGACTTGTTAAGCCCATAGACATCGTAAATTAACTGGTTTAGTTCTTGTTCTTTCTTATCAAATTCTCTTTCCAAAAGGTCTCTTTCATCTGTATTAGGTAAGTTTTGCATTTTCTTTGAAATGTTTACCTGTTCTTTAGATAGCAATGAAATAGAATCAAATCTTGAGTCTTTTGGTACTAACAATGGTAATTTATCAATGAATCGCTTTCCGTAAGAAAAATATCCGCCTCTAAACGGTGTGCTGATGTTTTTTAAATAGAATTCTAAAACATTAGAGTTTAGGAGAGCTAGCACAAAATAGTACATATTCTGATTATTATCGTTGAGTACGATTCCATAACCACCGGCATTACCACCACCAACAAAATAATACTCTCCATTCAAATCTATTGCAAATGTATTGTTTGATGCAAGAACTTGAGTGATGATTTTGGGTTGCTCAAATTTTTCAAGATTCTTACGGTAAATATATTGATGCCAATCATCATGATTTTCAAGTCTATGATTTTCTCTCGACTTTAACTGAGATTCATAATGTTTAAAATATTCGTAGGCAAGGGGAAACCTTTCATTAATTTCAAACAGAGAAATTAAAGAAGCTTTGTCATTTTTTACGTAATATGGATATACAACATAAAGCCCTTTCCATTCAAAAGCCCATTTTCTTATATCTTTCCCTTTCAATAGTCTTTTGAGAATCGCCTTTTCGATAACGAATTCCAGATTATCTTTTACATTCCTTATTTTGGCTGTCTCTTTAGTTTCTGAAATAACTTCTACAAAATAAATGGGGTCTGCACTTGTTGTCAAACCTTGGAATATATTTTTGGAAAGTCCCCCAAGTGATTCTCCTTGACCTTTCAATTTTTTCATCAAATTGCTAATTTTGTTATCAGATAGAATCCATGACTCGTTTGGTGTGGGGCTTGGTAAACTGTATTTCTGGAAAATTTCACTGTTTGATATTTCTTTAACTGAAAAATCATCTTTTGATTTTGGTGACATGTATTCAAAGTCTTTATTTGCTGTATTCTTTAAAAACAACAAGCAAGTGTAATTCGTAGCATCGCCGAATATCTGTATATCTTTGAAATCGACAAATCTGTGCAAGGTTTTAGACTCAGATATCACATTTCTTAGACCTAGACCATAATCAGCGTTAACAAATTTTGAAGGGATAATGAATCCAACATCCCCATTTTCTCTCAATAATTTGAGAGATTTTTCGACAAATAAGAGGTAAATATCATAATTCCTAAAAGCTGATTTGAAATTGTTGCTGAAATAGTTAGCTTCCTTATCTTCAAGATTCTGAATCCTGACGTAAGGCGGATTCCCAATTATGATATCGAAGCCACCCTCCTTCATTATCTCCGGAAATTCCTTTTCCCATTTAAATGCCTTATCAGAAATTGAAAGATCATCAATCAAGCTATTTCCAATTTTTATATTGTTCTGGAGCACTGGTAACCTATGTTTTTTCTCAGATATCTGCAATAAAAGATTCAATTGAGCTATTTCAACCGCTTTTTTATCCAGGTCCACTCCAAAAATATTATTCTTGAGTATTTCCGTTTTTGATGTGTAAAATTCAATTTCATTCCCTTTTGTGTCTTGCATGAATTTTGTTTGCATTAAACTTTTTGCACTCTTAGAGATGGATTTATTTTTCTCATAATATGATCTCCAATAATTCTCCAACTCTTTGTATGCCCTTATCAAGAAACTACCTGAACCGCAAGAAGGATCAATTATTCTTACTCTCCTAATTTCTTCTGGAGTATGTGTCTTTATATATTCTCCAACAGTGTTCTTAACGATATAGTCAACTATATAAATAGGAGTATAATAAATTCCCTGTTCTTTTCTATGTGTTTTTGATTCTTCTAGCTTTGCCCTCTTGGGTGTCTGTTTCAAAAGATTGCCTAAATATTGTTCATATATTTTTCCCAATACGTCCGTATCTAAAACTGAAAAATTATATGAGTATTCTGCATTTTTTGGTGAATACAGTCCTTGAATAACCTCAGACAATGTATCGTTACTGATATCAACTTGATCGGATATGTGAATTGTGTTGCTATCTTTTCCAAATAAACCACTATTGTATGTCTCTTTATATTGTTGAAAAAGTTCTCTTACCTTTTTAATCAAATGTCCTTTTTCCTTCTGAGACCATATGTTAAAGTTAGACCTTAAAGATTTTTGCTCATATTCCCTGTCTTCTGCATTTCTAATAAATACCAATCTATCCAATATCCTCTGGACTGTCTCATCAATATCTATTTCTGAAATGCTTGAATTATTCCTCTTGATATCCCTTGAGAGGATTTCCCTGAAATGAATCATATCTTGAAGAAGTTGCTTGTCTACTGGCCTCTTAATAAACTTCTTCCCATTTTCATAAGCCCAGGTGTCTAAGAGTCCTTTTTCAAATCCTTCTTTACTTAGCAATTGAAGTTTTTCTCTACCATTTTTACTTAGGTAATCATCTGCGTTCAATGTAAAACACCAGACAGGTTTACCACTATCAGCATTGTATAGAGCTAAGGTTTCAAAATTCGTTAATACTGCCCAACTGCATGATTTAAGCCACGAATAATTTGCGGCTTGATGATTATAGCTCTTTCCGAATAGAATATCGCCTTCCCTAAGAGACTTTGCTTCTAGAAAGAATTTCGAGATTCCGCCTATACTGAATCCATAGTCACTTCTCTTGCCGGCAATATTTTCCTCGTATGAAACCGAGTCAATATGATTTTTTCTGTTCTCAGTGTTCCAACCTAATGCTTTGAACAATGGAGTGATGAAAACTACCTTTGTCTCCTCTTCACTGTAATCTTTAATTTTACCTGCTATTTTATCACTCTTATATTTCTCTATTAATTCTTCTACCCTCTCAAAATCAATTTTATAATCATAACTATCATCTTCAGAACTTGTCATCTTATTCATATCCTCTTGGTCTCTATGCTCTCGAATCCAATAATCTTTATTAAGCTTCTGCCAGTTCAAATTAAAAATTTTTTAGAGTTTCAACTCTCAGGCATGTGGAAAACATTTCAAACTATTTTTAGATTTTATCCTTAGTATTTGCATTTTAATTCATCATAATTCCATCCCTCCCACATGGTTGAAATCTGACCCATTCTTCCTATAGAATGAGAAATCAACATTATATTCTTTAAGAGTGTCCAGTATGCATTCTTGAACACCACTTTTCCCCAGTTATTCCTTCACATACACGCCCATAGAAAAATATACAAGATCGACCATGTAAAGTTTCCCACCCATATTTATTCCTTTTACCTATTTTTTTCGCTCCTTTTTCATTGTTGGCAATGAGTTCTTCCTACTGTCCTTGGGCCTGTAAGACTCTCTCTTTATGTTTATGACAGTGAAATGATGAAGCAATATCCGATCAAGAACAGTAACTGCCAATACAGGTCCTCCAACTGAATCCCTTGTTTCTTCTATATAGTGTTGATCTCTTCTCATATCTTGAAGAAACAAACTGGAAGAATAGGTGTGATTCTTCCATTGTAAATGGAAGATGTTCTGTCTCATCCACAATCAAAAGCTTGAATCTTGAATAAGTTTTTTATTCTATATTCCAATCCTTCTTTAGTGTTTGTTCGAGTTTTATGACACATATGTGATATACAGGAATATCTGACATGATAGATCTCATTCCTAGTGCTGTTGAGTGGGTCATCCATTGACAGCTTCTACGGAGATGGTGCATTTGACACCAATGATCTTTTCTCACTCATACATCAGGTTGGTGCCATTCCGGTAATAAAGATCAGGAAGAATGCATCTCCGGATCGTATAAAAGGATCCAAATACAGAAGAAGGGCTATCAGGGAGTATCAGGAGAAGGGATACAGAACATGGTCAGAGGATAATGAATATAGCATGAGATGGCCAGGCACAGAAGGCATATTCTCTGCTGTGAAGCGTAAGTTCGGGGAGAACTGTACCAGTCGGTCTGTCAGGGGCCTTGAAGTTGAAGGATGCCAGAGGTTGTGGGTATATGATCATATAAGTCAGGGGGCAATGATGAAGGTGAAATCTATGAGTTGATAGTAAGATTAAAAAAGATCAAGAAAAAATCCAAGGTAAGGCGGGTTGAATGTTAATTGTTCAACAGAGCAGTAACTAACGTAACCATTAAGTACACAAATCAGAAAGAATGTTCTATGGGTGTGTCATAATTATCATATGATCCTGGACAAAATTTCAATAAGATATAAATCTAATACTCACAAAGTCTTTCCTACGGCTGTATCAAAATATTTTTTTCTAGCTCGGAAGTCATATTTTTGATCCAGCTTTTCATCTCGTGTCTCAATATGTTATATTTGATGGGAGGGTTGGGCAAGGGAGAAGCGTACTTCATGTTTTGAACCAGTGTATTCTTCAGGAATTTTCCTGGTTCGGAGTGCATCATTAATTTCCTGATTTCTTTCCAGAATTTTTTATTTAGTGCTTTGACCCTCCTTTCACCAAGTTCTGGTACCATGATGGTAATATTGTAACCAGGGACTTTCTCTATCCTGTTTCCATTCAAAACTACCCATTTACTGATTTCCTGCTCGAAGATGACATTTGCTAAATGGAGCGCTATAATACGAACGTCGTTAAAGTCAAAACCGGTTTTCAGATTATAGATTACTGAAGAATCATTGGAAGAGATACTTCTTCGCTGCTGAATATGCTCCCATAATGCTTCATCTCTGGTTTTCATATAATAAATTGAAGTCGGGTGGATATATTATTTTTTGCCAATTAAAGAATGAGTGTTAAAAACAGGTCTTTTGATTCCAAATTATATGCTCTCACTAAATTTCAGTTAATTTCCAGAAATATTTATGAAGTAGATCATTTTTTAAGCTCTTTTGAACCCCGGTATCTTATTTCCCTTATTACTTCAGGTATATTTATCTCCATTGGACATACAACCTTGCACCCACCGGAATGAACACAGTAACTGGCAGGCCATGGGTCCTTGTTTGTTATGTAATTCCACATGACTCCAGTTGGGCCGTTATATGGGGATGCCCTTGAAACCCAGTCTGTCCCCATTACCCTGTATGTTGGACATGAGAAATAACACCTGCCGCATTTTATGCACAGTAGGCTTTCTTTCAACGCAGGATCCTTGCTTGCCTCAGTTCTTCCATCATCAATCAGGATCAGGTGAAAATTCTTTGGTCCGGTGGCGGGTGAGACACGGTGTGACTCAATGTCCGCTGTTGAACTGGGTCCTGTTGTAACATTGACGTATGTTGGTGGAAATATACCTGCATATGCGGCCTGGACAATGGCTTCATCCATGGCATCCCTCATTGTTGGAACTATCTTGTCAATACCTGTTATGGCAATATGAGTTTGAGGCATTACAGTATCCATCCTGATGTTTCCCTCGTTTTCAACAAGAACTACGGAGCCACTATCTGCTGCAACCGCATTGGCTCCTGTTATTCCTATATCGGCCTTGAGATATTTCGACATCAGGAATTTTCTCACCCCAGCCACAACCTCTTCAATGCTTGAGCTCTTGTTTATTGTCTTATCGTACTTATTTACTGCTTCAGATGCCTGCTGGAGTGTCATCCCGATTGCAGGTTCCACTATGTGTGCTGGCCAGCTCCTGGATATCTGCACTAGAAATTCACCAAGATCGGTTTCCCAGACCTCATTATTTAGCTTTTCCAGATATTCCCTGAGTCCGATCTCATACGCCACATTTGTCTTCGAGAAAACTATGGTCTTGTTCTGCCCTGTTAGTTCTCCAAGGATCTTCCTTGCCTCTTCCTTGTCCCTGGCCATATGAACTTCCCCACGCACACTTTCAACGCTTTTAACTGTCATTTTTATGTATGTGTCAAGATCGTCAAGCACCTTCATCTTCTGTTCCCTGAGATGCTTCGTGATTTCCTCTATGTATGGATACTGCTTCAGGACCCTTTCAACTTCTGCATTATTTCCCTTTGCTATTGGACCGATCGTCTGTTCCCAGGTCATGCTATCACCTCTGCAATATCCTTCACGCTTGCAAACTCTGATAGATTGGCGTAACATAGTGGGCACGCCACAAGTATGTTTTCGCTTACCTTCTTCAGGTCTTCTGCCCTGGCCCTTGCCATCTCATTACTCAGGCGATCACTCAATGGACCCATGGGTGCACCGCAACATAAACCACTCCCCTTTCCTGTTACAACCGGATCTTCCTTCAATTCCACGCCTGAATCTTTCAGCAGTACCCTCACGCTGTCATACATATCAAGGAAACGGGAATAGAGGCATGAGTCATGGAGAACGAACGACCCCTTGCCATTACCGTTCCTTATGATTTTGAGATATGATGTGAATGGTATATCAAAACCGATGTATCTCTTCAGGTTGTTCAGTGTGTTGGTTGTATGAGGGTCCACGGTTATTATGGATTCTACGCCCTTCTGCTTCAAAAATGATTCCACCTTCAGTCCATATTCCTTGAACTCATCAATAAGCCCCAGTTCCAGCAGCAGGGAACCACTGTAAGGTTCATCTTCATACAGATATCCAACATTCGCAACATTTTTTGAAACCATTCTGTATATGTTTCTAAGTATGCTGTTTGCCCTTTCCACATCCTCTCCCTTTGGTTTTATCAGCTTAGCCCCTATTGATGCAACTATTTTTGAAGTCCCCAGCGACCCGAAAGTGGGAATATATTTCTCATATGACTTGAATATTGTTGCCATCTGGTACATGAATGATGTATAAATTATTACCTTGCCTCCTCTTGGGATATTCATCTGATCTGCCCACTGAGTTGCCAGTTTCCTGTCCATTGGAAATGGGATGTATGATTCCATCAGATTCTTATACAGAACATTTCTTACAGTTGCTTCCTGTTTTCTTACCTGATCTTCGTCCATTAAAACACCATGATTATAAAATCCAGTTTCATTCTTAAACGTATAGCCTCACATGTTTAATGCATATTTCAATCCCATTTTTGTTTAAAATTCTTATCAACAAACCTTAATTAAAATGTTTCAATATCTGACACGCCCTGAGATTAGTATAAATGATCTCATGAGTTTATATGACGACACAGGGCAATAAATCGCCTCGCCATATGGGCCTCTGCACTAGTAAAGGATCTAATTCCTGCTATGAAATGCCGATCAGAGGCTGGCGAAAAAGTCCCCGGGGGTCAGAGGAACCAGGAAAATGAATGGGTCCCGTTAGAACGGGGAAAAGATCAAGAGGTTATTCATGGAAAGCGATCAGAATGTTGAACTCGAAAACCCCAAGGTTCGAGAAGTAGTGGATATAGTTAAGAATTACATTTATAGCTATGAAATAGAGGTGAATCCACTTTCCATTAAGTTCATGTTTCTGGACTCGGATAACCCAATGATTACAAAGAAATTTGCTGAATTAAGCCAGAAGCTTGTATCCATGGGATATATTCCACAGATGGTTAATAGCTATGAGCATTATGTTCAGGTTTCAATGGGACAGCAAAGGAAATTTGTGTCCAACAAGGTAAATCTCATAATGCTTATTCTAACCATATTTTCCACCCTGTATGCAGGATATTACTTTACCGGAGATTTCATAAAACCAGGGGCAGATGTATTCTGGAGAACTGTTCTTTATGGCTTTGTATTTTTTACCCTTCCACTCCTGACCATACTTGGTGTTCATGAATTTGGCCATTTCATAGTGGCAAGACATTACAAGGTCAGGGCTTCCCTTCCATTCTTCATTCCATTCATCCCGCTAGCGTATTCCATTGGTACATTCGGTGCTTTTATATCATTAAGAGACCCTTTCCCAAACAGGAAGGTAATGACAAATATAGGAGCTGCTGGACCAATAGCAGGTTTTGCGACTGCTTTCCCACTACTTTTTGTTGCAAACTATCTTCAGAAGACTATGCCGCTTTATCATCATTTCATCCCCTATTTCCTTCATTACCCGCTGGTTTATCACGTTCTCGGCCTGCTAATGCCCGTTACCACCCCGTTCTTCCCAATGACAATCTCAGTATGGGTTGGGATATTTGCAACCGCCCTTAACCTGTTTCCCGTTGGCCAGCTGGATGGGGGCCACATTGTAAGGGGGATGCTTGGAAGAAAGGCTATTTATCTGAGTTACTTCTTCATTCTCGTCCTGTTTTATCTAGGGTTGAGCTATACAGGTTGGTTGCTGATAGCAATTCTAGTCCTGTTCCTCGGACTTAATCATCCACCTGCCCTTGATGATACATCTCCCATAGGTGCTCTTGAAATTGGAGTTGGAATACTTGTTCTTATACTGTTCATACTTTCATTCACGCCTGTCCCAATATATCTGTAGTTTTAAGTAGATAACATATGACAATCTTTATTATCAGAATTATATATTTGCCATCATGGCAGAGGATTTGTCTATCGACAGGTATGTAATAACCATGAGGAGACAGTTTCATGAGTTTCCAGAGTTGAGTTTTCAGGAAGAGCAGACAGAGGGACGAATAATTGAGGAACTTGAAGACATGGGACTGAGACCCCATGTTGTTCCTAAAGGTGGCCTTTATGCAGACATAAAGGGGAGTTCGGAGGGAAAAACAGTTGCTCTGAGAGCTGATATGGATGCACTACCCATCAGGGAAGAAAATGATATACCATTCAAGTCAAGGAACGATGGAGTCATGCATGCCTGTGGTCATGACTCTCACATGGCAATGCTGCTTGGTGTTGCAAAATCACTGGTCCAGAAGAGGGACCAGTTTAATGGAACCGTGAGGCTTCTTTTTCAGAGAGCAGAGGAGATGCCACCGGGTGGAGCTGTTGAGCTGATAAAGGCCGGTGCCCTCAAGAATGTTGATTACGTTGTCGGCCAGCATGTAATGTCTGGAGCTCCCAGCGGTACAGTTGCAATCTTCCCGAAGGAATGCATGGCTAATGCAGATGAATTCAGGATCAGGATACACAGCAAGGGAGGTCATGGTGCCTATCCGCACACAGGTGTGGACACCTTGATGATTGGTGCCATGATGGTTGTGCAGGCACAGACAATAGTTTCCAGAATACTAGATCCAACTGAAGCCTCAGTGATTACTTTCGGCACAATGGACTCCGGATTCCGGTACAATGTCATCGCACCTCATACAGAACTCAGGGGTACAGTCAGGACATTCACTGAGGAGGGAAGGGTAAAGAGCGAGAATTTCCTAAGGGAGATGATCAGCAACCTGTGCAAGACCTATGGCGCTGAATTTGAATTTGAATTCATGCGTGGATACCCTGCGTTGATAAATAACCCGGAGGTTATATCGGTCATAGAGAGCGTTGCCAGGAAAGTCGTTGGAGAGAAAAACATAATACATCCAAAACCCCAGATGGGTGGTGAAGATTTTGCATACTACGTGCAGCAGGTTCCAGGGGCATTCTATTTCCTGGGAGTGACTGATAAGAACGAAAAGAACCCTGGAGCAAATCATTCTCCTCAGTTCACCATCGATGAGTCAGCACTTTCAAAGGGTACGAAGCTGATGGAAGAGGTAGCACTGAAACTCCTCTCATAAAATTACCAAAGAGTAAAGACTGAAAAATGATATAATACAGTAACCCATATTTGACCATGGATTTTGTTGAAAAATATACTGCCTTTCTCCAGAATAACAGGGACATGATAAGGAGGAGCCTTGTTTTGCATGAAGAGGATCCTGCATACGTTTATTTCAGGGATAAGATCCAGAGATTATTTCATGAATTACCAGAACAGAAGAAACCAGAACTCAGGCTCAGTGCAACGGATGGCTCAGAATTTTCAAGGGAACTGTATAACGGCCAGAAACTTGTTGTTGCAAGGGCTGTTTCCCAGATAGATGGAGATGAACTTGAGGAAGATGCCTTCCATCTAATACGTGTGGACAGGGAGCAGAAAAGTGAACTCATAAAGAGGATAATGGAGAACCTGGAGCATTTGGCTGCGACCAGATCAATTCTGGAGAAGGACGCTCAGGTTTGCCTGATGGATGGATCACTGTCCGGCAGGCTTTACTGGGGGACAACAAAATTTGATACAGATCTTCCTGATATTTACTCTTTGTATACAGAAAATCTGGTGAACTTCGTGAGAGCCATTAAAGAAAAAAGGATAGTGCTGATCTTCATAGGCAAGAGTTCAGAAACCATGATCCTGAAGAGAACCATCCTGGAATCTGATACCAATGCACCTGACAACATCAGGAAACAGGCAATAACTGATCATCTCTTAATCAAGTCAATAGTGCAGAATCCCGGATACACAGAACCCATATTTGTGGAAAAGGAGATAGTGAAAGGTCAGAAGATATCATTTTATACAATGCATGTTCTTCCATCCATGGATGATACACCGATGAAGGTTGATTTTATCATACCAGAGGATTCTGTCATAGATCACAGAGATATAGTTTCATGGATTATGTGGGGCTATACAGGTTTGAAGAATCACAACCTGTGGATATCGCTCGCTGATAAGAGGGTCAAGTTCCACAGGGAAGAAACAGAGGATATTATCATGAAGCAGTTCATAAAGATGGCTGGATCGGAAAATGTTGAGACCAGGGGTGAAAGACGTGCAAGAATCAGATTTTGATATGGGATACGTAACGGGACAGAGCGAGAGCGAATATTTTCAGTTCGTTATCAGCCCAGACGCAGTGCTTAAAAGATGGGAGTACATAACAGTGGTACAGCATGGAAGAAGTATTATTGGGAGGGTGGAAAAACTACTTTCCTTCAGCGATCTCATCGGGCAGGGCATAGATTTTGAGACAGTTAAGAAATTGAACAGCACTAAGATCAGGGAGATAGTTGATGTTGCAAGGGCAAGGACTATAGGATCAATTACGGATGATGGACGGGTTCTGAAGAGCAACAGGGAGCTTATAAGACCGGGAACACCGGTAAAGAGATCAACTGAGGAAGAGATGAAGACACTCTTCGGTTACAGTGATGAAGGAAACCTTGAACTTGGAACACTGACGGATTACGATAATGTAAAGACTGGAATTTCCATAAATGGAATGAGAAGGCATGTGGCAATCATGGCCCAGACAGGTGCAGGAAAGAGCAACACAGCTGCAGTTCTTATAGAGGAGCTTGCAAAGGCAGGTGCTACAATAGTTGTGCTTGATCCTCATGCAGACTATTCTCTGATGAAGGCAAGTAAGTCCATGGCTGACATAACGAAAGTATTCAAGACTCCAATGAGTACAGGCAGGTATGGAACTGAACTCAATTCACTGACAGAACGTTTCTCGCTGAGATTCCAGGACCTTGAGGAGGATGACCTGTTCAATATAATGAGGATCGATGAGCAGTGGACAAATATGAGGGAAATAGTGAGGCGATTATATGCCAATATCAAGGGGAAGGGAAATTTTGAGGATTTCATGCGTGCCTATGAATCCATGCCGTTGCAGGATAAGTCAAAGATTTCAGGAAGAATCGCCCTGCTAAAGGCAGTAAAGGACATATTCACAGATGTAACGACACCAGTTACATCTTACCTGAGGCCGGGACAGCTTTCCATTCTTGACCTTTCAGGACTGGATCAGGACATAATCTCATATTTCTGCCTGAAGGTCCTGGATGAGATATATGATCAGAAGACCTCTGGAAATTTCAAGTACCCCGTGTTTTTCTTCATAGAGGAAGCGCATAACTTCGTTGGAAGAGAGACCGTGGGAAAATTGCCAGTACTGATCAAGAAGATAGCAGCAGAGGGCAGGAAATTTGGAACATTTCTTGTTGTGATCACCCAGAGGCCGGGAAAAATAGATCAGGATGTGCTGAGCCAGTGCAATTCCCAGATCATTTTGCGTGTAACCAATCCAATGGATCAGAAGGCAATTGAGGAATCCTGCGAGAGTGTGAGCGAATCAATTATAAATGATCTCCCATCCCTTAATACGGGAGAGGCAGTACTGGTTGGAGAATTCGTCAGGTTTCCGGTGATCATAAAGGTAAGAAGAAGGGAAACACGTGAGGGTGGCGGTGATATTGACATACTGCCACTGATGAGGGAATCTATAAAACTCAGGGAAAAGGCTTCATCACCGGAAAAGAACAGGGATTTCATAAAGGGGCTGGTCTGAACGGTCAGGTTCATGCATATTTCTGACACCCATCTAGGGTCGGTACAGTATGGAATCCCTGAAAGGGAATCTGATTTCTATGACGCCTTCAGAGAGGGCATACAGATCGGCATAGACAGGGATGTAGATTTCATAGTTCACTCCGGTGATCTTTTTGATTCGGCAAGGCCATCCAACAGGGCACTGAGGGTTGCAGAGGAATCGATGATGCTTTTACAGAAGAATAACATACCCGTATTCTCAATAGCAGGTGATCATGACAGGCCAAAGGTAAGGGATAATCCGTCACATATCCTCTTTGATCTCTTTGGCCTCAGAATACTGGGACTTGAAGGCTTTGAAAGCACATTATTCAGGAAGGGTGGTGAGGAAGTGTTCATAGGAGGCGTCAGCAATATGAAGCTGTTCAAGAGGGACCAGTTGAAGGAAGAATATGACAGGGCAAGCAGGGAGGCATCGGACCACAAGATATCTGTCTTCATGTCGCACCAGGCAATATCCCCTTTATTTCCACCTGAAAGCTCAGAGGCAAGAGAGGAGGACCTTCCTGTAAACTACAACTACCTGGCATTCGGCCATATCCACCAGTTCATAAAGAAGAAGTATGGCAGATCCCTTTTTTCTTATGCTGGTTCAACTGAAGTGAAGAGCACCAATGAAATATCTGGATTGACGAGACAGGGAAAGGGAGTGAATATAGTTGATACTGATGGTGATGAAACTGAAATGGAAAGGGTAATTCTGAAGAGCGTCAGGGTCCAGCGGGACCTCACTGGAACTCTGGATGAATGCCTTGAGAAACTTGACGGGCTGAACAGGGAGGAATATGAAAAGAAACCAGTGATCACCATGCATATCCATGGCAAGCCAAATGTAGAATACATGAGAAAAAAACTGGGTGAATACAGGGAGAAATTCATAATAAGGCAACCCATAATAGAGGAAAATGCAGAAGCAGTGGAAATGTCACCATCATTTGAGGAAAGCATAGGTTCCATATTCACCAAGTATTTTGCCGATGAGAAGAAAGGCAACATGGCACTTTCTATATACAATTTGATAAAGGATGGAAAACACAGTGACGAAGACATACTAAAGATCTGTGAGGAGATATTGAATGATAATTGAGAATGTTAAGATGGAGAATTTCCTCTCCCACAGGAACAGTGACATATACCTGGGCACAGGTATAAACATCATACTGGGACAGAACGGTTCTGGCAAATCATCCATATTTGAGGCCATAAAAGTTGCATTCTTTGGCCAGGGGGAGAGTGAGAGAAAAAGGGTTGTTTCATATAATTCAACAATGGCAAGCATACAGGTCAGGTTCAGGATAGGCTCTCATGAGTATGAGGTATCTAGGCAGATAGAGAATAAGAAGGATAGGGAAATGACCAGAAACGCAACACTGCACATGGATGGCCAGAAATTGGCAGAAGGTGCAGCTGCTGTTTCTGCTGAAATTCAGAACATCATGGGCATTTCAAAAAGTGCATTCATAAATTCAATATATGTTGATCAGGGGCAGATAGACTCCCTGGTTAAGGAAACTCCTGCAGAAAGGAAGGATGTCTTCAATGAAATTATAGGTTTGAAGAATTATGACAGGGCATTCAATGAAGTTGACAGGATCGTGAAGGACATGTCAGCAAAGATCGGCCAGTTTGAATTTATCACGGATGGATTGAGGAATTCAGAAGAAGAGATAGGCAGAAAGAGGGAAGAGCTTGAAAAAGTGGAACGGGATGAAAAGAATAACGAACAGGATATGAAGCAAACAGACGCTCTAATGAAAGAAATAAACGGGAGGCACCTGAAATTTGTTGAGCTCAATGGCACCCTGAAATCACAAACGGATTACATGTTGAGTGCAGTGAGGGAAAGGAACGATGTGGAGAAAGTGATCAGGGAAGTAGGCGATTCACTGAAAAAACTTGGTTCACTGAGGAAAACACTAACTGAACTGGAAAACAGTGAACTGTACCTAAATGGAGATAAGATAGCCCTTATTGAACAGAATCATAGGCAGATAGAAGATATTAAAACTCAGGTGGTGCAGCTGGAAAGAAATCTCCAGAGCCTTAGAACCTCAGAGAGTAATATACAACAATTATATAGTAAATATAATGAAATGAAATTGAAGATAGACGATATGGAGAAGAAGGAGAAGGAAAAAGAACTGGTTTCAGAGGAAAATTATAAATATATTACAGTTGAGAAGGAGATAAAGAAAAAACAGTCAGAAGTCGATAATGATAAAAATAAGCTGGAAGAGATAGGGAAGAGCATTCCAGAGATGATAGTGTCAGGAAAGATGTCATCTGATGATACTGACCGCGAAATCATGAAGCTGAGATCTGAAGAAAATGAACAGGTCTCGAGAATTGGTTCCTGCAGAACCGAAATCGCAAGACTCAATGACGAAATAAAGAGATTAGGCATCAAGATTGAGGAACTGCATGATGCAGGGGAGTGCCCCCTTTGTGGTCAGGAACTCACCCACGAGCACAGGTCAAGGGTGATGGAAGAATATAGAAACCAGATTGAGAAGTCTAGATTGGATATAGAATCTAATGAAAGTATGCTGGGAGCACTTACAAGAAAGATCGATAACATAAAGAAGAGTATTGATTCACTTACCTCCAATTCAGTGAAAACTTATTACCGGATAATGGAGAATATTGCCAGGAATGAAAAAGACCTGACTTCAATGTTAATTGAACTTAGGACCATGAAAGAATCACATACAAGATATGAGGAAATCACTTCTTTCCTGCACGATCATGAGAGTCTCAGGAAAGAATTCAAGGAAATAGATAATGAACTCCAGAAATTGCGCGGAACGGTGGATCTTCTCAAAGAACAGAAAATACCTGAAAATATTGAAGCAATGAAAAAGAAGATTGAAAATCTTGAACAGGTTGATAGAGCCAATGAAAAATCTTTCCTACTGTGGAAGGAAGGTAAAAGATCACAGGACTTTGAGCAGTTAAGGAAAAGAATTGCCGATACAAGAAAAGAGATAGAATCCTATGCTGAAAAGGAGGATGAGTTGAAAAGGGCAGGTACAAGGCTTGTTTCCCTCAATGAATCCATTGAAAATATGAAAAAAGATACAGAAAGACTGACTGATGAAATCAGAAAATTTGGGGGCGTAGAAAGGGAGCTGTCAGAAATAAATGCCAGATACAGTGAACTTATGGAAAGAAAGGTCTATCTTACAGGACAGAAATCATCCCTGGAAACATCCCTTAAGGATCTTGAAAAAAGTACGGATAGGTTGAGGCAGGAACTGGATGAAATTGGCAGAATTAAGAAGATCAATGATTTTCTTGTTCTTGTTAAAAAAGCTTTCAACAGGGACGGTATCCCGCAGCTGATAAGGCAGATGGCCCTGGAGTCCATAAACTCCATAACCAGGAACCTTATATCAAGATTCAATCTGAACATAGAGGACATCAGGATTTCTGAAGATCTGGATGTTGATATAATGCAGTATGGGCAGATCAAGAACATAACCCAGCTTAGCGGTGGGGAAAAGACATCTGTTTCCATTGCTATGAGGCTTGCCATAGCCAAATATCTAGGCAGGAACATAAGCACAATAATGATGGATGAACCTACAATTTACCTGGATGAGGAGAGACGTAATGATCTCCGCGAAATACTCCAGTATGCCATGAAGGATCTGAGCGATGAGGGCATATTCCCGCAGATAGTAATAATAACACATCACACAGAACTTGAAACTGCTGCAGACATTTCACTGCATGTCAGCAAGGTTGGTGGAGAATCAGTTGTTGAAAACAGTGCTTACTGAGGATTCCTGCTCCTGTAATCCTTTATCATTTTGATCAGGGCATCGTATGACAGAAGTGCACATTTTTCTCTTGCAGGTCCAAGGGTCAATCCAAGATTACCAAGGACATCAGTTTTTTTCATGTCCATAACACTTTCAACGCTCTTTCCCTCCACATTCTCTGAAAGAATGGACGCTGCGGCCACGCTGATAAGACAGCCTTTTGCAACATATTTTATGTCCTTGATCCTGCCATCGCCGATCTTCACATACATGGCAATGGTGTCACCACACGTGGGATTTGTTTCCATTATCTGTTCATCTGGATTCTCGATCTTGCCAAAATTTCTTGGCTCCTGATAGTGCTCATCTATAATTGCGCTGTAAACTATATCATCACTCATCTTACAATCATCCTCTTTTCTATTTTTTCTATGGAATCAAAAAGGTGATCCACGTCCTTCCTGTCATTGTATATGTAGAAGGAGGCCCTTGCTGTTGCATATACTCCGAGTGCGACTGTCATGGGCATGGCACAGTGGTGACCTGATCTGAGTTCCACCCCCTCGATCCTGTCAGCCATGTGGGAGATATCATGTGGATGCACCTCGTTTCCAAAGGGCCTGTCACCTGGAACCTTCTTCTGTATATTGAATGTGAATATTCCGGCCTTGATATCTGGATCTCTGGGACCATAACTTATGAGGTCATCCATATTCATTTCGTCCTCCCTCTTCAGGACATATGAAATGATGTCTCTTTCATGTTCACGAATATTTTCCATTCCCAGTCTCCTCAAATAATCAGCTGCTGCAGAAAGACCTATCGCTCCTTCTATGTTTGGTGTGCCCGCCTCGAACTTCTCTGGCACGTCTGCAGGAACGAAATGATCTTCATACACCTCTTTAATCATCTCTCCACCTCCCATGTATGGTGGCATTTCATTGAGCATTTCCTCTGTTCCGTAAAGGCATCCAATACCTGAGGGACCGAGCATCTTGTGCCCGGAAAATGCCATCAGATCACACTGTAGTTTATCTACGTCAACAGGCATGTGCGGAACGCTCTGTGCACCGTCAACTACGAACTTTATTCCCATGTTGTGAAGATGTCTGCCCATGTCATTGAGGTCATTAATCGTCCCGAGAATATTAGAGCAATGCGTAAGCGAGACAATTTTTGTCCTTTCGCTTATATGTTCCTCCACCATCTTCCAGTCGATCCGGTCCTTCTCACCATTCTCTATGAATTTCAATCTTACTTTCCTGTTTGCAGACTGGATCTGCCACGGAACTATGTTTGAATGATGCTCCATTCTTGAAATGAGCACCTCGTCACCCTCATTTAGCTTGGAAGTTAGCCCTGATGCTGCAAGGTTTAGTCCTTCTGTCGCATTCCTCACAAAAACTATATTGTTTGCTGATGCACCTATGAATTTAGCAACGTTCTCCCTTGATTTGTTATACAGATCTGTCGCCTCTTCTCCTACCCTGTAAACACCCCTATGAACATTAGAATTGTGATTCTCATAAAAATCCACTATGGAATCTATAACAGCTTTTGGTTTCTGTGTCGTTGCAGCGTTGTCAAGATATATTATTCCATCCCTCTCAAATCTTCTGAAAATTGGAAAATCCTTTCTGATTTCTTCAACATTGATCAAATAAGTCGCCCTGTTAAATAATGTATGTGTTTTAAAAATTTATATCCTTTGAATATTCCTGTACCGTTTCGATGAATTTCCTGTTGTTGGATTTCTCTATGATGGATTCAATGAAACCTCCAGTTATGAGAGTCGTGGCTGTTTTCTCATCAATTCCCCTGCTTTCCAGGTACAGGATCTGTTCTTTATCCACACTGCTTATGGCGGAACCATGCTTTGATCTCGTGTTATTGTTCCTGATAATCAGTCCGGGTTTTGAGTTTGCATAACCTTCCTTTGAAAGTAAGAGTATCTTTGAATCATAGAATCCTGTGGAGAGAATACTTGGTAATTCAATGTCTATATTACCCCTGTGAATTGTTGAACTTGAACCCTTGACCACTCCCCTGACCTTAATATCTGCGGCAGTACTCTTTCCGATCTGGAAGCTGCTGTCCCTTATATCTATGGACTGATGTCCATTGCTGAAGCTAGCTCCAAATACCCTGTAATCAGATTCATCGCCTTCCTGTGTTGATTCGTTGACAAATAGTAATTTTCCTGAACCATGATTCACGTGGAATATCTTGAAGTTGGAAGACTTTTCCTGGAATGTTCGTATGAATGTTATATCATTCACTGCTGTGTTCTTATCCTGAAGATAGTTATATTCAAGGGATGCACCCTCGCCAAGGAATATGTATGTAACTTTTCCCTGTGTTGGGTTACCCGATGCTTCTCCGTCCGTATATCTTGATTCAACTAGGTTCACCTTTGAGAATTTCCCTATGAATATGATGTTTTTCTCTGACCCTGAGTCATTGCCGTCATTGAAGGCGTCGATGGTAAGTTTAACATTCTTTTCCCTTCCTACCTCTATGAAATAACCTCCACTCCATGATGCATTAATCAGGAATTCTTCCCTTTCCTTTCCCTTCTTCTCCCAGACAATCTGAGGAAGCTGGCTGAGTACTTCCGTAATATTACTTATCTTGATCCCTGCCTGTTCCTTTTTAGCAAGGATCCTGCCATTACCGATCAATACATCAGATTCCTTTCTCTCTATTGCTGGTTTAAGTGGCCGGTACAGTCCAGTTGCCATTTTCTCAAGATCCTTTTCAGTAATATCCATATAGTCCTTGACTGTTGGACTTTCCTTATATGATCTTCTCGGTGTCCTCAGGTAGTTCAGGAATGAATCCTGCCTGAAATCGTAGGCAGGGTCTTTCAGTCTTGTTTTTAAAAGATCAGAAAACTGTTCCATGGAAGATCATCCTACTGCTCCTAGTTTGTTCATTTCAAGCTTGACGAGTCTGTTCATCTCAATGGCAAATTCCATCGGGATCTCCTTCATTACATCGTCCAGGAAACCGAGAACAATCATTGAGCTTGCCTCATCCTCAGAAAGTCCCCTTGATCTAAGATATGTCAGTTCTTCTGTTCCTATCTTTCCTACACTTGCCTCGTGGGAGAATGTTGCTGTCGGTTCATATATCTCATCGTGCGGGAATGTCAGTGACTGGGAATCATCGTTGATCAGGAGAGCATCACACTGTACCTTGCTTTTTGAATCAATTGCTCCCTTGTTCATTCTAAGAAGACCTCTGTATATGGCCTTTCCATCCTCAATGCTTATGCTCTTCGCAATTATTTTCGATGTTGTGTGAGGTGCAAGATGTATTGCTTTTGCGCCTGTATCCTTTATTGTACCTGCACCGGCAAGGGAGATATTCAGGTTCGATGTGGATGCATATGGCCCTCTTAGGTAGGAGGAAGGGTATATCATTGTTATCTTTGATCCAAGCGATCCACCAACCCATTCCATCTTTGCCCTTTCATCTACCCACGCCCTTTTTGTTGGCATATTGTACACGCTTTTTGACCAGTTCTGGACACTTGTGTATCTTACATCTGAATCTCTCTGTGCATATATTTCAACGATTGCGCTGTGAAGTGAATCCTTGTCCCATCTTGGTGCTGTGCATCCCTCGATGTAATGTACCTTGGAGCCCTCATCTCCTACAACTATTGTATGCTCAAACTGCCCTGTGCTTTCATTGTTCATCCTGAAGTATGTCTGCAGTGGCATATCAATGTGAACTCCCTTTGGCACATACAGGAATGAACCTCCACTCCATACTGCACCATTGAGTGCTGCAAACTTGTTATCAGTGAATGGTACCGCCTTGCAGAAATAATCCTTAACAAGATCGGGATGATTCTTAACCGCTGAGTCAAGATCCATGAAAACCACACCCTTGTCTTCCCATACCTTTTTCAGTGAGTGATAAACACCTTCACTCTCATACTGGGCAACTGATCCTGCAAGATATTTCTGCTCCATTTCAGGTATGCCAAGTTTCTGGAATGTATCCTTTATCTGGTCTGGCACATCATCCCAGTTCTGGGATGTTCTCTCATCTGGCCTGTTGTAGTATGTGGTGTTTTCCCAGTCTATTCCTGACAGGTCTGGTCCCCATGTTGGCATGGGCTTGGACTGGAATATTTCCAGTGCCTTCAATCTCATCCTTCTCATCCAGTCCGGTTCCTTCTTTATCTCTGAAATCTCCTCTACTACAGCTTTATTCAGACCTTTTCCCGTAGAATAAATAGGGCTGAATTTGTCATGAAATTCCCAGTCCGATGCTTTGGAACCTTTCAGGCTTTCTACTAATCTTTCTATTTCTTCTTCCTTTGTTAATTCAACTTCCATTTTTATCACTCCTTTATCCAATCGTATCCTTCTTCCTCTATCTTCAGAGCAAGATTCTTGTCTCCATTCCTGACTACTTTTCCGTCAACCATTATGTGAACGAAATCCGGGTCGATATTCTTGAGAATCCTCTGGTAGTGCGTGATAATAAGGAAACCCACTTCTTTGCTGTGATATTTTATTATCTCCTCTGCAACAAGCCTCAGTGCATCAACATCAAGTCCAGAGTCTATTTCATCAAGTACCACTATCTTTGGCTTAAGGATTGCCATCTGGAGTATTTCGAATCTCTTTCTTTCACCGCCGGAGAATCCATCGTTAACAGACCTTGACATGAAAGATTCATCCAGTCCAACAAACTTCAGGTGCTCCTTCACCCTGTTGAAAAATTCTGTGACCGTTACCTTATCTTCTGGATGAAGCTGCTTGTATGCAGTTCGCAGGAAGGATGAAATCTTGACACCTGGTATGGAGATCGGGCTCTGAAATGCAAGAAACAGTCCAGCCCTCGCCCTCTCTTCTGGCGTCTTATTCGTAAGGTCTTTACCGTCCAGTATAATTGATCCACCATCAATAACGTAGTTCGGATGGCCTATGAGAACATTTCCCAATGTACTTTTACCGGCTCCATTAGGTCCCATCAGTGCGTGGATTTCTCCTCCTTTAACATCGATATCAACCCCTTTCAGGATCTTCTTTCCCTCCACACTGGCGGAGAGATTGCTAATTTTCAGCTCAACCATAATACTAAATTGGTTTAACCTATTTAAACACTTACTTATGTTTAAAGTCAATAAACTTAATATAAGTAATTTCACTACTATACTCATGGAAAACGAACTTGCAGTAAGTCCTCTCCTTGGAAAGGTAAAGACAAGTATCCTTATGCTTCTTGAAAATGGGGAGAAAAGCATGGCTTATCTTGCAGATACACTGGACATGAATAAGACTGCCGTAAAAGAGCATATGGACACCCTGGAAAAAATGGGCTATGTAAAGCCATTCTTCAAGAAGGAAGGCACCGGAAGACCTTCTAAATATTATGAAATCAGCCAGTCTGGCATGGAACTGTTCCCAAAAAAATATTCAGAGCTCATGGCTACCTTCCTCGATGAATTCAGAACTGAATTCGGTGAGATGAAATTGAATCTTCTTCTCGGCCATGTTGCAGACAGATTGATGGAGAAAGCTGGTTTCAAGAATTCAGAAGGTGCTCTGGATGGGAGGGAGAAGAAAATTCAGAGGCTCCAGAGCTTTGTGAATGCACTGAATAAGCTTGGATACTATGCAAAAATGGAAGTTGACGGAGAGACTGTAAGGATCATAAGGCATAACTGTATCTTCTATGAGATGGCAAAGAACAATGGAAAGGTAATATGCGATGTCCTTGGAAAGGACATAATTCAAAGATCAGGAGAGAATAATTTCACCCTGGTTGAAAAGTTCTCTGATGGGGGAAACAAATGTGTTGTAGAAGTTGACCTCAATCAGATTGACTGATTCTTGAAATTTTTAAACATATCAGAAACAGTGGCCTTCAGGTCATATTCTGGCTTGAAGTCCCAGTCTTTCACAGCATCTTTTGTATCAATAGACCACGGCCATGAATCTGCTATTTTCTGCCTGAAATCAGGATTGTATTTTACCCTGAAGTCTGGGTTTAGCTCCCTCACTGCCTCTTCCAGTTCCTTTGGTGAGAAGCTATATGCCATCACATTATAGGCTGTTCTTATCTTAATGCTCTCCTCTGGAGAAGTCATCAGGTGAAGTGTTGCCTTCATTGCATCTGGCATATAGAGCATGGGCAGTTTAGTTTCCTCCTTCAGGTAGCATTCATAAGAATTCCCCTGGGCTGCGTGTTTGATCATGTCAACCGCATAATCGGTTGTTCCAGCAGTTGGTGCTACCTTATAACTAAGCAGTCCCGGGTATCTCAGGCTCCTGACATCAAGGTTGTATTTGTTGAAATAATACTGGAACAGCATTTCAGATGTAAATTTTGTTATCCCATACATGGTTGTGGGTACGGAATCATGCCTGATTGGTGCATCAATTTTCTGTACCTCTGGACCATATACACCAATTGTTGAAGGAATGAATACCTTCTTTACACTTCTTGTAACACACGCATTCAATATATTGACGGTCCCTGTCAGATTTACATTGTAAGCCAGATATGGATCCTTTTCTCCAGTTGCTGACAGGATTGATGCCAGATGGTAGACCTCGTCTATTTTTCTTTCCATAAGTATGTTATCCACTGCTTCCCTATCTCTCACATCAAGAATTTCGTAGTTGATCCTGCTGTTTTCCTTAATCTTTGGTTCCTTCTGTATATCAGATGCGTATATGGTTCCCCCATAGCTCGCCAGGAGATAATCAATTAATTCAGAACCTACCTGTCCCAGAGAGCCGGTGATCAAAATATTGGCCATGTTATGTGTATTGATTATAGGTTAAAAAATATAATCTTGTCATTATTCCTTTAATAACACTATTGGAAGATATACAAGATTAACAAAATCGTGCTATACAGGAAAATCTTACCTGGACCTGATCCTCTTGATATACATCCTCTGGATTACACTTCCGGCTACCAGGCTCACAATGAATACGACAAAGATCAGAATATTAAACAGGGTATCACTTGTAAGATACCCAAGATAACCTAGAAGGTACAGTGACCCATATCCAAGCATCAGAATTATGAGCCCCATGAATCTGATATATATGGGGATAGACATTCGACCCTGCATGTATGGATTCTGGAGGGCGGCTCCCGTTGGCCCACCCATTATGAAGGAAAGCTGGTTGAGAACTCTTCTTTTCTCTCTGGATTCCGGACACATAGGATCCGTTAATGCATTTTTTGCATCTTCAAGCAGCTGGTTGGCTTTCTCCTTATCACCTTTTTTGTTATACAGTGTGGCAAGTTCTATTTCCATCCTGGCAAGATTTGCACAGTTGGATATGGGCATCATCTTTTCGTAATCAACCTGGTTCTGAAGATTCTGAATTTTTTCGTCTATCGCTTCCAAATTATCCAACCCCTTTAAATTAAGTCGTTATTTCCATAATTCATTTATACTCTTGCCATTTTAATATGATTCTGTGTTATTCCTTCCTTTAATATCAGGAAAGACGTTATTTCTCTTCTAATTCATGTTGGTTGATGCCAGTTTTCCTATCCTTTAATCCACAGTATTTCTTTCTTTAAATTTTATAGGCAATCTGACATATAGAACTGTGAAAGATAAGGAAAGCTCTGTTGATATCTATGCATTTGTTAACAATAAAAGAAAGGATCTTCAGGACAGCTTCATAAAGAAGATATATGATCTTGGTGGTGGAAAGTTCATTTTCCAGGTTCACAGTCCCACCCTGAAAAAGGGCTCGTTCTATATTGATGTGAAGAAGGGAATTTGTCTAATGGATGCGGAGAGAGGCCAGGATGCCGGAAATCTGGCAATGTTCCTGAGAAAGAAATTCACAGACAAGAAAATTAAGGCAATCTACCAGATAAATTTTGACAGGGTTGTAAGAGTTGATTTTTACAACGGTTCATCATTCGTGATGGAACTTTTCAGGGATGGGAATCTGATAACGCTTCAGGACGACATCATTGAATATGCCCTGAATCCAAGGGAATGGAAAAACAGAAAAATAATCAAGGGTGAAAAATACATTCCTCCGTCCCTGGTTGACCCACTATCGTTAACAGCCAAAAATAAGACTGATATACTGGAAAAGAGCAAGGCGTCAATTGTTCAAACGATGGCGACGAGGTTCAACCTTGGTGGTGAATTATCTGAAGAAGTCCTGAAGAGAGCTGGGATTGATAAGAACCTGAGTGCGGTTGAGTGCACCGAAATGATCGACCAGATTGAAGAAAAACTGAATGAGTGCCTCCGTGAGACTGAGGAAAACAAGGGATATTTCTATGAAGAAGAGCAACTTGTAAGCCCCATGAGATTGACCTTCCTGAACAGGGAGCCTGATAGGGTTGTGGAAGATTTCAACGATGCACTTCAGATTATGATGGAGACTGAGATAAAGGACACTCCAGAGAATTTGAGAATAAAGAGAATTGTGGAGAATCAGGAAAAAACCATCGAGGAATACAAGAAAGCCTCTGAAGAGAGCAGGGAGTCAGGTGTCATGATCTCCTCTCACTTTCAGACTATGAAGAAGGTTCTTGAACACCTTAAGAATTCTGATCAGGAGAAGCTGTCCTTTGATGGTTTTGTCATAGAGGTGAAGTCAAAGAATAAGGCAGAAAAGAGCGCGGAAATAATCTTTGAAGACAGGACATTCAAATTATTCTACGACAAGAGTGTTGGAGAGAACATGACCTATTATTTTGATACGTCAAAAGATTACCTTGAAAGAATAGAGGGTGCAAAGGTTGCAATGGAGAATTCCATAAAGGGAATACAGGAGCAACAGGTAAGGAAGAAGAAGGAAAGGCCCAGATTCTGGTTTGAGACATACCACTGGTTTTTCACCCCTGCCAATCATCTTGTCATCTCCGGGAAGAATACTGATACAAACGAGAAGGTGGTGAAGAAGCATATGGGTGAGAAAGACCTCTATATTCACGCGGATATGTACGGCGCACCCAGTACGGTAATCAGGAATGAGGATAATGCAGAAATAACAGAGGACGAAATCCGGGAAGCAGCCATATTCGCTGTTTCATTTTCGAGGGCGTGGCAGAATGGTCTGACGTCAGGGTCAGCCTACTGGGTCAGCCCATTGCAGGTGAGCAAGACGCCAGAATCAGGACAGTACGTTAGAAAAGGTTCATGGATTGTCAGGGGGAAGAGGAACTATCTCTTTAACCTCCCACTTAAACTCAGCATAAGGATGATTGACTACAGGGAAGCCAGGATTGCAATGATCTATCCATTCCGGGAAAATGATTCGGATTGTGTCACCATCATGCCGGGAAGTCGAAAAAGGGATAAGGCAGCCCAGGAAATCGCAAAAAAACTAGAAACAGATACTGAGGAAATCATGAGGGTCCTTCCAACTGGGAATCTTGATATTATTTAATTCTGGAAAGTTCAGCCTTGAGGTTTTCCAGTACCTTCACATCCTCTGGATCAAAGGATAATCTCAAACTTACTTCCACTGTCAGGATGTCAATATAATGCAGGATATAGAACAGCTTCTCCAGGTAAGTCTCACCTTTTGGCTTTATCTTTATGATTTCAGATGAGAATTTACTTTCCATTATATCAAGCCGCACCTTGCATCTTGAACTGGAATCACCTTCAATAGCAAGGAAGATAAATTTTTCAGCCATTCCACTGTTTACAAGCTGCGGAACGAGTTCATTATGATTCTGTTCAGACAGGTTATGATTCAGGGCGAAAAGCTTTGAGTTCTCATTAAATTGTGTCTTGAACCTGTAACTGAGACTGCTGAAAGGTTCCCATGAAAGGATGTATGGAATCTTCCTTGAATCCACTATCTTCTGAGCAAGTTGCCAGATAGGACTCCTCTCCTTTTCCAGGTTTTCAAGAATTGAAATGATCCTCTTTCTCTCTTCCCCTTTAATCCCGATAAAAGTGTTTAAAAGTGGCATTAAGAGGTACCCTATTGCTTCCCTTGGCTGCAATCCTGAGGGTATTTTTATGAGATTGTCACAAATCGTGGAAAGTTCGCCTCCAGAAGTTATGGCATTTACGGTGATTCCCCGTGACTTTGCTTCCCTTACTGTACTGAGTGTTTCTTCTGTATTACCAGAATAACTTACTGCAATGAAACAGTAGTTTCTGTCTACATATTTTGGAAGTTTGTATGAATCCACCACTATTACGGGAAGTTCCTGGAATGCCTCGGAAAATATTCTCCCGGATACTCCTGAGCCACCCATACCTGAAATTACAATAGCATGAACATCTCCTATATCTATGGAAAATTTTTCATTGAAATTGATCTGTTCCTTGATTGAATAGACCTGATTGTAGAATTTGTCTTCAGCCATAAACCACACCCTCAGATTGGAGCGAGAGCGAGGAAAAATCCCCATACGGCAGGAAGCAATGCAGCAAGTCCTACAAGAATATATATCATGGTTTTTGTAGACATACGCTCAGTATTTATTTGTTTTTAATTAACCTTTGCTATATGAATTGACTATGAAAATTTCAATCTTTATGACGTATTTGTTTATATTTATTACAACCTAAAATTAAAGTTCTTCCAGAATGTTTTGAATTTGTAAAAGTTAGCCATGGGAGTTAACTTGCAGATCAATTCCTCTGAAGTGTAAATGTCATGCAGTGGGCACCACCATATCCACCCGTTATTTCTTCGAGATTGATCTTTACGAAGTCAAGTCCGAAATCCCGCATCTTTGAAGTGGATGGGAACATTGTCCCGCTTTTAAGTTCTGATTCTTTTGCTCCTGCTTCTTCCTTTACTTTTTTTGTTATGACACCGTTGCTTTCAAGTTTTTTAAGAACGGAGAATGAGTCTATGCATATGATCCTGTTGTCCTTTACAGTCAGGAAATTGGATGAATAACATAGCTGTTCAATGGGAGAGATATCCATTATGTTATATCCTTTATTCTTCAGGTAATCGTACAGTGTTATATCCTCTGCATATGAATAACCCTCACTAATCTTCTGATATAACTTTCCCCTTGCTGCTTTCACCAGATCCATGGAGCCTATGGCAGTCCCATTTCCTGCAATATTGAAATATGTGTCAAGATGCATGTTATTGAGGAGATCGTTGACCATGAAGGGATATCGTGGGTTTTCCACAACAAGTACCTCGTCATGTGCCATCATGCCAGAATTCATTGCTGATATGGCTCCTGCAAGATCAGTACGCGGTCCCGTACCTATTAAACCAAAATCACCACACGGTATGTAATCTCCGCCTTCGAAATACGAATTTTCCACAACTCTTTTCAGATGATCCTTTCCAAGTATCTTTTCCATTATAAACCCGGTGATTTCAGGTTCCATCTTTCTCTGGGGCAGTTTCATTCTACCAAGAATGACACCATTTGAACTGACTGCCTGCTGATCCCTCATGAAATACAGGTTGGTCAGAGGTACGTTAGAGAAAATCTTTGGATACGACATATGATTGTCACGATCAACAGTTATATCGATTGAAGGTACCAGTATGGATATATTGAAAAGGGTATCTGCATCCATGAATGGAAGATTTTTCTGAAAATCCTTCTTCAACTTTTCAACCTCGGAAATATCACCATAAAACTGAACTTCGGCTGCTAGCTTTTCTTCCATTGCTTTTCTGAAGTTACTGTCTGTGTTGCACCTGTTCACAACAATTTCTCTAAGCTGGGTTACCTTTGCCCCATTCTCCTTCATTATTTCTTCCAGTTTCTCATGTTCCCTTAACGCTTTTGTCTTGTTGAATGGTCTTTCAAAGAGAAAGGCCCTCGGTGAGATCATTGCATAATCTATTTCTGTTCCTGGCCTGTGTACAATCACTTCCTTCAGATTTTCCCATTCCGCTCTTACAAACATCAAATATCACCTAAAATTTCATAATAGTTGTCTTCGTAGAAGAACAGTTCTACCTGATCTTCCTTTATAACCCTCTTCAGGGTTATCTGAATATACGTCCTCTCATTCATCAGGTTCGTTTCATTTTCTGTCCTATGCAATACAATGAACCTTTCCCGTGACGCTTTTTCTCCAGTTTCCTTTAGTTTATCAAAATCTATGAGCCTCTTGTTGATAAGAGTTGTCTTTCCATTTTTCAGATCTGTCACATATATGCCCCCCGGCCTCTTTCCCTGGTAAATATATTTTATGTTATCAAAAAATATCAGGGAACCGGGCTCGATATCCAGTATCCTGATCATGTAAGTGAACCTGAAAAACTGTTTGCCATCCTTGATTCCAGCCAGTGAACTTGAGACCACAACATTGCATATTGTTTTGGACTGTATTTCCCTGGCAAAGGTGTCCCCATCCTTCTTCTTGCCAAGATATATATCAATACCTTCCTTCAACTGAACTGACTTTGAGACGAATGATTCAGGATCTTTCTTCTGGTTGCTCTCCACCATCCTGAGAAGTTCCTGGTGAATTGTATCTATCTCCGGACTCATTTTCTCTGAGAATCCCCTGAGTTGAACCTTGGATTCATAATATGATCCGGTTACCTTATTACACGTTGGACAGCTGATTGACTCTTTCCTGTAGGGAATTTCAAGTAGAAACTCCTTCTCTTCAGCATCATCTCTTTTAATTCTTATCCTGATGTAGGCTGTATCCTCGATCTTGTTCAGTTCTATAGGTCCGAACGATTCAATCTTAAATGGTTCATTTACGCTGAAAAGTTCGTACACCTTCTTTGCCCATCTTTCCTGTGCATCGTGATGAGCCCAGTAGTTACCCACCTTCACAGCACCACATTTTGGACAGCTCGTGAACGTTATTGAACCTGGTTTTTCAATCACAAGTGTTTCCCATATACAGTCTTCACAGAGCCCCTTGTATATGGCTTCTCGAGTTCCACATTTTATACATAACATAATTCAATCAATTTTCCTTCCTTCCCGGAAATCCTTTATCAATGCCCCCGATATGAGCTTTTTTCTTATTTCTGTAGTTCCTGCTCCTATCTGCCCCAGTATTGCATCCCTGTTTAATCTGTCGATACCAGTATCGTGCATATATCCTGCTCCCCCGAAAATCTGGATACACTCCCGTGATATATACTCGGAAACCTGTGCAGAATAAAGAATTGAAGCTGCGGCATTCTTCACATCCATCCTGTTCTTATCAAGATGCTTCAGGGTTTCATACGCCAGTAATTTTGCAGCCCTGTATCGGGTATACATTGTTGCCAGCTTGTCCTGTATCATTTCGAATTTATACAGTGATTCGCCAAATTGTTTTCTTTCCACTGAGTATTTTATTGCCTCCTCCAGCGATCTCCTCGCAAGTCCTACGAATATGAATGACAGGATAGCCCTTTCTGAATTTAATCCGCCCAGTATTATGTGTTTACCATGATTTTCCTTTCCAATGAGTCTCTTTTCAGAGACTTTCAGATCCTGGAAATATATTTCACCGGTTGGTGATCCCCGCATTCCCATCTTATCAAACTTTTTTCCTTTTGAGAAACCATCATCTGTTGCAAGAATAATGAAGGCGGAATGTTCCTTTCCTGTCCTGCAGTAGGTTAGGAACAGATCTGCGTAAGGTGCATTTGTTATGTATGTTTTGGAGCCATTAATTATATAACTGTCTCCTTCTCTTTGAGCGCTTGTTTTCATGTTCAATGCATCAGAACCAGATTCAGGTTCAGTCAGGCCAAGAGAACCGATCCAATCGCCTGATACCAGTTTTGGCACATAAGATTCTCTCTGTTCATCATTCCCATTCCGGTACAGATTGTCAAGTGTGAGATTACTGTGAGCTCCATAGCTCAAAGCCAGTGAAGGAGATGAATAACCTAATTCTTCCTCTATAATTGCCTGTCCAAGATATCCCAGGTTTGCACCTCCAAACTCCTCACCTACAGTAATGCCCAGATAACCCATTTTTCCCATATTCCTGAAGACCTTTTCTGGAAAATAATCCTCCAGGTCCATCTTCTTTGCTATGGGTTCAACTTCACGCTGAACAAATTCCCTGACATTGTTCCTTAATTCATCATATATTTCTTCTTCAACCATGAATGGGTTAATCATTCCTTAAAATAACCTTATTTCTCTTTTATAAACATTCCAGTTTTTCTAATCAGCTATTGATTCCTGCATAGTGAGATATACGGCACAATTACCTTTGTGCCAGTGGATCACCTTTCAGATGGTGGTTGGATTCAATCACTCAAGAATCGGTTTTATTCTCAACATTTTGAATTATTCTATCTTCCTCTAAAAATTCATTAAGTTTTCCTATGCTGTCCCATGGAAATCCCAATGATTAGATATTATAGAGTCGATGGATTGTGACCAGCCTCCAGATTGTTTTTTGCTATTTTTATGCCTACAGGTCATGGGGCTTGGACATTTTATTTTCAGATTTTAAATCCGAATTATATCGCACAATAGGGTTTCTTACGAAAGAATTTAATTACATAATCCTGATGATATTGTATGAATGATGACAAATTTGGGATGGATCAGGAATCTCACAGAAAAATTGCATCTGCGCTGTTCAATCATACCTGGGACCTGATGGAAAAAACCAGAACGCCCTATGAGGATGAAATTATGATTAGCGAAGCTCAAGCATCATTATTCCACTGGAGATATGCAGGCGGTAATCTTGAATTTTCAAGAGGTCACTGGATTATTTCAAGGGTATATTCTATTCTCTCAATGCCTGAATCTGCTATATATCACGGGAGAAGATGCCTGGAATTTTGTAAGATTGGCAATCTGAATGATTTCGATTTTGGATTTGCTTATGAAGCACTAGCCAGGGCATATTATATAGAAGGTGACTTCAATGAATTTGAAAAAGACTTTAGAATTGCAAAAGAATTTGCAAAAAAAATAAAAAGTACAGATGACAGGAAATGGCTGGAGACAAATCTCAATAGTATTGAAAAAAAATAGAATGAGTATAAATAATAAGAATTGGCTTATTTCCATTTACTATTGGTTATTCAATTCTAAACTATGCAGGCTTAAGTTCCAGTTCATTGTGAAAAGTGATAGTGAATTATGATATTTTATTTGCAATTATTGAAAGCTTTATTGACAAAGAGAAATAATTCATTCAAGAGCGAATATTAATTGAAGCGTGCCTGCATCTATAGAACAGGATAACTTTGCACGAAGGATAAAGTGCATACTGTTTGATGAGAATTCGTCCCTTGAATATAATGCCAGTAATCGTTGAAGAAGAACATCTGGTTTAAAAGATATATGGAAGGCTACTTTGAGGTGACAAGGAGTGGAACATGTATTCTTTTAGAAACCACCTCAGCATATCAGGGGGATGAACAATATTTCAGCACAACGGTGAATAATATAGGTTGTTTCAGTGGATTCGAAATTGCGTATGAATACCCAGGGACTTCAACATGGACTTGCCAGGATCATCTGGGTCACTCTTTCAGTGAATATATAAATTTCACCACTGGATACC
>JAJZIN010000008.1 GCA_021810575.1 Thermoplasmata archaeon
TGAATATACTGGGCACTTTTCCCATTCTCTATTGTAAATAAGATCGAATTGCATATAGCGTAACTCTCTTCTCTATTGTTTTCCATTTATTCTTCCAATCAGGAGACGTGATATCCCATTTACCATATTATTAACGGATTCAGGCTGCCTGGCAGAAACCATGTACAGATTCAGTCCAAATTTCTTAGCCATTGGTTCAAGGTCTTCTTTCCATGTCACCGCTTCATATTTTCTGTCAACCTTGTTTGCCGCCAGAATAAGAAGGCCTTTTTTCTGTGTATTTTTTATGAATTTTGTAATTTCCCCCTCATTTAACTTCTTTGTTACATCAACAACAATAACAATAGCGGAAGACCCTGCAAGCAGTTTCTCATTTTCTGGAAAACCATCTATCTCCTGGAATATAAGCTCTGCGTGGTAAGTTTTTCCATCATCGTCAAATGAAACTTTCTTTCTTAGGAGTCCCTTATTAATAAAACTACCTGCTTCGCTATCAAACACTATTCTTGATATTAAGGAGCTTTTACCGGATTCTGTATCTCCCACCAAGCTGACTTTCCACATCAGCCTACCTGAAATCATCGGTCAACATTTTCTCCTTTGTTATAATATTTTTTGTAATAGCACAGTTTTTCTTAACTTTTACAGGATTTTATCGCTCTTCTAGAATTTTCGAATTTTGTTTTCCAATATTATTTTAGCCGTTTTAAAACACTGTCCACGTGAAGCTGCAAATATTAATTCATTCTATTCTTATCACAATAAAAGGCAAATATCTCAGCACGAGTTATATCTACGTAAGACAAATCTATAAACTAATTTATAATATCTGTTTATGAAATATAACTTTTCAGATGTTGTAAACAAAATGAAGCCCTCTGAAATCAGGGAGTTAAACAAAATGGCCTCATCACCAGGGATAATATCCCTTGGAGGAGGAATGCCAAGCCCAGAAACATTTCCTATCAAAGAGTTGACAGAAATAATGGAGTCAATAATGAAAAATAATTCTGATCTGGCTCTGCAATATGGAAATACGCTGGGGATAAATCCAGTTAGGGAACAAATTTCCAAGATGCTGGAAAAGACGGAAAACATAAAATGTAATATGGAGAATATAATTGTTAACTCCGGTTCACAACAGGGTTTATATGAACTTGGAACAGTTCTGGCAAATCCAGGGGATACTGTAATAACAGAGGAACCGACTTATGTGGGTGCTGTATCCGCTTTTTCAGCAAATGGGCTGAAAATGGAAGGCATACCTGTCGATCAAAATGGAATGAAGGTCGAACTGCTGGAAGAGAGGATAAAGAAACTGATCTCAGAAAATAGAAAACCGAGGTTCATCTACGTCATACCTACATTCCAGAATCCAACTGGATACACCATGCCCATAAAGAGGAGGAAAATCCTAATTGAAATATCAAAAAAATATGAGATACCGCTCGTTGAGGACAATCCCTATGGACAGCTGAGGTATTATGGAGAACCAGTGCCATGCATCAGGTCAATGGAGGGAGGTGAAGATGTAATATATCTTGGGACATTTTCAAAGGTAATGACACCGGGACTGAGACTGGGCTACACAATCGCGCAAGAAGCAGTAATGGAAAAGTTTAACCTGATCAAGCAGGCACTCGATCTTGCAACAAATTCTTTCTCTCAATATGTTGCTTATGAATACATAAAGAGGGGGATAATCTACAAGCAGGTAGAACTGAACCGGCAGATATACAAACGCAAAAGAGACGCAATTGTAAATGCTCTTAAGACACATATGTCTGATATATCAACATTCTCAGAGCCAGATGGCGGTATGTTTGTATGGGTAACAGTAAACAAAAATATAGACACGAAACAGATGATCCCTCTAGCCATAAAGAATGGCGTGGCATATGTCAGTGGACAGGCATTTACCACAAACGGAACTCAGAAATCCTCAATGAGACTGAACTTTACATTTGGCTCAGAAGATCAGCTGGTAGAAGGTATAAAGAGGATAAGGAAGACGATAAATGAATCAGCCTGAGAAAAAGGGAATCACTATCGTAGCTGGCACATTCGGCCACCTGCATAAGGGACACAGGTCACTATTAATGAAAGCTATTTCTACGAGAAATTTTATCATTGTAGGAATCACATCAGATAACTATGTGAAAAAAACCAAGAACTACAGGGTTAGGGGATTTGAATCTAGAAGTGAATCAGTGGCTAAGTTCCTTAGAGAAAAGAATGCCGGTTTTATCATTAAGCCAATTGAAAACAATTCTGGCGATGCAGATAAGAATACGGAATACACTGACATTGTAGTTTCGAAAGAAACAGAAGGAAGCGCGAGGATTCTGAACAGTAAAAGATTAAATAATGGTTTAAGACCAATGCAAATTCATACTGTGAAGACAAAAATAGCCGATGACTTTTTCGTTTTAAGTTCGTCAAGAATTGACGGGGGAGAAATAGACGAGGATGGCAGGAGATTGAAACCTCTGAGAGTATCAATAATCATAACGCAGAGACTTCAGAAAGCGATTAATGATTCAGTTTTAAAAAGAATCTTTAAAAGTTCACCGATCGCAAGTAACGTAGAGGTTAGAAATTCAGAAATTTTTCCTGACTTTTTAGATTTTAAAAAAATAAGTAGTGGAGGTATGGGGGATTATGATTACCTGATTGTAATTGCTGAGGCTGTACTTCCTTACAGGCGTGATTCCAGAAATATGGTCTGTGTAAGAAGTTTTATCCTTGACAGATATGGCACTGTTGGTGAAGGAATAAGTAGTTCACTTGAAATGCCAGAGTCATTCTATTCAGCATTTGTAAGAGGTAGTGAAAATATAAGTATATTCAGTTTAGAAAGTTCAGGATATTTCAGAAAAATGATAGCAGAATCAATTAGAAGCAGCCTGGAATGTAGGACAAGACCATGGGAGTACGGTGTTTTTGACCGGATACAGTCAATATAAAAAAAACAATAGACATATTAATGTGAATTTAATGTTTAAATGATAACATGGTTACTAAAGAAGAAATATTGGAAGCTCTTCAGGCTGTAGAGGACCCTGAAATAGGAATGGATGTGGTGAATCTGGGTCTTGTATACGATGTCCAGATAAACAATGATAATGTTTACATAAAAATGACCATGACTGCACCAACATGCCCTGTGACCCCATGGATACTATCAGAAGTTCAAAAAATTGTCGAAAATATGGCAGGAGTGGAAATGGCGGATGTAGAACTTGTATGGGAACCACCATGGAACCCATCAATGATGTCTGAGGTTGCGAGAGATGCCCTCAATATGTAGGGTTTAAAAAATCATCCCTGTTCGCCCTTAAGTTTTCTTATGTCGGCTGCCCATAGGTGAGCTCTGCATACAGTAATTATCAAGTCATTTACATACAGGGTTGATGTTGTCATGGCAGTTTTTTTGTAAGATAGATGTTCTATATTCCCTATGGGTACCCTAATCTGGTCTCCTTTCCTTGGAGTGTACAGGAGGTCTACATCAGTTAACTTAAGCACTCCCTTGGTGTCATTTAAAATAGCTAGATCGATACGTACTGTTTTTTCAGTTTGATTCCTTTCGCTCATATATAATAAATACCATAACATACGCAAATATAGAATTAACGTTAAAAATTAATTTAACCTTTCCCGTACTCTATAATAAACCATGACCGATATACCATCATCAAACGTCATAGTATAAAAAATGTTATCTTTATATATAGTTTAAATATAAGAGATTTGGTTTTTATGAGTGAAAGAGAAAAAATCAACATCGAGAACATTGTAGCATCAACATCACTGGCTGAGCATCTTGATCTGAGCAAAATTGCGTTGGCGCTGGAGGGTTCTGAATATGAGCCAGAGCAATTTCCAGGATTGATATACAGGCTGAAAGAACCCAAGACTGCTGTCTTGATTTTCAGGAGCGGAAAGGTAAATTGTACAGGAGCAAAAAACCTTACTAATGTAAGATTGACAATTCAAACAATTATTTCCACTCTTAAAAAAGCCGGGATAGAAGTTTATGATTCTCCAGAGATAGTCGTCCAGAATATTGTTGCAGTATATGATCTTGAAGCAGACCTTAACCTTACGCAGATAGCTATGTCACTTGGTCTTGAAAATGTAGAATATGAGCCAGAGCAATTTCCAGGCCTGGTGTACAGAGTTGAAGAACCCAAGGTCGTCTTGCTTCTGTTTGGTTCCGGAAAGGTAGTATGCACTGGAGCAAAGGAAGAAAGTGAGATTGAACAGGCAGTAATAAAAGTCAAGAAGGAATTGCAGAAAGTAGGTCTAATCTGATTCAAAGACCTGGTCAAGGAGGGAAGTAGCATAAATCCCTCTTCCCAGTGAAAATTCCAGGATGTTTGTTCCATCACTGCTGAAATCGATAGGTCTAAAGCCAATACCTCGATAGTTACCCCTTGAAGAGAGTTCATTTTTTTCTTCTATTCTAAAATCAGAGAATTTGAGATTTTCCTCGTTCATGACTCTTTTCAGGATTGTTCCAGGAATTCCATCCTGCTCCCTTGTTTCCATACCTATGAGTGGGGCAAGTGGAACAATCTTACCATTTCTGGATAAATCCTGCATTCGTTCAAGGTTAAATTCGTTGACTGATAATATCTTTCCCTCTTCTATGTTGAAAAGCTCATCAACCGGGCTGATAAAATCTCCCTGAAATATCTCGAATGGATTATTGGTTAATTCTCTTCTATACTTGAGTATCCTGTTGAACAGATCGGATTGATAGGCATGTATGAACATCATTCTCAAGCTCTTGGGAAGGGAATCAAAACTCTGCTCATAGGTCTTCCCGGCAACAAGTTCTGACATGAGTGCCCTTTCAAACTGCAGATGCTCTGGATAAGTCTTCAATCCCATTGCATAATCCCATTTTTTACCAAGCTCTAGGCGGAATTCTTCATGATCTATATCTGGATCAAAAAGATATTCCTTGACCGCATTTTCAATACCATTTTTCACTATTTCCTTTCCTACCTTGTGTGTATTATATCTTATGGTCCCAAATCTTTGAACACCAAATAAATTCCAGAAACCCTTATCTCTTGAAATTTCTCTGATCTTTTCCACTGCATTTCTAACTCTCTTTTCAGGTTCCGATACCTGAATCCTGAACTTGTTCCCCTTTAGATCACCAAGATTCAGTGGTTTATCTACATAGAATGATTCTTTTATCTCACAATCCTTTATTCTTATTTGATCCGCTGTAACAGAGCCATTAATGCAAAAATACTGAGTGGTTATAGCTCTTTTGTCCTTTGTTCCAGCATATGTTATGCGCTTCCTGCTCATTCCGAGATATCTAGCGAGATGGGTAACGAAATGATTAGTCTCCCAGTTTGTCAGAACTATCTTCAATATGGTATATTTTCCCTTTTCAACCCTGCTCAGGTCAGCAGGTATCTCCTCAACCCTGAAATCCTCAGGATTTACCTTAATTGTATAACCCATGTTCACTCAGACGTAGGTTTTTATTATCTTATAGTTATTGTCCCTTTCAACAGGTATCATGCCAATATTCTTTATGGAATGGATAATCGTTTCTTTTCTGAGATTACCGACCTGTTTTCCAGTTGCCGGAATAACCCTTTCATCATAGATTGTTCCTCCCCAGTCATTTGCCCCGAACATGAGGGCAATCTGTCCCATTTCAACCCCGTTAGTAAGCCAGGAAGACTGGATAATTGGTATATGTCTGTTCAATACTATTCTTGATATGGCAATATTTCTAAGAACTTCTTCTCCTCCGACTCTGCTGGTAACGAGTCCTTCCCTTTCAAGCTCAGTGTTTCCCGGTTCAAAATTCCACGGTGTGAAGGAGAGAAACCCGTTGTATTTCAACTGTAACTTTAGCAATGATAGAAGATGGTCTGCTTTATGATAGCTATTTTCAACATGACCAAACATCATGGTGGAGCTTGTCTTTATGCCTAACCTGTGAGCAGTCTCCATAACATCGAGCCACTGCTGTCCACTGTGTGGGGGCCTTCTCAATATCTTCCTTACATCATCTGCGAAAATTTCTGCTCCAGCTCCTGGGATAGTTTCCAAACCACTTTCTCGAAGAGCAACAAGAACATCTTCCACGCTCATCTTCTCTTTCTTCGAAATATATGATATCTCGGAGGTTGATAACCCGTTTATCCCAATATCAGGTACCATTTCCTTTATCGTCCTGAATAGATTTGTATAATACTCCAGGCTAAGTTCTGGGTTTACACCTCCCTGTATGAGAAGCTGCTTGATTCCATAACTGTCATTGAATGTCTTGACTCTCTTGGCAACATCAATTGCACTCATGGTATACGCATCCTCCTCCATACCTGTCCTGTAAAAAGCACAGAAGTTACATCTCACATTGCAGATGTTAGTATAATTAAGGATCATGTTGGATACAAAGGAGACCTGTCTTCCTGTAATTGAATCTGTAATTTTTCTGCCCAGAATACCGAGCGTTTTTATGTCAACTTCATCGTAAAGATATGCAATCTCATCCCTTTCAAGGATTTCTCCTCTCATAGCCCTTTCTGAAATTGAATCCATCTGAGACCTTTCAATTGATATCATAAATATTAGATTGAACGAGAGGTTATAAACCATTGTAAATATTATTATGATTATCTATGCGAAGTAAAAATTATTGTTATAGAGATTTTTAGTGTAACTGAAGTTTGATAATATTAGCAAACATAAATTACTGTGATTATAAGAAAAACTGTAATACTTTTAATGAGTGAAAGTCTTACTAATCTACTTTTTTGTCTCCCAATTTTCTGAAACTAAATCTTGAAAGCCACTAAAATCGTCATCGTGTGTTACAACTGTCGCATTCAGGCAGATAGCAATTGCAGCTATTATGACATCAACATCACTCGGTTTGATTTTACTGTTTTTCTTAGTATGTCTTTTCTTATTTTTGTTATAGATTTCAGATGCTTTATTGACTTGTTTTTCGCTAATAGAGGTTATCAGACGTATTGAATCAGTAAGATGTTCTTTTAGCAATTTCAATGCTTTTTGGTCTTTTATGGTATCAACCCCTCTCATAAATTCATAATAATTAAGCGAAGTTGTATAAATATTGTTTGCCTGTTGAATTTTTGCCATGAAATAATTTTCTTTGAATGCTTTATTACTACCACTTACCAGTGTTACTAATGCATTTGTGTCCAAAATATAATCAGTCAAACCTGGTTTCCCTCATTGCACCATTTTTAAACATATTTTTTTCTACATTGTCTAACTTCTCAAATGTTTCCTGAAGTAATTTTACATTCACTGCGTCTTTCATAAAATCATAAAGCTGATTTTCATTCAAATTGGATAGCTTTTCGAAGAGTTCGCCAAAGGATTTTAGTTCTTTAACGGTCTTAGAGAATATATCCTGGTATTCATCAACATCAACGAATTTGTCTCTTAACTTTTCTTTCACTGAAAGAAGTCTAGTTGAGAAATTATCGTATTTAATACCTTTCTGTCTGTTTAAACTGAACCTCTTACTCTTATACCTAGTTTCAATAATAAGAGATAGCCCCTTTACAGGCATCAAGATAAATGGGGTTTTAATTTGAATTTGAGATAGCTGGTATCCGTTTTGAACTTTTTGAAAGGGATTCTTGGAACCTCTTTTGGGGATAGATACATATTCTGACATCTGTTTAGGCAGCTCCTTAGAATAACAACTCATCATAGTATTCATCATTTACATCATCCTTTAAGTTATCAGGTGTCTATTGTTTCTTCAGTGGCTTAATATTTAACGTTCCATCTATTGAAAACTCTATTTTCCAGGTTGACCCAACCGGGTAGAGTTTCCCCTTATCTATAGGCACAGTGAATTGTACCATATTACTATATATTTCGGTTGATGAATTCTGGTCATCTGGCAATCTAGATTTTATTTCATCAGTAACCTGATGAGTTTCAGCCATTGTTACTTGATATATTGGTTTACCATTTGAAAGATCTATGTACCTTTGAACTGATAGTACTTCTATCCCATTATTCATAGGATGCCGATCGTGTTCTTGTTTAATAATTTTATTTACTAGAAGCAATCAACAATATGGGAGGGCACTTCACAAAAACCAAAATTTCCTAATCTTTTTTAACAACCCTTATAATTAAAAGGTTAATCCCTCATTACAGAGGTTAACATTCCTACAGGCTAACTAAAATATTCCCAACAAATTTCTGAGAGTGTTTTTAAATAATATTGAGAGAATATTTTAACATCATCTACTATAGTTACAAAATTCGAATAGATATAACTTATTTTAAAAAAATTTTATTTGATACCAAGTAATCCATGATTATCATGATAAATTCTTATGCTCAGGACTACTGGCTTGACCTCCTGAAAGCTGGTCATAAACTGAGTCGTCAGGAAGGAGCCGAATTACTGGAGCAATTCAATATGCAGGAATTGATGTCCATGGCAGACAACCTAACAGACTATCAGGTTGGGAATACAGTTACTTTTGCAGTTTCATATAATATAAATTACAGTAATTATTGTGCAGCCAGCTGTCCCATATGTGCCTTTTATGTACCAGCAAAAATCAAGGGAAAAACAGACAAGGGTTATGAACTATCTATAGAAGATGTTAAACGGGAACTTGAAAAGGCAAGGCAGTACAATCCCACAGAAATCCATATTGTTGGAGGTTTTAATCCTTATCTTCCGCTGGAATATTATGAAGATATATTCAGAACAGTTAAAAAATACATGCCAGAGGCAACGCTTAAGGCACTGACCATACCTGAGATAGATTTCATTGCAAGGACTACAGGCAACTCAATCAGGGAAACAGTAACAAGGTTTCATAATGCTGGAATGGAAGCACATACTGGAGGTGGAGCTGAAATATTTGATTCAGAGGTCAGGAAAATAATGACTACAAAAGAGAAGATTAGTGGAGAAAAATGGCTGGAGGACGCCAAGATAATACACGAAATGGGAATCAAGGGAAACTCCACAATGACATATGGAAGCGTCGAAAATTGGAGCCATATCATCGATCACATGGTCAGACTAAGGGACCTGCAGGCAACCACAGGCGGCTTTCTATCTTTCATTCCACTGAAGTTCAGCCCGGAGAATACCCCTCTAATGAAGATGGGAAAGGTAAGGGAACCTGCCTCCGGTGAGAAGGATCTCAAGGTAATAGCTCTTGCCAGAATGATAATGGGAAAGTGGATGAGGAACATCAGTGTATACTGGGTATCAATGGGTAAGGGAATAGGTCAGATGGCGCTTACGGGAGGAGGAAACGATCTAGTTGGAACAGCCATAAGCGAAAAGATATTTGGTGCTACAAACAGGCATGAAATGACTACTGTTGAGGAACTTGGAAGACTTGTATCCGAAATTGGTAAAATACCAGCAAAGAGAGACACATTTTATAACCTGAAGGGATATTTTTGAGCAGTTTAAGGTTGATCAATCTAATACACAGCGATCCTCTTGACCATGTTGCAGAAGAGAATTTTGAGGTATCCCGCAGTGATACAAGAAGCAATCTGAGAGATTTGCTCGACGGGAAAGTAGATTATTCTATGATCTCGCTTGTTGATTATTTCAAGAACAGAGAATCATTATCACTGGCCGATGGGCCCACAATCTCCGGAAGGGGAAAATCCGATTCAAATCTGCTAGTATCAAATGGAAGTGATCCATTCCCAGGGATGAGGGTTGCAGTAACATCTGAAACGGAAACTACTGCATTTTTTTTGAAGCTTATCCTTGAGAGATTGTTTCCTGGTTCTGTACTCATAAGGAGCAGGAGTAATTCTGTCGAAAACTTACTGAAAGAGGAAGATTTTGCACTGGTAATCGGAAACAGGGCTCTTGACATATATAGAACAGATACCAAGATTATATTCGATATCACTCATATGATCTCCAAGATATTTAATATGCATTCAATTTACGCAGTAACAGTTAGCCTGACTGACAAAGGTACTGATGAGAATCTCGTGGCGTTAAAGAACATACCAAGATGGACAATAACTAGGGATTTAGATAGGATATCGAAAGAACACAACATGGAAAAAGCGATCCTGAATGAATATTATCAATCACTCACATATGACCTTAATAGTTTGATGAGAAAGGAAATCAGGACTTTCATGGATTATTATGATGAAATTGGGGAAGAAATATTTCTCGAAAAGATTGATGAGAACTCTATCAGAAAATAGTCATCTGTAATGGACATTCAAGAAGAGAAAAAGCAAACAGCGTATAAGTTTATAAAGTTTTAAATATTCATATTTTCTAACCTCAACATGTATACAGAAAAACTTTCTAAAGCAAAGGAAGGATTAACTTTTGATGACGTACTTGTAATGCCAAGAAGATCGCCTATTGAACCAAGGGAAACAGAAATAAAAAGTGTATTTTCAAAGCATATTAAACTCAACACGCCAATAATCTCCTCACCAATGGATACCGTAACTGAATGGGAAATGGCCGTTGCAATGTCAAGAATAGGTGGCATTGGAATCATACATAGAAACATGTCTAGAAATGAAGAGGCAACAATGGTAAGAAGGGTAAAGAGGGCAGAATCACTGATAATAAGGAATGTCCATACGATCGATCAGGAAACACCAATAAGTGTTGCAAGAAACATAATGGAAACAAAGGGAATCGCAGGATTTCCAGTTGTTGTCGGTGAACGACTCGTTGGCATAGTCACGAAAAGGGATATGGAATTCTCAGAGAAGAAAGAGGGCAAAGTAAAGGAAATCATGACAAAGGATGTGGTATTTGCTGATGACAATATAGATCCAGAAGATGCAAGGAAAATCCTTTATGATCATAGGATAGAGAAACTTCCACTGGTCGATAAAAATCACAAGGTTGTTGGATTGATAACGTCGAAGGATATCACAACAAGGCACAAATTTCCACTGGCTTCAAGGGATGAAAAAGGGCAGCTCATGGTTGGCGCAGCAGTTGGACCCTTTGATGTTGATCGTGCACTGCTCATGGAAAAGGAAGGTGCAGATGTTATAGTTATAGATACTGCTCATGCCCACAATGAAAATGTACTCACGGCCATAAAAAAGCTGAAGAAGGAATTATCAGTTGATATTGTTGTTGGGAATATTGCAACTGCTGATGCAGCGAAAGATCTTATTTCATGCGATGTGGACGGCTTGAAAGTAGGTATCGGCCCAGGCTCAATCTGTACAACTAGGGTAGTGGCCGGTATCGGTGTTCCACAAATAACTGCCATAGGGGACGCAGCCGATGTTGCTTCTGAATACGGAGTTCCCGTCATTGCAGATGGTGGAATCAGGTTTTCCGGAGATATAGTCAAGGCAATAGCAGCTGGTGCAGACTGCGTTATGCTGGGATCATTACTGGCCGGTACAGACGAAAGTCCGGGAAACGAAATGATAATTAATGGTAGAAAATATAAAACATACAGAGGCATGGGCTCCATGGGAGCACTAAGCAAGGGCTCTGATCGATACGGTAAATTTTCAGGAAGCAAGTTTGTGGCTGAGGGTGTTGAGGGAGCTGTCCCATATAGAGGCAAAGTAGAAGAGGTGATCTACCAGCTTTCAGGTGGAATAAGGGCTGGGATGGGTTATGCTGGATGTAAGAATATTCAGGAGCTGAAGCAGAAAACATCTTTTGTACGAATTACCAACAACGGACTGACGGAAAGTCATCCACACGATATAAGAGTTGTTTCTGAGCCGCCAAACTACCAGCTTTTCCAAAATTAAATATTTTGTATATATTGCTCAACCAACTCCAGAAGACTATTATACCCGTATTTACATCGATGTTAATCTTAAATTTATTAAAATACTGTTATTGCATGCCTTCAGAAAAGGAATGCATTTCTATATGTTTTATTCTTCATTCTCTCATAATAATATGAAACAATGGAGATTCATTCAGCTTATGTATCTCTGATGTCATGTTTAGCGTTTTCTCAACGTTCAATTTCTGTTTTGCTCTTATCAGGACAAAGTGGTCAGAAGAACTATTTTGCCGGTACATTCTGGATCACCCTTAGACACTCCCCGCTCTGTCGTTAATGACAAACTGTTAAATCAGTTTCCTTTAAACTACTACAGGTCAAGCTAGATAATATCAGGCATTCAGTCAAATTATAGTTTCAAAAATCTTTTAAATTAAAAGCTAAATATTGATAAACCCATCATACATATAAATCTAAATCTAATAAATCGTATATAAATTTCAATCAAGCAATGATATTATTTAAGTATGATTATTACTATGCAAATGGTAATGGATAGAAAGAAATTTTTTATAGCGATGGCCTTCTCGTTACTTATGGTCGGTTCGGCCTTTGCCTTGTCAGCAGTTTCTTCAGGGGGTAGTTCTAACAGTTCGACTTCAACAAACCTTGGTTCCTCTTCTAATTTCGAACCAAGTATATCGACAAGTACACCCTGGCAAATGCCTACTACAACTATGAATGAACCAGGTTATACAAATGGAACCTTTACCTGCGGAATTGACTGTAATGTGGGTGATTTAAATCCCTTAACAGGGTTTACCTGTGTAGATCTGCCAATATACTCAATGATCTACAGCTCTCTATACATTACAATGCCAGGAGGACAGATCGTGCCATGGCTTGCAACCGGTTACACTTTAACTCATGTTACAACGAACAATGAAACCTTTGATATTGAAACCAATTCAATGGTAAATTATTCCTATGTATACAACGTGAACCTGAGACCAAACGTTCAGTGGACAGACTGGTCCAAGGCAAATGCTTCACAAACTTATGTATTCTCAAACAAAGTACAGTTTAACAATGGGACAGGCGCAACATTCACTCACACATACACGAGCTATTCATCAACGGTTATGAAAAAATACTATCTTCAGTCAGCTGATGTTGTTTTATCATGGAGACTGGAATCAGCTGTCGGCAAATGGCCCGGTGTGGTGAACGTTGTTCCAAACGGAAATCTTTCAGTTAAGATTTACGTAGCAAAACCCACTCTCCTTATCCTGTCAAATTCACTGGAATCTTATATCCTTCCCTATCATATATGGATTCATCATGATTTTACGAGTGTAAGAGGGCTATTCAATTATACTCCAGGCATTTCATCAGGTGATGGTTATTATGGATGGGATCTTAACTGGAACACTGCTACAGGATCTGCTCCTGGACTTGTAGGCAATGGACCATTCATGATAAATAATGGTTACGGAATGCCCGAAGGAGCGATAATACCGTCCCATTATAATTTATATTACGTAAATCCACATTTCTTTGTTCAATATGCCAATGAAAGCAGTGGATTGAGGCAATACACACCTAAAATATATGAACTCTATGTCCCCTATTATTCGTCACAATCCTCAATGGTGGCTGCTTTTACCAAGGGTGAACTTGACATTCTTGGAGTATCTCCACCTTTTCTACCATTGATTGAAGGTACCCCGGGTGCATACATATACAGTGAAGCTGGTAGTAATTTCTGTGCAGTAAGGATAGACGAAAATCAAACTGTAGCACCACTGAATATCACTGCTTTCAGACAGGCATTGAATTATGCTACCCCATATTCCACAATCAACGAGATTGCATATGATGGTCTTCTAACTCCGTCGGCAAACGTTGTTCCACCAAGTAATTATCTATGGTATAACTCCTCCAGCCCCCAGTATTCATACAATCCCGAAAAAGCTATGGAACTTATCAAAAACATTCCGGGGATGTCCAATGCAACTGGAATCCTCATGTATTATGGAAAGCCTGTAACTATACAGTTGCAGATAGGTCCTGGTAGTGTAACACCATGTTTTGCAGAAGTTGCAGATGAACTGCAGAAGAGCTGGTCAGCCCTGGGGATAACCACAACCATAGAAGAAGAGGCATATACAACACTATATGCCAATGTTGGTAGTGATCATTACCAGATAGCCATGTATTGCCAGGGTACTCAGGCAACAGGGGACCCAGCATGTTTCTTTGCTGACTGGATGAACAAGGCACCTGCATATTTCAGTATTGGCTGTACTCTTGGTCCTTTTACATCGCTTGATTTGAATGGAAAACATTTAACGGGAGTTCAGGTGACCAATCTTTTGAACAACTACTCAAATGATTTGCTAGAATCTGATTCATTGCAGCAATCTATACAGATAGCAAAGGAAGTACAAACGTTGATCAACGAGGAGGCTGTACAGATAAATCTCGGTTACCCCATAGCAAGAATTGCCTTTCAGACTGATCAGTTCACTAACTTTACAAAGGATAATTCAAAAACGCACTTCAATTCCTTCTTTACCCTTCTGGAGGTATACAAAACAAAATCGACAACCTCAATTAGTTATAAATATAACCTGAAAATCGAGCAAAAATTATCGGGTGCGCTGGTTGAAAAATCAGGTGATACTGGAAGCATTACCTATACTGTTTATAATGAAACAACAGGAATGCCAGTACAGGGTGCAAACATTGGAATTTCCATATCCTCCGTAGCAAAGGGTTTGGTTAATACTACTCCCAACCAGTTGACGACAAATTCTGCTGGAAAGGCAACCTGGAAATATAAGGTATTCAGCGGATTAAATGAGTTATTGCAAACCCAGCTACCTAACTGTAATGTCATAAATCTTCCCAATGAAGAAGTAAATATAACTGCAACCGTCAATCCGCCTTCCAGTGAAGTGCACACTTCAACAACTTCCACATATCTCAATATCGAACTGTTAAACACAAACGAAAAGAATTATCTTCAACTAAAATCCAGATATAACAGCAGTTCCCATCTTTATTCTGGTAACCATGAATCAATAGAATACACCGTAACAAACACAACTGGATCACAGGTATCAGACGCCAATATAACTGTAATAATGTCTGGTATACCTGGAACTATAACAAGCAAGGCATTTTCGTTCAATACATCAACAGGCAATAATGGAACGTTTAATTTTACGGTATCCAGCGTCCTGCCAGAAGTCATGCAAACTTTCAGTTCAACTGGAAACCCCATGTATCTATATTACCAGGAAGTTAACATTAGTGCCGTGGCATCAGTGGGTAACCAGAACCAGACGGGTGCAGGAATGACATACAACAACGTATTTGTCATGAATCCCTCACTCGTTATGTCATATTCCATGAGCAGTCAGAATTATACATCTGGAGAAACGGGAAGCATCACATTTACAGTTACACAGAATGGAACAGCAGTATCGGGAGCATCTGTAAATATAACATCAATGGATCTAAGAGGCATTAAATATAATAAGGATGAATTGAACATGACAACGAACATAAATGGAGTTGCAGTCTTCACTTTCTATGTTGAAAACACAACCTCAGGTTCAGGTGCTTATAGTAAAATAAATGAAACCATGGTTGTAAAGGCAAGCACATCAAACACCACAGTAATCCCGGCGACAAACAATCTGCATTACTTTGTTTCTGAAAAAATTATAAAAACATCTACAAGCACATCCCTGTACATAGTAATAGGTGTGATAGCTGCTGTTGTAATCATTGGTGGAATTGCTGCATATATCGTGAGAAAACCAAAATTACCTAAAAATTAATTTTTAAATAGGATGAAAAATACCAATTTCATAGGGATTTTTTCACTCCCATTATTCTATTAATAATTTCGTGCTCAGAGACTCCCCTATCCTTTCTATAAACATCAAAAGCTTCTCTCCTCCTAGTAATGTCTTCTGGAAACATTGCACATTCGTATTCCATTTCATACCTGTAAAGCTCTTCACCAGTAAGTTCAGGCCTGCTGTAATCAATCACTGGCATGTTTTTTAAACTGATCTTCCTGCCACTTAGTTTTTCATATACCCTTGCGACCTTTCTTGCTGCTGACCTGTAATCTGTTAGCTTTCCACCAAATATGTTAATGAAATGTTCGTCATGCCTGATAGTCAACCCTCTTGATATGGACCCAGGATCATCGCCATTCCCATATAAAGGCCTGATTCCTGCATAGGAATAGGTGATGTCATTTCTTTCCAGACCCTTAAAAATACGTTGGGCACTTTTAATTATATAATCTACGTCTTTATCTGAGACATTGAAATCATCGGGATCATCAACAAAATTATCCGTTGTACCTATAATTGTTACTTCTCCTCTCGGTATTATGAACATCTGTCTTCTGTCCAGGTGACTCCTGAAAACTATTGCATCCTCAGTTGGGGCTTTTTCCCGGGGTACAACAATGTGAACGCCCTTGCTTAATTTAAGTCTAACGTTATCACCATTTTCCAGATTTTTATAAACATTACCGGACCATGGGCCGGCAGCATTTATGCATATTCCTGCCCTAACCTTGAATTTTTTGTTTCCTGCTTTATCCAGAACACCAAGTTCAACACAATTTCCCACGAGGCTGACTGTCTGAACCTCACAGTAATTGAGGCATTTTGCTCCGTGCCTCACAGAGGATGCAATGTTATATATGGTCAGTCTGCAGTCATCAGAGAAAGCATCCCTGTAGGTGAAATACCCCCTGACTTCTTTTCCGTATTCTCCATTATTTTTATTCATCTTCGGTACTTTTATCCGTCTGCTAAGAATATTGTAGATAAAAAGTCCAGTTCTCATGGTCCACTTCTTCCACGAGTACGGATCAATAAGGATCCTGAAATTCATATATTTTACGATATCAGTATTTTTTGCAAGATAATCTCTTTCTTTTAGTAATATTTTCACTTCACGGAACCTTAATTCTGCAAGATATCTCAATCCACCATGTATGAGTTTGGAAGATCCAGAACTTGTTCCAGAACCAAAATCATTTCGTTCAAGTAAGATGACCTTTATGCCATTCTGGGAAAGAATATTGGCAACACCCGCCCCGGTGATCCCCCCACCTATTATGGCAACATCAAAAATATTCCCATCCTGAGTCCTTATCCAATCCTCTCTTGACTGCCTGTTGAAATGAGGAATAATGACATCTTGCATGCTGGGGAAATAGCCAGTCAGGATAAAATGTTTTAAGTGTATTCGAATTTAGGTTGAGATGGACTTCAACATCGTTGGTCATAGGGGAGTGCCTGTTTCTCATCCTGAAAACAGCATGGAGTCGTTTCAGCAGGCAAAAAACTGTGGTTTGTTTGGCATAGAACTGGATGTTCAGATTACACGAGATAGCAGAATTGTTGTCTTTCATGATTCCACGCTAAAAAGAGTGACAGGCGCTGAAGGGTCTGTCAGTGATTATTCGTTCTCCGAACTTTCTCGACTCGATCTCATGGGGAGCGATCAGAAGATTCCCTTGCTCAGCGATGTACTGAAGAAATTCCAGGACATGAAGATATTCATAGAACTAAAGACAAGGGACGAATTTGGGAACAGGGTAAATGAAGGTCTGGAGGCGGTTCTTCACAACACTCTACAGAATTTCAGCAAGGAGAACCTGATCCTGATCTCCTTTGATGTTGTGGCCATTAGGGAAATGAAGGAGATGAACCTTAATTATAGAACGGGACTGGATGTGGCTGAGGAAACCAGAATAATGCTGGATAGTATGTTGAAATCCAAGGTACCGGGATTTATAGACTGCATCCTGCCGCAGTTCTCCCTGCTGAGTTATCCAGAATATAGTGGACTTAACAAACTGGGGAAAAAAATTATTCCCTGGACAATAAACGATAAAAATGAGCTGAATGTGCTGAGGACAATGGAGATCGATACATTCCTCTCCGATCGTGGATGCGATATACTAAGGGAAATTGAAGAAAATTAAATTACTTTAATTATTTCTTCTTATCCTTCAAAGCTGCCCGCGCAGCTGACAATCTTGCAATCGGAATCCTGTATGGGGAGGCGGAAACATAATCAAGACCAATTTTATGACAGAACTCTATTGTTTCAGGGTCTCCTCCCTGCTCTCCACATATGCCAATTTCCAGGCTTTTGTTTCCCTTCCTCCCTCTCTCCACTGCCATCTTCATGAGTTCGCCAACACCTTCGACATCCACAGTCCGGAATGGATCATTGGGTACTATTTTTTCTTCGAGATATTTTGCCATGAACTTTCCCTCGGCATCATCCCTGCTATATCCAAAGGTCATCTGCGTGAGATCATTTGTGCCAAATGAGAAGAAATCTGCGTATGAGGCTATCTTATCTGCAACTATACACGCCCTTGGGATTTCTATCATTGTTCCAAATTTATAGTTGATATTGTAATGGCCTTTTTCGTCTAGGGCCACTTTCTCCAATCTTTCCCTGAGAATTGATAATTCTTTCTCAGTTCCAACAAGGGGTATCATTATCTCAGGTATGATCTTCTTTCCCTCACTTATCACGTTTATTGCAGCTCTTATAATTGCCCTCACCTGCATCTCGTAAATCTCAGGGAAGCTTATTCCCAGCCTGCATCCCCTGAACCCTAGCATTGGATTGAATTCCTCCAGAGATCTTATAACACCCAGCATTTCATTCTCCCGGTTTATGCTGGCCATTATCTCATCAATTTCCTTCAATTCACTCGCCTTTATCATTTTTAGCTTCAGTGAATATATCCTGTTAAGCACCTCTTCCTTATCTGGAAGGAACTCGTGTAGAGGTGGATCAAGCAGTCTTATAATCACCGGAAAACCCTCCATCGTCCTGAAGAATTCTGTAAAATCTGAAATCTGCATTGGCAGAAGCTTGGTAAGGTTGAACTGCCGGTCTTCAGCATTTTTGCTCATTATCATTGATCTCATTATCTCTATCCTGTCACCGCCCAGGAACATTCTCTCAGTCCTGGCAAGGCCAATACCCTCACCACCATTCCTGCGTGCAATTATTGCCTCTTCAGGGGTATTGGCATTGGATCTTATTCCAAGTCTTCTGTACGAATCCGACCACTTCAAAAGAACTTCTATATGTTCACCCACCTGTGACTCCTCAAGATCTGTAACACCGAGAAGGAATTCCCCATTTGTCCCGTCCACTGTTATGATGTCTCCTTCCCTGAGAATGGTCCCATCTATGGTAAGGGACTTTTCCCTGACATTAACCTTCATGGATTCCACACCAACGACGGCCGGTTTACCCATGGCTCTTGACACGACCGCTGCGTGTGAAGTCATGCCTCCTTTCTGTGTCAGGAAACCTTCAGATACCGACATCCCTCTCACATCATCCGCTGTGGTTTCTGGCCTTACCAGAATTACCTTAACCCTGTTCTTTGAGAGTTCTACTGCCCTGTCTGAAGAGAAAACTATCTGTCCAATGGCCGCTCCAGGGGAAGCTGCAAGTCCATGTCCCAGAACCTTTTCCTTCCCACTCTTCTTTACCTGTGGATGGAACAGTATGTCAAGTGTTTCAGGCGAGACTCTCAGAACTGCTTCTTCCATTGTTATCAGTCCCTCCTTCGCCATCTCAACTGCTATCCTCACAGTTGCCCTTGCACTTCTCTTCCCATTCCTTGTCTGTAGCATAAAGAATTTTCCATTCTCAATTGTAAATTCCATATCCTGCATGTCTCTGTAATTTTTCTCAAGGATTTCAGCAGACCTGACAAAATCACTGTAGGCATCAGGCAGCTGTTTCTGCAGTTCAGTAATTTTTTTCGGTGTTCTGATACCAGCAACAACATCTTCACCCTGAGCATTTAGCAGGTATTCGCCGAAAAGTTCCTTTTCTCCCGTATTTGGGTTTCTGGTGAATGCCACTCCCGTTGCGGAGTTGTTACCAGTGTTTCCAAAGACCATGCTTACAATATTAACTGCAGTTCCAAGATCATTGCTTATCTTATTGATTTCCCTGTAAGCTATTGCCCGGGGGGAATTCCAAGAATTGAAAACGGCTTCTATTGATAGAAAGAGCTGTTTTTCAGGGTCCTGTGGGAATGTCTTCCCGTGTTTCCTGTAGACTTCATCGAATTCTTTTCCTATCTCCTCCAGTTCATCCGCCTTCAATTCTGTATCATTTTTCCTTCCATACTTCTCCTTCTTTTCCTGTATAATTTCCTCAAATTCATCATGTGGCAGGTTATAGACGACCGTTCCAAACATCTGCTTGAGCCTCCTGTATGAATCCATCGCAAATCTCCTGTTTTTGGTGGAGTCGGAAAGCCCTTTTAAAGACCTGTCGTTCAGTCCCACATTCAGGATTGTGTCCATCATTCCAGGCATGCTTATGGGTGCTCCCGATCTGACTGAGACCAACAATGGATTTTTCTCACTTCCAAAACCCTTTCCTGTCTTTGTTTCAAGGATTTTCATGTTTTCCCTTACAGAATCGTTAAGTCCATCCGGCATCTTATTGCTTTTCTGAAATGCGATGCATGCCTTCGTTGTTATTGTGAAACCACCTGGAACATTCAAACCCAGCTTCTTCATTTCTGCAAGTCCTGCACCCTTCCCACCAAGAAGGCCAGCCATATCCTTTCCTCCTTCCTCAAAAGTATAGATATACTTGTTTCCCTGTTCTTTCATAATGTAATCATTGTTCCTGACTTATAAAGGTTCAGTAGGCAATAACCCGGATTGGTTGAAAAATAATATTTATTATTTATAAAATATATATGTTAGGAATAAGTATTGAATTTAAGCCCATGATTACATAAGGTTTTAATATGTACAGACATACCCTGCAAACTTCTCATGGAAAAGTTTCCTTTCTCTTCAGGGAGGGTGAAAAATACATCATACTTTTGCACGGCCTTGGAGGTCTGGGCAACAATTTCATGAAAATATCATCATGTATACCAGAAAAATACGGTGTTGTTTTACCTGACCTACTTGGTCACGGGCACTCGGTAAAGAACCACGACATTAAGGTTTCTGACCAGGCCGAAATGATCCATGATCTAATAGAAGGTCTCGGTGTGAAGGAGTTCTTCATTGGTGGTAATTCATATGGCGGCTGGGTCGCTCTTTACTACGAAATTAAATATGGTGATTCTCAGGGATTGATACTTATTGATAACGCCGGGACCAACCCAACGGTTGGTGATCAGGGTCAGGAGAGTGTAGAAAAATTCATGCTCAGGCTGGAAAAGGTAAGTCCCGGGAATGACATGGAAATCATGAGGGAAATAGTCGAAAATAATACAGGAGGAAGGGACAAGATAGACGAAAAAATGTTGGCAACCATAAGAAAAAGGACACTTATTATATGGGGTGAGGAAGATCACATGATTCCCGTAGAATATGGGATCAGAATGAGTCAAAACATTAAAAGTTCAACCTTGAATATAATAAAGGATGGCACGCATACTCCTCACGTATCATCAAGTGAAAAGGTTTGCCAGTCAGTAGTTAATTTTCTTGACGGGGAATGAATAAACACCTGGGTCTTCCTCATGCCTCTGAATGAATTTGGCATTTATATTTCCCGGGATGAACGTAAGACTCTTTCTTCTTTCCTTTCCGAAATCTGTCCTAGTAATTCTAACACCATCATCTTCCACATAGGTCTGGACAAATATGGAGTCCCCGTTGAACTGTTCAGAGAGTGAATTCAGCGATAAAACTGCAATCCTGTTTTCCAGTGCCCTTGTAACCATGTACTGATGCCATTCATCATGGAAGTCCCTTCGAATCAGGGATGGGTTGAATATTATTCTGACACCGTTCATTGAGCTGATCTTTGAGAAGAACGGAAAGTCCAGATCATAGCAAACCGGCACAGAGAATGTTATATCATCACATGAGAAAACCTTGATCACTCTTCCTGGCGTGATCCTTGACTTTTCCCTATTGAATGGCACTATCTTGTCCTGGTATCCAATCATTTTTCCTCTGTGATAAATGTATGACCTATTGTATAAATTTCCCCTCTCCCTCACAATGAGTGAGCCTGCTATGAGAGTTACCCTCCTGGACATTTCCTCCAGTCTGTAAAAAAGGTCAGAATCGGTCTGTTCATCTACGGGATCAATTATAAATCTCTCAGGAAACACCACAAAAGAGTTTCTTATGAATTCACCCGATATATCACCTGATCTTTCAAGGAATTCTTCCTTTTTCATCAATTCCAGCTGGTATCCTGTAATCTCAATGTTTTTCAATGATACCATCACCTATTTTTATCAGAATTGATGCCAACTCTTCCTTTCCCATATCTTTTTCCATTAATTTTTTTTCTCCATCATAAATGACGTATCTGTTCATTTTGACTCCAAATGGTCTTTCCTGAACCATATTCACAACTGTAACCTGATCTGGTGTTTCAGATACATATTTCCTATCTGTAAGCTTGAACCTGATTATTGGAACGTGAAGCTTGAAACTCTTCATGATTCCTTCTATACTATCCACAAGCTTCTCTCTCGGTTTCATAACCAGAGAAACAGATTCATTACTACTGATCTTTTCATCTCTTTTTTCGACTGTAAAATCTGAAAGTGCTGCAGGAATTACTATGAGGTCAATTTTCTGGTTCCTTACCAGTTCCTCTGCTATCTTGTAATATTCATCTGTCTGGTTACATTTCACAAATTCGCAGTAATATGGAATCCTGTATTCAGAATTTCCCACATAAATTATCCTGTCGTATCCATCCCTGTATGCCTCTCTTGCCATGCATATGCCTGTATATCCAGAACTACTGTTTGTCAATGATCTAACCGGATCAATGGCAACTTCGCTTTTCCCTGAAACAATCAATATTGTTCTATTATTATTACCACGTCTAAGGATTGTGTCTATTATTTCTTCCGACCACATTAGCTTGGCTTTTCCGTCCTCAACTCTTGGAGAAACAAAATCAACACCGTAACCTTTGAGTTTAAGCATATTTTCTCTTAGAACAGGACTCTCATACATTTCCATGTGCATTGCGGGTACAATTACAGTTCTTATCATGGTACCCAGAGCGTTTGCGAATACTGTGCTTGCAGTATCATCAGCTATTCCACCTGCAAATTTGCCGATCATATTGTATGTTGCAGGGCACACAAGAAGAACAGTGTTCTCCCTGTCAACGTCGAATAGACTGATATGTTCCATATTGCCTGTCAGGGAAGTTATAACCGGTTCTTCTGATGCCCATTCCATCGCCTCTCTCCCAATGATCTGTTCTGCGCTACTGGATAGTATAACCTTTACCCTGGCACCACTTCTTTTCAGGTCCCTGATAATGTCAGGTGTTCTATAAGCAGATATACTGCCACTAACAATCATCACTATATTTTTTCCACTGAGAAGATCATTGCTTTCCATTAAGTATCACCTTGATATAGCCCATATTCCGTGTGCAGTTGCGACCGTATTTTCATTCTGGTCATCGATAGCCATCTCAATAAACGCGTGTCTTCCACCTTCTCTCTTGACTCTGGACGTTACCATACAGTAATCTCCACTGAGTGGTGTGAGAAACGTGACATTAAGTGAAAGTGTGAATGCATTGAATACATCTGGAATGGTGAATACAGAAAGAGCGCCGGAAATATCAAACAGGCCGGCAATTATGCCTCCGTTAACAACTTCTCCCATCCTCATGAATCTATCTTCGAGGAGGATTTTCAGGGTAACTTCACCATTTCTCTCTGATAGGATTTCAATTTTGAAATTTTTCATGAAATTATCTGATTCTATAAGTGTTCGGAGTCTTGAGTCAGGAGACATATTCAGTCAAATACTTGAGTATATTTATACTATCGCAGCAAAATTTTAGAACATTTAACATTTTCTCGAAAAAGGATGCAGGCAATGTTTATTCACATAACAAATATTTTCTATATAGGTTAGATAAATAATAATAGTAAGCAGCATATAATATCGTGAGAATTAATTTTAAGAAAAAATATAGAAACGATCAAAGATTGTGACAACCATAGTCCGTATCAATGTTCATCATTTCCTTTTAAATTTTCCATGCGATAAAATCCCAATAATTTATAAGTTTTACATTAAAATTTGTACAAGTTAAAAATTTTTTATCTTTTATAAAATATAATTTATCAACAAAGGATTTAAGTATGGTTTAGTGCTATAATTTTTTATGGCCTTCATAGTCAACTTCGACCGTTTCCTTATGGGATTTACCCTTGCGTCTCATATACTGATCGTAACGATGAGTATAGGGCTCAGTATTATTGTATCACTGGCTGAGTATATCGGGATAAGGAGGAAAGACCCATACTATGAAGCATTAGCCAGGAGGTTGACGATCGCACTTGTCATATTTTTTGCAATAGGAACTGCAAGTGGAACGGTTCTTGCAGTTGAACTGTTTGCTCTATGGCCTAGCTTTATGGTTGTTGTCGGAAAGGTCGATATCCTACCCTTCTATTATGAGGTATTTGCATTTCTTCTGGAATCTATCTGTCTCGTTCTCTATTTTTACTACTGGGATTTCTACAAAAATAGGTATAAACACTGGGTCCTATCATTGATGGTTGCAGTTGGTACTGTGATGTCAGCTGTTTTCATAACCATGATAAACGCATGGATGAACACACCTGCGGGCTTCAACATTCCTTACTACCTCAAGACTGGCATATTAACAGATATTAATCCTCTGGCGGCTATAGCTGCACCATCTGTGTTATATGAAGACCTTCACGTCGTTACTGCGACAGTGACCGCTGGTGTCTTCCTAATAGGTGCCTATCTTGCATACAGTTTCCTGAGGGCAAAGAGCGAGGATGAAAGAATCTTTAACAGAAAGGGACTGAAACTGGTCGCAGCAGTGGGTCTTATTTCAATAGCATTAGCAGGTATAACTGGAAGCCTGGCTGCTTCACAGCTCATAGTTCTACAACCGTTAAAATACGCGGCAATTGAGCTGGATCTTCACAGTACAACAAGCGGTGCAGAAACACTTGGTGGGATCCTGGTATCGGGCAAGATACTTTATGCAATCACCATACCAAAATTGCAAAGCTTGCTTGCTTATCCGCAGACACTGGGAAAAGGTACGTTACCGGGGTTAGACCAGTACCCACAGAGCTTGTGGCCTCCACTTTTCATTCACCTGACATTTGACACCATGGTAGGTGGCGGATTCCTGGTAGGGTTATTCGCATTGTATCTCATATGGAGATTGTTGAGACAAAAATCAATAACAACCAAAATTGGTCTGTATGGCATGATAGTATCAGGCTTACTTCTAATACTCGTATATGACAGTGGATGGGTGACAGACGAGGTTGGTCGACAGCCATGGATCATCTACAATGTCATGACTGTGCAGTCTGCTGCAAATACTTCATCGGCTATAATCCCACTTGGAATAGCCATAATGATATTCTATTTCCTGGTTGTACCTTTCAGCTTCTACTTTGTGAGCAGGGTGCTGAGACATGAATCCGTTCAGTCAGAAATTGATAAAGCGAGAGGGTTGAAATGACAGGAACAGTTAATGCTGAGGTAATACTTAATATACTGATTTTTTCGATTTTTTTCACAAGTGCGTCCACTGAACTGATGGCCGCTTCAGCCATTCTTTTTAGATACAAGGAAAGTCAGACGAAGGTGTTTGGTTTCCTGTTGCCAATATGGGAAATTACAGGAACACTCTTTGTTTTCTATGTGGTGAACCTTGAAGGTCTTGTCCCAGATGTTCTTCCTCTACTTGCTTTTTCATTCATTGCGTATATACTGATTTTTCTCATTCTTTATGTGCTTCGTAATTCCATGATTGTATTCGCTGAAATGATATGGAAAAACAAGACCATAAACAAAAAGCTACTATATTCAGTCTATGCAGTGGTTACGTTTGTCCTTGGAACGATGGTACTACTGATTTATGCCAGCTTCATTGGTGGACATGGTATAAACTACAGTGCAAGAACCTTCGACCTCTTAAAATTCATTACATTCCTGCCAGATGATGGATTCATAGTTGGAATTGCAATTCTACTTTTTGGATTGGCATCCATATTCTACGATCTCAATGTAAATCGTCTTCTACCACTGCTTGTTATCGTGATAAGTCTCATTATTGCAGGGGTTTCACTGCATGACATGGGTGATTACAGCAATAGTACTCTCTCTGTGATACCGCTTATCCTGTTCCTTCTTATACCAATCCTCTGGATATTACCTTCCACAAGGAAGTACATAACGAACAAGTTGATCTTCCAGGGAATCTTTGCCATATCTATCTTCGTAGTGGCCTTGTCTCAGTATCCTTACTTATTGGGTAGAACCCTCAACATAAATTCAATACTAAATGACGCAGCTATGCAGACAGAAATGTTTTATGCAACGATAATAGGAAGTATCATACTATTGATACTTACATACTTCTTTTATGACATATATTTCGAAAAGGGAAAGCAGGAAGAAAAGAATAAACTAGAAAATGCTGGAAAGTAATCTAATTTACCGTATTTCATGCGAGAACTTTCAGCATCTTTTCCATAGTTGACTGGACAAGTTCTGGCGGGAGCCTCCCATGTGTATAATAGGAATATGAATCAAATCCCCATTTCATCAGATGGGCCAGTGGTCCATTAACTGTTCTATCCACATGGCCGCCGAAGAGGGTATCGGAAAGAATAAGTGTCGCATCAATTCCACCCCTGTTCATTATACAGAACACTTCAGGTTTGAACTCTATTACATCTCCCACTCCACTGACCTCCTTCATAAGGGATGAAACTGCCACATCGGCCTGAAGTACTGCTATGTGGCCAAGTTTTGGCATTGACAGGGAATTGCAGTCCCCAACCACGAAAACGTTATGATACTGGGTATGCCTCATTTCCCTATCTGTCTTGATGAAACCATAATCATCTCTAAGGGATGAATCCTTTATAACCTTCGGGCCAGCGTATGGCGGTATCACTAGAGTAAGATCACTGGGAAGCTCTGTTCCATCCTGGAAAAACACTGATTTTTCACCAATCTTCTCAAGCACCTTCTCAGTGATCACCTTTATCCCTTTCTTGGAAATTATAGAACCTACTTTTTCGTGAATCTTCGGACCTACATCATCGAAAAATACTTTTCCAGGCGTGAATACTGTTATGCTGGTTATCTCCCTCAGGTCCCTCTCACTGAGAAAGAAATCAAGCATGAACATTATCTCTCCAATTGGTCCCTCGCACGGTGCATCCAGCATTATTTCAGTTGATTTTTCGTCCCATATAGTCTTTGATGCACCAATGACTACATTCCCGCCCTTGAAATTATTGATCGCATCCCACATTTTAGGCGCATGTTCATCATCGCATACAGAATATGCAAACTCTTCAAACCCTGGAATGGCCCCATAGTCCTTAACAGCTCCCGTTGCAATAACCAGATAATCATATTCTACAAATTTTCCATTTTCAAGTTGCACGGTGTTCTTTTCAGCAAAAATCTTATCAACTCGTGAATTAATGAATTCAACATTCTGTTTCCTGGCAATCTTATCAATTGGAATCTGTGCGTGATTTACAAGTTTACCTGCAAGGGCAACCTCAACAAGAGACGGTTTTTCCAAGCTCGTGGTTCTCAGGTCGATCAATGTAACTGCAAACTGTTTTCCAATGGTCCTCTTCAGATCATACAGGAATCTTAACCCACCAAATCCCGCGCCAATTATCACTATCCTCTTTTTCTCACCACTTTTCTGCAGATTTTGATTCATGTCAATATGTACTATTTCATAACACTAATAGTTATTGAATTATAGTTGAATAATATTGAATATTAATTGAGATAATCTAAAGGAGTGGTAAGGTATTTGATCCAAATTAATTTGATCTTAGTTGTAAAACTCAGATGTATCATCATGGAGAAATATAGAAACGCCATCAACAAAGTTTCGGGCATTCATATATACAGTTTTTAACAAGAATTGAGGCTATTCAAATGAAACCTTCCTGTGGAAAAGTAATCCAGGAATCTGGCACGTTGTTCAAGGAATTAGTACATGACAAAGGTTGGAAGAGGGATATTTCACGTGGCAAATTCACTTCCTATGGAAAAATAAAAAATAGAATATAACAATGAACGGAAGTAAATTAATACGAAATATCGCAGAATAACAGCGGCGGAAAAGACAGAATCAAATGCAGGTCACAATGCCACACCTAAGATTGTGACGAGACAAGCAGGAACCCAAATCAGCAATGATAAGATGGTTGTTAACCTAGTCTAAGATGATAATAATTGGAAAACAATAATAAGATATAAGGCATATTTAGGTATGGATGCTATCCCCTCACGACTCGAAAAGGTTGCTGAAATGCTGAAGATGTTTGGCCTCTCGTCCTACGAAGCACAGGCCTTTTCTGCACTGATATATCATGGAGTTGCAAATGCTGATGTGATTGCAGATACTGCGAAGATCCCAAGAACATCAGCGTACAAGGTCATGGAATCCCTGGTGGAGAAAGGATATGCCAGGGAAACTGAAGGAAGGCCCAAGATGTTCAAACCTGAAACCCTTGAGGATATACGGAAGAAGATAGAAACAAGGGTACAGGACCTTTTTTCCGAAATGAGGCAGATTGAGGACAATGTGCCATCCAAGGGTGATCCTCAACTTGTTTACACTATATACGGAAGATCAAAGGTGATGAGTAAAATAGCCGAACTGATAAATCTCGCAGACAAGGAACTTTACATCTGTACACCAATGGTGAAGGAAATAAGGATGGAGATGAAGAAAAACATAGAAAACGCAATGAGGAGAAACGTGAAGGTCATCTTCGTGACTCCACCGAACAAGAGGGTTCCGCAGAACGCACAGATATTCAGAAAGGAGGGGCTTATAGCTACAGATGTCGTTGCAGATAGATCAAGAGCACTTTTAGCAGGTCCTGATCTGAATGCGTGTGGCTACACAGATAACCCTGCACTGGCACTACACGTGTTCCAGTTCGTGCAAATGATAATCGACAGCAGCGATTTTAACACAAAGGAAGAGTGAAAAATGAAAATTACAGATGTAAACAACATAGGTGGTCATCTATCAACATCAAAGGGAATGGAAGCCACACCGGGAAGAGCACGTGAATTTGGATTTAAGAGCTACCAGGTTTTCACAAAGAGTCAGATGCAGTGGAAAGCCAAACCTCTGGACGAAGAAATTGTTAAAAAGTTCAAAAAGGAGAAGAAGGATAATGGAAATCCAACAGTCATGGTCCACGCATCCTACCTTTTGAATACGGCCAGCAGTGACAACATTCTTAGGGAGAAAGTAAGGGAAGGTTTCAGAATGGAAATAGAAAGGGCTGATAAGCTGGGAATGGAACTTCTAACATTTCATCCAGGTTCATTCAAGGACGCAACTCTTGAAATAGGAATAAACAACGTTGCTAATATGCTCAATGATGTTATCACTTCAGATCAGATGGTAAAAGTACTGATTGAAAATAGCGCTGGCCAGGGAAATAGTGTCGGAAAAACATTTGGGGATATTGCAAAAATAATAGACAAGGTAGATTTGAAGGATAAGGTCGGCATTACACTGGATACATGTCATACATGGGCATCAGGTTATAACTTTTCAGAAGAGACTGGTTATGGCCAGATGATTGATGAAATAAAGAGTACGGTGGGTATTGAAAGAATAAATGGGTTCCACCTTAATGATAGCAAGAAAGGACTTGGTGAGCACACAGATAGACACGAAATGATAGGAAAAGGCACCATTGGTGTGGATGGGTTCAGGTTCCTGATTAAAGACAGAAATTTCAAAGATGTTCCAATGATCTTTGAAACTCCACTGGGAGAAGACGGATATATGAGTGATATCGAAGCTTTAAATCAATTGTTGAAATAAGGGTCAGCATTGATTCTTGAAACATTTGTACCAACAATTTACAAGGATGGATTAGGACGGGTCACATCCCCTCCATTTGACATGATCACAAAGGCCATGGAGAAGGAGTTGAAGAAGAATCCATATAACATTGTCAATCTAAAGGATTGTAAGGACCCTGAAGAGGCAAGAAAACTATTCAATACATGGCAGGAAAAAGGTGTAATAAGTAAGAACAACAATCAGGGATTTGTGGTTCTGAAACAGGTTTTCGTAGAAGGTGGAATCCAAAGGGAAAGATACGGTGTTATCGGCATAATAAATTTAAAAGAACCAGAAAACTGCCTGATACCACACGAAAGCGTAATAACAAAACTTGTTAATCAAAGAGAGAAGCTCATAGAAAGAATGGAATATCAGACAGAACCAGTGTTCGTTGTAAGCGAACAGGCAAACCTGAATGAAACTCTCCGGTCTGTAATGTCAGAGAAAAATTGCGAAAGGATTTACGAAGAACCAGAGGGTGTTTACAACAGTATATGCATCCTTTCCGATCCTGTTAAAGTTGGAAGAATTCAGGAGGTTCTAAAAGGCGATATAGGCATAATCGCGGATGGTCACCACAGGACCAAGGCAATGCTATCCCTATCAAAAAAGTATGGCGGAGATATCCAGTTTTTCAACCATTTATTCGTATTTGTAACTTCCCTGAGATCAGAAAGCATATTCATAGCTCAGGTCCACAGGATAGTTGATTATGATGAAGTTACAATGGAGATGATCCGTGAAAAGTTCAATCTGGTAAAAACTAATGAAAGCGTGGATTTAAGATATCCTGTCGTTATTCACGGCGAAACAAAATACCTACTGGACCCAAAAACAGAAATGAAATACGGTGACTATCTGGACATTATAGATAGGTCCATAAAAAGAGGTTCTGGCAGGGCTGGCATAAAGTATACTTACATTAAGGAAGAGGCAGAGAAAGAGATAAGAGATGATCCCATAAAAATGGCATTCATGATGCCACCGTGGGATAAGGAGGCCTTTGTCAAGACAATGAAGAAAGGATACGTGTTGCCAGCAAAATCAACATATTTTTACCCTAAAATCCCATCAGGAATTGCTTTCTACGGGTTAGACGCACAGGAATGCCGCTGTGGCTTAGTTGGTAGAGCAGCTGATTCGTAATCAGCAGGTCGGGGGTTCAAATCCCTCCAGCGGCTTGTTTTGAAAATATTAGTTTTTTCTATGGTCCCTATTGAGATTTACTTATTACCATGTCACTAATCGTTTTTAAGAAGCCCCATTATAGTAGAATCCCTGTATTTCCATCCAATGTATTTATTCCCTCTCAAAGTTCATTTCTACTTGAATCCGCAACTCAAATCTTTCCTTATATTTATTTGATTTTAATCCTATTTATTCATGATAAGACAAGGGGATTAATGGTGTTTCCAATCTAAGTTCGTCTTTAATCGTATGTTTATACACCTGGAAAAGCTCAAATCTAATTCCAGTTTTATAGCATCTCATATCTTAATGGAAATTATACAGATCCATGGATCAATCTAAATTCTTTTTCCAACTTTTCAACCATAGGGGCTACATTATGATCATTCTCTTCAGGCTCTAGGTCTCATAAGATCAAATTAGTTACTCAAACTGTCAGCTTTATTCATTCGGTTTCAGCAACACTAACAACTTGAATTTAACACGAGTCAGTATTCTAGGGATGTTATAACCATTTTCAAAACAGATAAAGCACAATTTAGAAACATGTCAATCCATAATAAATACAACCTAACCAGTAAACTGTATGTTGAAATTATAAAGCTTCCTATGGGTCTTTTGACGATATATTTAACGGAGGCGTAGTATCAATAGTATAGGAACCAGGATCAACTTTTATCATATTATAACATACCCAATGGGTTTCCCGTAAAGAAACAGATGATCTGAAGACGATGATTGAAAGTATTGGCATATTCTCACTAATAGGCATAATTACCGGAATTCTTACCGGGATCACAGGTTCAAGTGGTGTTATAGTAGTTGTTCCCGCAATGACATTTCTTGGTTACAGTTTTCATATAGCAGTAGGTACAAGCCTTCTTGTGGATGTGATCACAACTTCTTCAGTTATATATGTATATACAAGGGGTAAGAAAATAGATTGGAGAATAGGGCTGATTCTTGGTGGTGGGGCACTTATAGGCGCACAGATAGGGGCACATGTGGCAATTTTCATTAGTGACAGACCTCTAGAAATAGTCTTCACCATAATGGCTCTATTGATGGCAATACAATCTTTCAGGAGGGCAAAGAAAGGTTTATCTCTGCACAAGAGACAGGTTGCTCATCCATATCTTGCAGGGTTAATTATCAGTTTACCCATAGGAATACTCACTGGCACACTGGGAACAAGTGGTGGAATTATGTTTATTGCCGTCATGATGCTACTTTATTCCATGGATCCAAAAACTATGGTGGGTACAGCAACATTAGCCATGTTTGTATCTGCGATAAGTGGAACCACAGGTTATTTTCTTCTCAATAGTATTGATATAGTGGGAGGAGTCCTGATTGGCATTATCTCACTTATTTCTGGATTCTATTTCGCCAGACAGGCACTCAAGATGAAGGATAGCACCATATACTATTTTCTGGGGATAGTTTTTATTGGCGTTTCTTTCCTCGAGATCATAACAATACTCCGTATATGAGATTAGAAATACGCTTTTGAACAATTCATACTTCCTGTTTTTATATGTTAATATATAATTATTATTCCAAATTGTGAGGACTTAATTGTCTATAAGTAAAAATATCTTTAAGGTAAAATGAAATAAAAAAGGAAAATCACCCATTTTTGTCATTCCAGGAAATCTCTCTGAATGGAATTATTCATCGAAATTCAGGGTCAGATTTCTGATCTCAAACTTTCTATATTCCTTTATATCATCAATTTCCATGCTTTCATCTTCCAGTATATTGGATTCTCCAATACGGAATTTTTTCTTGCCAGAAATCACTAACTTTCCTCCATTTTCAAGGGCATAGGTTCTCATCAAAATACCTGTACCGTCTTCCTTCTCCTTCACAGCCTCAATCATGATGTCTTCTCCTTCCACTTTGAGCAACTGTTCCTCATAATTCTTACAACCTTCACTGGCATTATGAAGTACTATGGGTGGATGGAAAACAAAATTCAGTTCTTTATATATATTCTTGTAGTCCTTATCTGGGAGAATGAAGAATGTTACTTCTGTCTCTCCATTGTCTGAAAACGGATTGGGATATAGGGGTGCTTTCAAAAGGCTTATGCCAAGGGTATCGTTCACGAAACTGTAGCCATGAAGTTCCCTCGCCACAATGGAAAAACCAATTGATTCATCAGACCAGTTGACAAATCTCAGGGCAGGAAACTCAAATTTGGCTGCACTCTTTTCTTCAGAAAAATCTCTCTCTACCATTCCAAAAGGAATCTCACACTTCAGTTTTCTGCTTCTTATGCTTGAATTCATGAGGAATTTTACAAGTTTCTCTCTATTCTTTAGATTTATCCTATTCCTCACCTCAATAAAACTATTTTTCTGGTTCAATATGAACTTCTGTTCGATCACTGAACCATCCTCATAATCAATAGTCACAGACACTATTGAATTAGGACCATCCTGCTTGAAATCAAAACCCTTCTTCTTTTCTTCCAGTGGATGACCCGGATTTATGGTATCAAGGTCTATATTCCAGGCATCGAATCTTCCAGGCACATCCTCCAGTACAACCAGGTGTCCATCTGAAACAATTATACCATTCTTCTCCAGAGTAATCCTACATTTTACGTCTATTGTGAATTTGTAATAATTTCCCTTGATGGAGATCGAATTTTCTGTCTTTATAATTTCAAAACTATTATCTACCTCACGCACTTCTTTTGATACTTTTTTGTTAATATTAACGGAAAACTGTGGAACAGATAAATTTATGATTTCATTCATTCCTTGCTTTTCAGTCTTGTCAGATAAGTAAATTGAATTTCTTGTTAGATCTATGGAAGAGTTCAATGCATATTGACTGGTGTTAACAATCATTCTACAAGGTGGTAAATTCATTTTTTCGCTATATAATTTCAGGGATTGCTTGATAAAGGAATCAGCATTTCTAATCGCTTTATCAAGGTCCTCAAAAGCTTCCTTATATGCATAATAGTTTGCAGAACCCGGTAATACATCATGAAACTGTGCAGTGAGTAGGGTTTCCCATTCTTCCGATAAACTGCCATTCTGGTGACTTATGTGATTAACTGTTAGTAGAGATTTTATAAAATCACAGGCAATAAGTCTGTCCTCCAGCGTTGCAACTCTCCTCTTGATTCCATAATTTGTTGTATAAACACCTCTGTGTGTTTCAACATACAGTTCACCATTAACTACAGGAGCTTTAGGGGATTTCTTTTTCACATCAATCAGGAACTCCTCCTGCCTGAAATCAGGCTTGGCATTTCCTGCAACCTCGGGCAGGAAATTCAGGAGTTCTGTCATTTCTGCATTCGGCCCACCTCCACCATCTCCATACCCGAACTGGTACACATATGGATCATCAACATTATTCACGTTGCTCAGGACCCTGTTAATTTCATCTAGCTGCATATTCCCATTATAAGTTGAATTTACGAGAATTGTTGGTATGGATGTGTCATCGATTCCTTTCCAGTTAAAGAATGTATATGGGAAAACATTTGTGTCGTTCCATCTCAGTTTGTGTGTTATAAAAGTTTCAATTCCAGATTGTTTCATGATCTGTGGTAACTGACCACTGAACCCGAATGTGTCTGGAAGCCATCCTATTTTAGCTTCAATGTCAAAATTCTCCTTAAAATACCTCTGCCCTGATAGAAACTGCCTTGCCAGGGACTCTCCAGTCAGAAGATTTGTATCTGATTCAACCCACATACCTCCAACAAGCATCCATTTTCCTTCCTTGACAAGTTCATTTATCCTATTGAAAAGATCAGAATTTTTTTCCTTAGCCCATCTATAGAAAAGTGCCGAACTCTGCGCAAAGACGAATTTATACTTTTCATCATATAATCTGGTAACATTCAAGAAAGATCGTTCCACTTTCTTTCTTGTCTCGCTGTATGGCCAGAGCCAGGCAGCATCAATGTGGCAGTGTCCCATTGGATATATATTGTGGTTTATCTCGATGCCACTGTTATGAAGTATTTCTTCCAGAGGTTGAGTGCTGAAATCTCCGTAAGGAAGATCATCTAATTTTCCATCATTCACAGGGACAGAATAAAAGTCAACAAGTTCCTCGTAACTTCCCTCATTTCTATGATCTATTATATTCGAAATAGATAGCTGCATAATATTTGGGGTGGCTTTTACCTTATACAGAGAATCTAGAAAAACTAATGTTAGTGATTCATCATCTCTTGCCAGGGCGCTTTTAACTATGGACTCAACCTTTAAAGAATCAGAAAACTTTTTCCAATTAACTTTGGCAAGAATTATCTTGTTGATCGTAAAATTCCACATGTTGCTACCGAATAGGGAAGTTGAACTGGCTCGAATTTCTAACTCTTTGAATGTCTTATCGAGTAAAACATATCTGTGACCTGGATCAATCGATTGAATGTTCATACCATCAGCATATGCAATTCCTATCCCAGTCATGTCCAATGCTATGATAAACTTCTGATCTTGAATTAAGGGTGGAAACTTAAACTTAAACTTTATATCTATTTCGTCCCCAGGATCTGTCTTCATAGAATATGGAATTTGCTCGTTTTTCTCATTGATATTGACAGTTTTAATTATTTCAACTTGTTGAAAACTCATGGCGATGATATCATTGGTCTTTCTCAAAATTTTTCTCTTTAGATCCTGATTCACAATTCAAAAATTCTGCATTCTATATAGACTTTGTAAGGAATAAAACGTGTTTAAATCATCTAATTTCCGTTCCGATCAGAAACAGTGAAAAATATTTCCTCTGATCAATCCATATTTTCTCAACTTCCAGGTGATTCTTTTTTGCAAGATTGTTAAATTCATTCACATCATATTTGTATGAGTTTTCAGTATGAATAAGTTCTCCCTCCCTGAAATAAATATTATTTCCATCGAGATTTATATTCATATCTCTTCTTACTTCAATGTGCATCTCAATCCTTCCATTTTCCTCATTGTAAAAGGCTATATGCTTGAAATCAGATTTATTTAGATTCAATTCAAATTCTCTATTGATTCGGTCAATTAGATTTAAGTTGAATTCTGCAGTTATCCCTTCACTGTCATTATATGCTCTCTCCAGAACCGTTTTATCCTTCTTAAGATCTACACCTATTAGTATTCGATCTTCAGGTCCCAGCATTTCAGTACAAGTCCTTAGGAATCTTGAAGTGGTTTCAGGTTCAAAATTCCCTATGCTTGAGCCAAGAAAAATTGCAATAATATTTCCCTCAAGATCGAGAAAAGGAATTTCGAAGGGTCTTGTGTAATCCACACATATGGGTATTACATTCAGGGATGGATATAATGCTGCAACGTGTTGTGATGAGTATTGGAGGGCCGAAATGGAAATATCCATTGGAACATATGCCTTTATCTGCTTGCAGTGATCCAATATAATCTGTGTCTTCTTCGATCCTCCACTTCCGTACTCAAAGAGTGCGCTTCCATCTTTAAAGTATGTGCATATCTCTTCTATATTATTCTCAAGGATTTCTCTCTCTGTTCTTGTTGGATAATATTCTTCGGTCTCTGTTATTCGTTCAAAAAGCATTGAACCCTTTTCATCATAAAAGAATTTGGGGTTTATTTCCTTTGGAGTCTTTTTCAGGCCACTTATTATCTCTTTTTTAAATTCTCCTGTTTCTGGTTTCATGTCAATAATTTTTATTTCACTCATTTCACATCGCCTGCCAGCCTTAGTCCGCTGAACATCCATCTTCTATCTGGAGGAAAGAAATTCCTGTATGTGTGCCTTATGTGATCTCTCGGGGTCACGCATGAACCACCTCTCAGAACCATCTGACCGGACATAAATTTATGATTGTATTCTCCAACGGAGCCTTCAAGTGGTTTACTTCTGGGATAAGGTAAATAAGCACTTCTTGTCCATTCCCACAGGTCTCCCATTGCCTGCGTTGCTGTTCCGGAAGAAGGTGGAAGTGGTCTAAAGAAATCGTTGTCCATGAAATTCTCCTTTTCTGTTATTGGCTCATTCTTGAAAGCAACTTCCCACTCCTCCTCCGTGGGTAATCTTCTGCCAGCCCATGTGGCATATGCGTCCGCCTCGTAATAACTCAAATGTGATACAGGCTCTTCCGGATCCAGTTCATAGGTACCATTAAGGTTGAACTGGTTATATAAATCACCATCTCTTATCCAGTAAAGTGGCGACCTTATGTTTTCTTTGTGGATCCACGACCATCCTTCTGATAACCATAATTTTGGATTTTCATATCCTCCATCATTAATAAATTCCAGGTATTCTCCGTTAGTTACAGGACGATCTCCTATCTCAAAATTTTCTAAATATATCCTGTGCTCTGGATATTCATTATCAAACTTAAATTCATTTCCTGAATTTCCAATTTCGTATTCTCCACCCTTTATACTTTTAAATTTCATGGGCCTTGAATGGTATTTCGGAAATTCCTTTATCACTTTATACGCTGGTAAAATGGGATTATTGAAAAAGTTAAACTTTATATCCATCAACATAAGTTCCTGGTGCTGCTGTTCATGGTTAATCCCCAGTTCCATTAATGAATATACATCAGGATTTTCAATTATAGATTCATTCCGGACTATGTTCTCGTTAACATATTCCCTGTATCTTAGTATCTCATCAACGCCTGGTCTTGACAGGGTACCTCTCAAATTTTTAGGGAAGAATGAACCTACTGTTTCGTAGTATGAGTTGAAAAGATAATCATATTTTTCATTAAATTTTTTATAATTATTGTCAAACGATGCCAGTATAAATTTTTCAAAAAACCATGTGGTGTGGGCCAGATGCCATCTTACGGGACTAACATCATTCCCAACCTGAATTACCATATCTTCCACGGTCAAAGGACCTGTAAGAGAAACTGTTTTATTTCTTACAGCAGTAAATTTGTCGATTATTCTTCTTTGCTTTTGCATCGTATTTACAAATCATAAACATTATTTAATAGTTATGCACGGCATCTAAACCTACGTCAAACAATGATGTAAATTGTTAACATCATTAATCTGATTAAGGCCAATCCACTATACCACCAATCCTATGGTACTATTCTTTCTATAATTCTAAAATATCAATTTTAATTATAGACCTGCAAGAAGTGTCTTCCATCCATTTACAAATATAGAATGTGGGCCATACCGGACTTCATTATAGGTGTAAACAAGTCCAATATGTAATGTGTAAACCCGAATGCATTAGTTACAGCAAAATACCAGTTATGTCTATAGTTACTGGGTTCTATCTTTGGGTTCACGGGACATGTGAGGAAGACGACCAAAGATGAAGAATGCCGAAATTATAGTGAATAAGGACAGAATGAACAAAATGATGAAAGATTCCTGTATGGCGGAAGACATAGCTATGGCATTAATTCCATATTTGACAGGATTCGTAGAAGTCACATGGCTCATCAAGTCTAATTCTTTATATCTGGAATAGATGAATGCCGTCAGGATAGAGAGAATAATACTTCCTCCAATATTGCCCATAAATTGTACGATAGAACTCGACGCTCCAATATCTCGCGGTTCCGCTGAGTATTGTGCAGAAAGAGTTGTGGCTGCCATTGTAAAGCCAACGCCAAATCCTATGGGGATCAGCCCCTCCACTAAGCCTAAGACAGGGAATGGCCCCACAAATATGTAAGGTTGTGTACTCGGTGATATTTTCAAAAGTGGGAGAAAACCAAGTGCCATGCAAATCGTTCCTATAATGCAAAAAAACCTGTAGGATAGCTTTGACAATAAAACCCCTCCGAGTATTGACCCTATCACCATAGGAACGACGAAAGCATACAGAACGTTCCTGAGCATATCTGCTGTTCCGAAAAGAACCTCCGTTACAAATATGGCGATGAATGTACTAAGGGAAAAAAGAATCCCGCCACGAAAGAAACTAAGAAAACTGTCAGAAATTAT
>JAJZIN010000009.1 GCA_021810575.1 Thermoplasmata archaeon
ATGTGAGAAAAATAAGTTTAACTGTTTCCAGCGAAATGGAGGCAGCCATACATCTATACAGTAAATTTGGCTTTCAGGTCTCGGGAAAGCTGGTTAACGAATTGAATATCAATGGTATATTTTATGATGAATTCATAATGGAAAAATTGCTCTGGTAAGAAAAATATATCTGAATATTCTACGGGATTTAAACCATTCCAAATTAGACCGTTGAAGATGAAAGAAGTCTGTTATCAGGATGATATCCTCACGTAACTTCTCCATACCCTGATCCACCTGGCGTCATAAGCACTACTTCATCACCTGCTTCAAGTTCAGTTGAAAATTTGCTGGTCATTTTCCACTTCCTGTTGCCATGCTTGATGAGCACAGATGATGGCTTTCCTTCTCCCCCTCCATTCAGCGCATATGGACTGATGTTAAATCTATCTGCTATCAGGGAAAAAGAACTCTTTTCCAGCAACCTGAAAGATCTGATAATACCGTCTCCACCGCTGAATTCTCCTTTTCCTCCGCTATTTCGCCTCAGTGTATACGAGGTGTAAAATAGAGGGTACTCCTTTTCGGCAACTTCCACAGGTGTATTCAGAGTATTTGTCATATTACTGTGCACTCCGGAAGAACCCTTGTGACCCGGTCCTGCCCCATTACCACCTCCAATAGTTTCGTAATATGACCAGTATTTTCCATTTTTCCTTTTTCCACCGATCATGACATTGAACATTGTTCCGGATGAGGCAGATGGTATCCCTTCCACGCACTGGCTGAGAGCGTGTAGAACAATATCCGCAATTCTCTGGGTTGTCTCAACATTTCCGCCAGAAACAGGATATGGTCTATGTGGATTAACAAGGGAACCCTCTGGAGCAACTATTTTTATAATTGAATAGAAGCCCTCATTTGTTGGTATATCGCTTTTCAGAGCACTCCTTATGGCAAAGGCGGTAGCAGAAAAAGTCATGCCAGGAACAGCATTTAGTGGATACTCAATTTCACCTGATGTACCTGTAAAGTCGGCAATTACACCTTTCGTGGAAATTTTAACAATAACCTTGAGTGCTACCTTTTCCCTGCCGATCTCAAGATAATCAATCGCCTGAAAAGCACCCTGTTTCCATTCAGACATTGCTCCCAGGCTTAACGCTCTGGAATTTTCCAGGAGTTTTTTCCATGATCTATCTACCCACTCTTTCCCGAATCTATTAAAAAGTTCACCAATCCTCTTTGTACCGGTCCTGTTAGCAGCAATTTGGGCATTAATGTCACCAAGTGCGGTCTCGGGGTCCTTGAAATTATTCAGGATAATTGACAGCAATTCTCCATTCACAGAATTGTTGCTTACTATCCTGATGGGAGGAATTATAAGACCTTCCTGGAAAAGGTTCTTTGCGTTAGGGTTAAGACTTCCGAAAACTGGACCACCAACATCCACAATATGTGCCTTGTTCACAACATAGGAAACAATTTCATTTTCTACATACACAGGTGCAATTATGGAGACATCATTCATATGTGTGCCAGAAATATATGGATCATTAGTCATAAGCATATCTCCATCTTTCAGACTCGTTTCATTTTCCCTCATCCATTGCATGATATTCATGATGCCTATCCTGAATGAACCAAGATGTACCGGGATATGTTCTGCCTGTGCGATAACAATCCCATCAGAGTCAGTTATGACACAACTGTGATCCATTCTCTCCCTGATGTTTGGAGAAAGGGCTGATTTCTTAAGTGCAACTCCCATTTCCTCCGCAACAAACTGTGTGGCCTTTCCTACAAATTCCCAGTCCGTCATCTATCTCACCTTCAAGTTCAGTTCACCAATTTTTCCAACCTCTGCAGTCCAATTTTCAGGTATATACGTTGTAGAACCAGGCTCATCTACCAGTGCTAAACCTTCTATTATTGTACCTGGTGGTAGTTGACTTCTTTGATACACCGGGACATCAATAAATCCTTTTTTGGAATATACCTTTCTGTATCCAGTTGAAATAATTCCTTTTGCAATCACCTCAACGGCAGGCTTCTCCCTTCTTTCTATTCCAAAGGCACGAATCATAAATATTTCCACTTCTCTCTCCAGGGTAAATCCATACGCTTCCCTGTGTAATTTTATGAATTCCTCCACAATCTTTTTCCTGTCAGGAAGAGAAACCTTTACAGTAATTTCGGAACCCTGTCCTGCATACCTGCAATCCGCATATAAATCAAACTCTTTAGTTCTGAACCTCGATTCAAGAGCTTCTTCAAGTTCCCTGAAATCTTTCTGAACATCTTCAGGAAAGGATTTTCTCATCTCATATTTCCAGTCTGAATTGAGAAGTCCAAGGGCACTGAAAACTCCAGGGTCTGGTGGAATAACAGCATTCCCTAGTCCCATTTCCTGCGCAATCCTCGCTGCATGTTGCGGACCTGCGCCTCCAAAAGCAAAAATTGTGTATTCTGATGGGTCAATTCCTCTCTCAACTGTCACCATCCTTATAGCCCTGGACATTTCCAGATCAACAAGTTTCAGTGCCTTCAATGCAACATCAACGGGGTCACCAAGCTTACCTAATGCCTTCATGGCAAGATCCTTTCTCAAGGTGAAATTGCTGCCTGACATTTTTTCATTCAGAATGCCAAGCACAAGATTTGCATCAGTGATAGTTGGTAGTTTTCCTCCCCTGTTGTATGCTACTGGACCCGGGTCTGATCCGGCACTCATTGGACCAATGTTCATGCCTCCGGCAGAATCCAGCCATATCACGGTACCACCACCGGCAGAAACTTCAGCAAGGTCAACAAATGGGTATCTCACAGGGTAGCCACTCCCCTTTATCATCCTCCCGTAATGTGATTTTCCTCCTACTTCATATTCTGAAGTGATTTCAATTCTTCCATCGGTAACTGTGCCGGCTTTCGCAGTTGTTCCTCCCATGTCAAAACTTATAATCCTTGATATGCCAAGTTTCCCCGCCACGACTGCAGCTGCGACCACGCCTGCTGCCGGACCAGATTCAATTACTGCAACTGGATTAATAACAGCTTCTTCCTCGTCAATTAGTCCACCTGAATTTGACATTACACTTATGGGTGGTGAACCAAAGGAAGTGAGATTATCCCTTAACTTTGATAGATATTCAGATACCACGGGCATAAGGGCCCCATTAATTACCGTTGTAGATGTCCTTTCATACTCCCTCGGTTCCGGTGCTACTGAACTTGATACACTTACATACCTGAACTCCCTGGAAAGTTCATTCCTGGCAACTTCTTCGTTATGGTCATTGAGATAGGAGTGAAGAAAAGAAATGGCTACACTTTCCGGTTTGAATTTCCTGATCTTCTCAATCAGTCTCGAAACATCATTCTTTTCAACAGATTTTAAAATCTTTCCAGTGAAATCAGTTCTTTCATCAAGCTCGAACCTTAACTGTCTCGGTACAATAGTTCTGGGTCTCGTAAGTTCCAGATCATAAAGGGATGGCCTATTCTGCCTTCCAATTTCTATGACATCTCTGAATCCTTTTGTGGTGATTAGTGCGACCCTGGGCAGTTTCATGCCAAACTGTCCAAGGAGCGTGTTGGTCGCGATTGTAGTTGCATGGACAAAGTCAACTATGAAATTAACACCGGAATCCTTAACACCATTAACAACTCCAATTTCTGGGTTTCCGGGGGTTGTAGGGACCTTCAACTTCTTTAAAATTTTATTATTCTGCAAAATCACGATATCGGTGAATGTTCCTCCAATGTCGACAGAAACCGTCGTCTTATCCATAAATCCCATGTAAACTCCTGATCAGGCATATGTCATATTTTAAGATTGATCTGCATTCTATACTGATTTCTTGAAAGAGAATAGGATGATAACAGGATATGATCTCACCACATTTGTTCAGAGAGAATTTCTAATATCATCTACTAAGCTTTCAGCATCCTCTATACCGACTGATAGCCTGTATGTCCTGTCATCTATTCCGAGAATTTTCATCTCCTCATCAGTAAGTGATCTGTGGGACATGGTCTTTGGATGGGCTATTATGGTATTGACTCCCCCAAGAGTATTGGCGGGCCTTATCCTTTTCATTGACCTGAATATGTTATATGGATCCTTTTGAATATTCTTTATCTTGAAAGTGAGAACACCACCATATCCTCTAAGGTTATCTCTGGAATATTCGAAATCTTGATGACTTTCCAGTCCAGGGTAGTTTACATTTTCTATTCCATTTATGGAGCAGAGATTCCTGGCAACGCTTATTCCATTCTTGTTAATCTCCTTCATTCTCAACTGGAGGGTCTTTATGCCTCTTATGATCTGATATGCAGTGTTCGGATCCATATTTGTGCCGATTGTTCTCCTTGTGAGATCAATTCTATCCATAGTTTCGGAACTTCCTGATGCACTTCCACCTATGATGTCATTATGCCCGGAAATGAATTTTGACAGGCTATGAATGACAATGTCAGCACCGTAATCTACAGGATTGATATTCTCCGGTGTTGCAAAGGTTGAGTCACAGATTAATATTCCTCCGAAGGAGTGAACCTTTTCAGCAATTTTTCTCAGGTCGTAAACCCGTAGAGAAGGATTTGAAATAGTTTCCACCAAAACCACTGATTTCTCAGTAATCGAATTCAGTAATGTCTCTGTCCCGGGGCTGGTGACTTCACCCCTGATACCCCATGATCCAAGAAAATCCCTGATGAATCTGGAACTCCGGGCGAAGGTATCAAGAGTTGTTACAACTTTATCTCCAGGCCTGAGGAGAGAAAGAAGGGTAGTCGTGATCGCGCCCATTCCAGAGGAAAAACAGACGCTTCTTTCTGTTTTTTCAAGAATATTTATCTGTCTTTCCAGTTCTTCAACAGTGGGATTTGCCTCCCTTGAATATCTGTACTTCTTTCCCTCCGGGAACATATAAGATGATGTCTGGAATATGGGAAAAGTAATTGGGTAATTTGGAGGGAGCGCGCTGTCGTTTATTACATGATCTTCAGTTTCGTTCATAGGCACCTGCAGAAGGATATGAATCTGCCATTATAAAGTCTAGTTCTCTGGACTGGAAGTAATGAGTCAAATCCTTCCTTATCTGTCCCTTATCTGTTCTGTCATCGGTGAAGCATAGCATCGCAGGCCCAGCACCACTCAATATAAGTCCGATGGCATTGTTTCTTTTACAGATAGATCTCACATCTACAAGAAAGTCGTATTTGATCATTCTGGCCTGCTCCACAATCTGGTCATCAAGTCCATATTCTATCAGGTCCCGGTCTCCCGTAATTATGCCTGCCAGCAGCGAATTGGAGAAATTTATGTTTCTTACAACCTTCTTAAAAGGTATCATCTCAGGGAGAAGTTTCCTGTTTTCCTGGGTCTTGTTCCTGGCTATGATTTGTGGAACAATGGAAATGAATCCTATATTTTCCGGAACATTGAATTTCCTTATTCTCAACGGAGATTCGGAAAATACAGCAGAGAAATTACCAATAGTTGATGCAGTAACGTTATCTAGATGGAAGCTTCCTGTTGCGAAATTCTCTCCATAGGATGCGTATCTTATTATTTCGTTCACAGGGAGGTCCAGGCTGAAGAGTTCATTCATGAGTACGGAGGATGAAACAGACGCCGCTCCACTGCTTCCCAGCCCCATCCCTACCGGGATAGTTGAGTTCAATTCCAGTGATAAATGGGAGATTATTTCAAAATCCTCTGCCATCTTCCTTATCACAGCAAGAGCACTGTTTTCCAGCAGGTCAACATCATTCAAATTACTCTTGAAGTCAATTTTCAGCGGTCCCTGCTCTTCATTGATTGACAAATTTCCATCAGAAAAGAATGCACTGTGGCAGATGCCAAAGGAATCAAATCCTGAGCCTATATTTGCAGAAGAGCAATAAACTCTCCCAGATACTGATTTCACAGCAGGAAAACTATTGAAATTAATTAATTATTTAGTTATTCAAAATTACTGTAAAGAATATTTTTACTTTCTGCTCTTTATTACATCTATCAATAGCATCTTATCATAGTCTATCTTGAATTTAATCTTCTTTGCCTTCAGGATCTTTGCAATCTGATCTCCAATTTCATGAATATTCTCATTGGGTGACAGTCTTGCAACTATCATTTCTTTCCTGTCCATAGGGAATAACAGGGAGAGGTCCGTCTGATCGGAATAAAATCCCATGGGCTTCTTATTGTTGTTTATTTCCCTCATATTGAGTTCATACTTGACCTGGATTTGCTGTTCCTCTTCAGGAATCTGCTTCTTTTCTCCCTTAATTATGGCAAATATTTCAGCAAACGCCTTATCCAGTGATTTCCATGAAAAATCATCATCGAAATAGAAATGTACAGACCAGTTCTTCACATATCCATATATCTTGTCTTTATAATTAATTTGTTATAAGCACGACAATTTTTTCAGCTATCACTCTTTATGTGAATCTATTGAAAGATTTTAATATAGTTGTTAAATAGGGAGTCTATAGCTCTGTGGTGTAGTGGCCAAGCATAGTGGGCTCTGGACCCGCCGACGGCAGTTCGAATCTGCCCAGAGCTACTTATTGAAGAAATTAAATCTAATATGGATGAATTTTAGGACATTTAATGGATTTATTAGGATCCATGTGAGAAAATTCAAACTTAAATGTAAATAGTTTGACTTAATACGTGTTCATGGACTCAGGTTCTGAAAACAGTGAAGATGTGAATAAAAGATTCTGTGACCTTCTAGGGGAATTTATTGAGAACAGTTCACCGTATTTTCAATACGATTCTAGTATGAAACTTGCCTTTTCATCCTTTGGACTTGCAATATCAACAGGAATAAGGATAGACGCCACTAGAGAACTGCTGGAAATGGCAGACAAGCTTTACCAGAACGTTTCTGATAGCGATACGGTCCTTTCAGACGAACACAGGAAGAAGCTTAATCACGCAGATGATGTATGGCTTGATATGAAGGCAAAGATGTCAGCAGGAGACATACGCGCTTCTCATCTCCTGGCAGCTCATGCCCACCTAGCAGATGCACTGAATTACCTGACTATTATGAAAAAGGATAAAAACTTCAGCGAGTTTATCTCAGATTACAATATGAAATATCTATCAAAATTGAGTGTTTTTGTTTATAGGGAAGCAATAGGACACGTCATGCTTTAGGCAGATCCCTTATATAATCTTCGAATTTCTTCTCATCCTTAATGAATCTTATGACTGAACTAGTCTCCCTGTAGTAATCTGTTGTCAACCTGTCATAAAGGATCTTGTCCATCTTTTTCTCCTCAATTAGTTTTTCTTCAAGGTTCCTTGATAGAAAGCCACTTGCCTCCTTCACTTCTGCTTTACCCATCTTTCTTCCATATATATTCATGGCATCGAGAAAAGTTATCATGGAACTTGAGTTCGTGTAGATTGCACCCACGGTCTTATCACTTTTCTTCAGTGTTTCAGCAAGGTCATCCATGTGGGTCGGGCATACTCTCCCAGTTTTTGGGAATTTATCGACACCCTTTGCAAACAGTTCATCTATGATCTTGAGAAAATTATCGCCCTCTCCTCCGAATACGAAGGAAAGTCTCACGTTAAGATGATTCTTAGCCAGTGTAGTGTTATCTTCCCCGGTCCTCCTTGTCCTGAAATATTCATTTGTTCCATAATGCACATTGGCAGATGAAAAGTAAATAAGTCTCTGATTCTTGTCAATCTTTTTCACCTCATTTGCTATTGTTTTAATACCCTGGACATTTGCGTTGAAAGCCTCCTTCTCGTCCTGCGAGTAGGAATTGGCCATGTAATAAATAATATCAAAGTCCTTCACAAGGGACAGCAGTTTTTCCTGTTCTCCCACATCTCCCTCTATCCAGGTAAACTGCTCATAACCTTTTTGATCTATCTTGTGGCGCGAATAGTATGAAGTTTCCTCATGATTCATCCTCTTCATCAGGTTCCTGCCTATGTAACCGCTTCCTCCCACGAACAATGCTTTCATTACAGTGGTATTCAGCCAAGCAAAATATATTTTGTTATTTTTATCTGTGTGCATATTCCATTTTTATAATAATAGTTCATTGCTGGATATACTTATTAAGAATAATGCAGACGAACTTTTTCAAAGCTGAACCTATATAAAATTCATTTAGATGTGAAAATCCGTTAATAGAACTGAATAATACCCTTGAATGGGAGACTATAGGGAATTTTTTGGAAAAAACGCAGAAAAATATGCATCCAGTGAAAGTCATAGGAACGGGAAAGATCTTGAAATACTGATAAACCTGCTCGATCTAAAGGCGTCATACAGATGCATAGACCTTGCCGCAGGAACTGGATTCACCTCAATTGCACTGGCTAAAAAGGTGCAAAGTGTCGTTGCATATGACGGGACGGAACAGATGCTGGAACAAGCGAAAAAATTATCTGAACAGGAAGGAGTCCATAATATTACATTCAGGGTTGGGGTGGTAGAAGAACTACCATTCATGGATTCAGAATTTGATGTTGTTACAACAAGGAGGGCTGCACATCATTTCCACGACAAGGAACAGTTCCTCAGGGAGGCATTCAGGGTAATGAAGAAAGGTGGCAAACTGGGAATAGCTGATCTTGTTGAGCCTGAAACGGATGATGGAGGAAATTATAACAGGATAGAAATTCTAAGGGATCAATCCCACGTAAGGGCAGAGAAAATTTCAGAGTGGAAAGTTCTTGTTCAGAAGGCAGGATTTAAAAATATAGTAACAGAGGGGTTAGTAGAGCCTGCACATTTTCTTAAATGGTTATATCCCATAGAAGAGAACAGTAAGTCTGGAATGGAAGTGAAGCAATTCCTCGAAAGCCTAAGCGATGTAGAATTGAAGAGCATGGATTTCGACAAAGAAAAAATGATACTTGACAAGCACAGAATGGTCCTGATCGCCGTAAAGCCTTAGTTATTAAGGAACAGTAACTGAAATATTTAACTTCCATATGGTGAATCATGAGTTTAGAGAATTTATATATCATACCACACGGGGATGAACTTATAGATCTTCCCGACAAAGAAAGCGTCACGATGAGGAACCATATTGCGGAAATAGCAGAAAAAGATGATTCTGAGGTAATCGTCATAATCTCTCCACACGGAATGACCATAAAGGATCACATGGCTGTGATAAACACAGAACACTTCAGGGCAGAAACAAAACTTGTCAATAAGAAACTTGATTTTCTGTGCAATAATGAGAGAAAACTGACAGAGGAGATAATAGAAAAATTCCCGGAGTTCTGCCTTGACGTCAGATTCTCAACATACTCTGGTGAACTCAGTGAATTTCCTCTGGATTTTGGTAGTTCAATCCCACTCTATTTCTTCAGGCAGAGAAAAATTGTGATGATAGGACAGCCAAGAATAAGCCATAGGAAGAAACTGGTTGACTTCGGGCAGATACTGTTTCAAATTGTGAGAAACTACCCGCAAAAGGTGAGTATCATATTGAGTGCGGACCAGGCACATACACATTCCGAAAAGGGACCCTACGGTTATTCAGAGGAAGCAGTAAAATATGAGCAGATACTGATAAATGCCATAATGAACAATTCAATGGATCCAGTAATGAGCATTGACCAGGAAATAGTCAATAAGGGGAAACCAGACAGTTTCTGGAACATGTTGATTCTAAAGGGTATTCTTGAAGAATCCGGAATGAGGATGAAGATTGATTATCATTATGTGGCAGTTTATTTTGGCATGATGCTTGCACACTCAGTCAGGGAAAAGTGAAAAATAACTATTATATTAAAATTTTTCAAATATAGTTTTTAATACGCTGAAGTGATTATTACATGAAGAAGAATGATAACATTAGCAGCAAAAGCCAAATTACCAACCTTGGCAGGATTTTTTGATATTTACACATTTAATGATGGCGAACCAAATGAAAACGCGGTGATTGTAAAGGGAGATGTAACAGGGAAGGAAAATGTTCCTGTTAGAATACACAGTGAATGCCTGACAGGTGATGTTTTTGGGTCAAAGAGATGTGACTGCAGAGATCAGCTCCTGAAATCTCTTGTATATCTTGGTGAGCAACCCTATGGAATGCTCATCTATCTCAGGCAGGAAGGCAGGGGAATAGGTCTGGTGAATAAAATTAAGGCATACAGTCTCCAGGAAGAGGGATATGATACCGTTGAGGCGAACCTTAAACTGGGGCTGCCTGCAGATCAGAGAGACTATACATTCGCAGTGGACGTGATAAATTACTTCAGGATCAAGAGTGTGAAACTTATGACAAACAATCCTGAAAAGATCAAGTTTCTTGAAGAAAACGGGATCAACGTTTCAGGAAGGATTTCCATAAAGAGCCAGACGACGGAATACAACAAGTTCTATCTGATGACAAAGAAGGAAAAGATGGGTCACCAGATCTGATAAGGTATTGAAAATTCAATAACTGGAAAACCTATTGACCTCATTATAAATTTCTGGTTATACGAAATTTCTAATTTTATCTTTATTGATATGTGGATAAATTTTTACGGGGATTTCAGTGGCAAATGTTTTTTAAAAATAACACACTGATCATATATGACGGCCGTAAATGCTTATATAACAAATGCACCAGGTGGTGGAATAAAATATGAAAAGATTGAAATCAAGGATTCACCAGGCAACGTTTCACTCAAGCCATTAATGACTGGAATTTGTGGTACAGATAGGGGCATGGTGAATGGGGCACTTTCCTTCGCATATAATCCTGAAGGATATGATTTTCTTGTAATTGGGCACGAATCATTATGTATTGTAACAGATTCAAAATCGGAGAAATTCAAAAAGGGAGACGTGGTTGTTCCCATAGTAAGAAGACCAGGAGATTGCCCCAACTGCAGGATAGGCAGGCCCGATAACTGCTCAGACGGAAATAAGCATGAAGCTGGAATCACAGGACTTCACGGTTTCATGAGAGACTCTTTCAATGAATTCGACTACAATCTGGTCAGGGTACAGGATGTCGATCTTGGAGAAGTTGCAGTACTGACTGAACCCACGAAGAATGTCGTAAAGGCGTTTGAGGTTTTTGATAAAGTGAGATCAAGATTCATTTATGAAAATATCTACTCAACATTTGATGGTAAGAATGCACTTATAATAGGTACCGGTAGCGAAGCGTTTCTTTACTCATTCCTCGCAAGAGATTATGGCTTTAATACATTCATGGTCAACAGGCATCCAATAGACCAGATTCCAACAGAACTCTGCAATGCATTTGGAGTTAATTTCAGGGACACATCAAAGGAACCGGAGTTTCCCGGTGATATGAAGCTTGACCTCATCGTGGATACCAGCGGTGATCCGGCAACAATTTTCAGGTTCCTCAGAAAGATGAACCACAACGGTATCCTGATACTCTTTGGAACCAACGGAAAAGCTCCCCAGGCAGGATTATCAGGGGAGGACATTGACTTTATTGTTGAGAGAAACATAACCATAGCTGGTTCTGTAGATGCCGCCGAGGTCCATTACCTTAAAGCATTGGATTATCTTTCAAAGTGGAATCGACTTCACAGGGGCATGCTGAACAGGATGATAACTAATAAATTCGCCCCGGGCGAACTGGGGCTGTTCAACAAGAAGCCACAGGGAGAAATCAAAAGCGTAATTAAATGGGATTAGGATGCAGGAATGGTAATGAAAACAGATATCTTTAATGGGAAGGCATTCTCAGGGAACATAGACAGGGAAACTGAAAAGCTAGTGGAGAGATTTGTCAGCATACAGGGCAGAAAACCAAAGCTTCTCATAATAGATCCAACGCAGAGTGAAGAAACAAAGGTATACGGAAGGAGCAAGATCCGGAAGGCTGACAGGCTTGGAATAGAAACTTTCCCACTCTTCCTGAATTCACCAGGTTCAAATGGGAATCCACTTGAAATAATGGAAAACATAATTTCTGAGGTCAATCCAGATGGAATAATAGTGGAACGACCCTATCCATACTGGCTGGATTCATTCTACATAGAACAGATAATCCCGGAATATCTGGATATTGAAGGAATATCAATAAAATCCCAGGGAAAGAACATGATCGGATATCCGTATATCCTTCCAGCGACAGCTGATGCAGCATTACGCATAATACTGAGCCTGGGTGAAGATCACCATAAGGATGTGTGCATCATAAACCGGTCAACAATAGTAGGAAGACCACTTGCAATGGCACTCCTGAATAAGGATTTTACAGTAACTGTCTGTCACAGTAAAACACGTAATCTGAAGGAAATTACAAAATCAAGTGATATAATTGTATCTGCAATAGGAAAACCGGGCTATATAGATGCGAGTTACATATCAGAGGGTGTTTCACTCATAGATATTGGTACAACTGAGGTTGGGGGGAATATTGTGGGAGATGTTGATTTCAACTCAATATCAGGCAAAGCAGCTTTTGTGACACCGGTGCCGGGTGGAGTGGGCCCAGTAACAACATCGGTATTATTCAGCAACATGATGAAGGCATCCATAGACAGGATTGAGGAGAGACTCAATTTCTGATCTTTCCCATAAGTGAAATATTTTTGTAGTATAGAAATTCAACGGATAATTAATTAACTGGTTAGTTAATATCTTTTTCATGGCTCTATCTGAGAAGGAAAAATTAATTAACTTTCTAAAATCTTCACTGAACGATAAACCCGCAATTTTAGGTGTTAGCAGTGGAATTGACAGTTCACTAGTACTCATGTTGCTTGCTCGTTCCATCCCCAGGGAAAAAATAATACCCATATTCCTTCCAGAATCGTCTGTAAGCCAGAATGATCTAAATGATATAATAGCCCTGGAGAAAGCTTCCGGTATTGAGATAAAAACAGTATACATAGAGAACATAGTCAAGTCATTCAGCAATCTTCTAGAAATAAAGGACATGAAATCTCTCGGAAATGTGAAATCGAGAATCAGGATGACTGTGCTTTATTATTACTCGAATTTGAACAACGGAATGGTTGTGGGAACAACAAACCTGACCGAATATGTGACCGGCTATTTTACCAAATTCGGCGATGGTGGATGCGACGTGGAACCCATCATAGGGCTTACAAAGACACGGGTAAGGGAACTTTCCACAGAGATGGGTGTACCAGAAAGCATAATCCGGAAACCTCCAAGTGCAGGTTTATGGAAGGACCAGACTGATGAGAGGGAGCTTGGTTTTTCTTATTCAATAATTGACAGGGAGGTAGATTATTTCATCAGGAATGGACGGTTCCAGGACAACGAAGTTGGGAAGCGGGTTAAATCCCTGTATGAGGCAAGTATGCACAAGAGAAATCTTCCAAGGGGTCCGGAAACAGATTAGAAATGCTGACATTTGAAAGTAAGGACTTCATTCAACTCAGCCTTTTACTGGTGATAGCATCTTTTTCTATCCCTATAGCAAGGAAGGTATCCCTGGTAGAAATTCCCATATTGATCTCACTGGGACTACTTTTTGGACCCGGTCTTGGAGTCATTAACCACAGCTTTGCAGAGTATATGATTCAGGATTTCGCGGGATTTGGTGTTGGCATACTTGGATTGGTGATCATCCTGTATTACGAGAGCCACAACATAAATTTCAGGGTAATAAGGAAGTTCCTGCTTAACATCATATCCCTGAATACGGTTGGTATGGTTGTTACCTCGGTAGTTGCAGGCATATTCTTTTCCCTGCTTACAGGCGCCCCGTTCCTGATTGGATTCCTTTTTGGAGCAATAATATCTCCAACAGATCCTTCAACACTGATCCCACTGTTCAGGAAAATCAAGATAAAGGATGATTACTCTGGAACTCTTATAGGGGAGAGCCTTTTCAACGATCCTCTGGCTATTATTCTTGTCACGCTTGCAATATCATTCATCTACTCAGGCTCATCCTACTCAACGCTTTTCAACAGCGTTACCGGTGCTGTGGGATTGATAGGAGGCATTCCATTGTTCCTGGTGATCCAGATAGCAGTTCCATCGGTATTTGGGGTTATCATGGGTTTCGGGATTATATATCTCAACAAATACCTGAATTTTGAGAATCTCATCGTTGGCCTGCTTCTTGGTGTGGTTCTTTTTGAACTCACTGTTCTCTATGGCATAGGAATCACTCCCTTCCCAGCAATCATTGCAACAGGTGCCATTGTCGGGACATTTACAGACAAGAGCATATTCTGGTCAAGGGAATCAAATTTCCAGGAAAATCTCTCATTTCTTGCCCAGGGTATAATTTTCATTCTAGTTGGGAGTCTCATAACAATAGGAGATATTACCGGTTACCTGCTGCAGGGTTTCATCCTGACGCTTATAGTTATATTTGTTGTAAGACCAATGGCAGTCTTCATATCATTACCTCCGGGAAGATCAAAGAATAAGGGTCCAGCAAAGAGCTGGAGAACAAAAACTTTCATAGCACTTTCCGGTCCCCGTGGGGTGGTTTCTGTGGTGGAGGGAGCCGTTCCATACTCAATAGGACTGCTGTCCGGTAATGCTCTATTGCTAAAATGGGGACTTGTTCTTGAAATTGATGTTACTTTCATTGTACTGATATCAATCCTCTTGCAGACAATCTACCTGCCAATAGTAGCAGGGAGATTATTGCCACAGGATGCCACTCAAACCTGAATTTCTTCTGTCATATCAAGAGACTGGAAAACCCTTCTCCTGTCCTTGTAGAACTGGTTTACCATATAGTAGAAGTCCTTGTAATTTGAAATTCCCTTCTCTATCATCTTGTCCAGTATCCTTGCCCTCAGATCGATCTCTTTTTCAAGTTCGTCCTCAAACTTTCCCTCTTTTTCAGCTATCTTCTTTATGGCATAACTGAAGCCGGAGTAGTTCTGGGTATCGGACTGTTCGTTGAGTATGAATGCGTTATTGATAAGTATGTCCTTTGAAATACTGTCCTGGCCAGCTATTTCAGATATTGTTCTTATTCTTCTCCTTGATCCCCTGTCATCAGTTACATTCTGAAGTATTACTGCAACATCAAGTGTTAGAAGCAGATTTCTTGGAATGTTTATCGGTTTTGACTCCATCCTGTGAATGAATGTGCTAATATCGTCGGCATGGAAAGTTCCATAGACATACCTTCCAATGGACATTGCCTGAAATAGTGTGAATGCTTCAGCACCTCTAACTTCTCCAACAATCACATAGCTGGGTCTCTGTCTCATGGTCACAGTGAGCAGATCAAACATATCTATCTCTCCTGCCCTCTTTCCCGTTTCAGGATCAAGCTTGCCATATCCTGTCCTCGTTACCATAGGAACCCAGTTTTCGTGGACTAGATTGATTTCCCTGGTATCTTCTATGGAAACTATCTTCTTCTGCGCTGGTATGAAGAGTAGTATTGCGTTCATGAGGGTTGTTTTACCTGTTGCAGTCCCACCCACTACCATAACGTTCCCGCCATATTCAGTAAGAAGCCAGAAATAGGCAAACACCCTGGTGTTACATAGTGATCTCTGGATTAGATCAAGTGGTGTCAGCGGTTCTTCCTTGAATTTTCTAATGGTAAAGGAAGATCCCTTGTTTGTTATGTATTTTCCAATTGAGGCAGAAATCCTGGAGCCATCCTCCAGTGTTGCATCTACAATGGGGTTTGATATGGATATGTGCCTTCCAACATCCTGAAGCATCTTCTTAACGAAGGTTTCAAGCTCATCAACATCTTCATATATTATATTGGTCGGAATGAAACCGAAGGCCTTATGATAAACGAACACAGGAACACCAGGCGCATCGCATGAAATATCCTCTATATTGGCATCCCTCATAATCGGGTCTATCTTTCCGAATCCCTTTATGTCCCTCTCCACATAGTATGTCAGGCTGTCCATTTCATCAGGCGTGAATGAATTTGTCATTCTCAGGGCTTTTGTGAACTGTTCCACTGCATCCTCCTTCGTCAGCACACTTATGTTATACATTTCCGGATCAGTGATGGATGCGATGAATTCATTCCTGTATTTAGCATACAATTTGGCGACCCTTTCCCTCACCTCAGGTTCATTGACCTCGTACCTGAATATGGTAGCACCCCTGTCAAAATATACTCTTGAGAATACAGTACCAGGTATCAATTCCTGAAAGAACTTATCCTCGTTAGTCCTCTTCACAGTCCTGACAGGAGTTATAACCTGCCTGCTGAGGAATTTCCTCTTCTTAGTCTTCTTCTTCTTTGTTTTGGAAAATAACGCCATTTAGAGCACCCCGATTACAGCAAGAACCATTATACTTATCAGAACAAGCACGCCTGACATCATGGCTCCAGATGTTAGCCTGCCATCCCTGAAAACTCCAGATATGAGACCACTTGCAGCACTTTGAACTATGACACCCGCTGAGAATAGCTTTTCTATCAATCCATAGGAAGACGAAGCAAGATTCAGCACACCACCGCCGCTCAGGCCTCCACCTGCAATCTGTGGGAAGAAAAATGTATCCAGCATTACTATAACGAAAAGGAAGACACCGAATGAAGTTGCAAGGGTGGTTGAATAACTTCTCATATCTGCAAATCTGCTCTCCCTCATTAAATAGGTCTGGGTCGTGAAACTTGATACGAGGGATATGACATCAGACGTATTGCTGCCTGATTCACTGGCCTTCTTTATGATCTTTCCAACCCTTATTATTGATGGCGATTTCAGTCTCTTTCCAAAGTCATTCAGGGCAGTTTCTACCGGTATTCCAAGCTTGACCATTCCAGCCAGATGTTCAATCTCAATGGATAGTGGGCCATACTTATTTTCAGCCGATCTGAGTATGGCTTCTGACATTGGAGTTCCAAAATTTGTATGTCCCGCCAGATCCCTGAGGAAATCCGGCAGCCTTCTTTCTGCCTCCTCTATCCTCTTCACTCTGGCAAAATCTGCAAGACCAAATGGAAAGAACAGTATCACCATTGCTATGGAAGATAATGTTAGTGGATGAACCAGCGGATTCAGATCATTTATCTTGAAGAAATATCCAGTGAAGAACAGGATAAATATTGTCAGGACAGAGCCTGCAAGTGCCACATACCTTAGCTCAATTCCTCCGATTTCGCCCTTCATACGTCCACCTCACCTATGGTGCTACTAAGGATCAGCGCAAACATAATGGCTATAATGGGGATTATAAGGAACACTATCAGGTACAGCACCGTATCTGTCAGCGCCCCTTCTCCCGGTATAACGGAAGTTACAGTACCTATGATGACCATCAGTATGAGCGGAAACATTATTCCTACAATTATATAACTCTCAGCAAGAACTGAAAGAGATTCTGTGTTCCTTTTGATAAGTGTGCTTAGCTCAGTCTGGTACTGTACAGCCTTATCCTTGAAATAGCTCTTCAGGTCACCGCCTGATGTGAGGGTGGTTATTATCCCCTGGAAAAATTCTGAGAGCCTCTGGGAGGGAGAATTTGCTGCACCGTCTTTAACTGCATTTATAATGTCCTCCCCAAAAAGCCTTGTGGATACTGCTATACTCTTTGCCTCCCTTGCCAGTTCACCATACTCCGTACTGTTAGAAAGTTCATACATTATGTTCTCAACAGGCATATCTGCAGAGGCCATAGTTGCGATATAACCCATGGCCAGCGGCAGTACCGCATCGATCTTTTTTCTACGCGTGCCCGCAATTGAATTCGGATATCCTGCCATGACCGCAAAATATACTATCACTGCAAGGAACCAGAATGCAAAGGATAGATAGGTATAAGAAGGAAATTGCAGTGAAAATATATTCACCACTACAAAGCTCACAACCATGAATATGACTGCTATCATTATTCCTCTGGAATAATACTCTATTGCGTCTATAGGCATTTTAGCCTTCCTAAGGCTCTCATCCATCTTTTCTGTCTGAACATATCTTTCTACGAGATGGCCGAACACCCTGACAGAGAAGACATCAAATATGGTAGGTGCTGGAATGACCACTTTTACGGGTTTAGGATTCAACTTCTTGTTCAGGTTTGACAGGAAGCCGTTACCCTTGTTTTCCTTCTTGATTTGTATGTCCTGGCTTTTATGCATCATATACCACTCGCCATCTTCATTGCTGTTTCAGGATCTTTATAATATATATTGATTATCCTTGTAATATTCGTATAATCCGTTATGTTGTTTTTGACCATTCCATCCAGCAGAGCCCTGCGTCTCTCAAACTCAAAGTTCATTTCTTCCTGGGTCCACTGTTTAGTATCCCGTATCTCGTTCAGGATCTTGCTGAATCCTGAAAATACCTGTTCATTCTGGTTGAAATCATAGGAAAATACCTTATTATACATTATCTCTCCAGAATCCTGATCTGTTCCCACAATTTCGTCAATCTCCATCAACTTTCTCATATTCCTGCTTCCGACCCTTACGAATTTATTGAATATCACAATGTTAAGTGCACCGATAAGTACTCTTGGAATATTTAGCGGATTTGATTCCAGCCTGTTTACAAGGGTCTCCATGGAGTCCGCGTGAATTGTTGAATATGCAGTGTGCCCCGTTGAAATGGCCTGAAATAGGGAATAAGACTCTCTTCCCCTTATTTCCCCAAGCACGATATATGTGGGCCTCTGCCTCATTGCCATCTTTACAAGTTCAAACATGCCTATGGGAGGATTCTTTGAATCACCATTGGCAGTGGAATAGATACTTTCCCTTGTTGAAGTTGCCACCCAGTTCTGATGCATTATGTTGATTTCCCTAGTTTCCTCTATGGAGAAAACCTTTGTATTTGATGGTATGAACATGAGAATTGCATTTATAGTGCTTGTCTTCCCAACTCCAGGAACACCAGCAATGATGGCAGACTTCAGATTTTCAACTGCAAACCAGAGATATGTAACAAGTTCAGAGGTTGCCGCACCATACTTTATCAGTTCCACAGGGGTGAATGGTGATTCCCTGAATAACCTGAATGTAAACGCAGAACCCTTCGTAGAAATCTCATTGCCGAAAGTCAACTGAATCCTGTGTCCTTGAGGAAAAGTACCATCTATGATAGGTTCATTCATGGAAACTTCTTTCCCGCACATCTGTGCCAGTCGGACAACATATGAATCAAGGTCTTTTTCATTATCGAAAACTATGTTCGTCTTCAGGGAGCCATGTATTTTATGCTCCACATATACAGGAATACCGACTCCATTACAGGAGACATCCTCAACCAAAGGATCCCTTACAACAGGTTCAAGAGGTCCATATCCCTCATAGTTTCTCTTAATGAAATACTTGATCTTGTCCACTGTTCTTCTGTTAAGTTTATACTTTCTACCCTTCAGGTATGAGTCTATGACTTTCTCAATCGTTAGCTGGGATAGATCCTCGGGTAGATTTTTCGAACTTTTAACTATCTGTTCCATGTTCTTTGATATCTTCTTGAGCAGGATTTCCTCATCTGAAGACAGAACAGGCTCATTAGCAATATATATGGATTCCATGCTTGTTGGGTTCCATGAAATCTCAACTGTCACGGTCTGTGGTATGATATTGTATTCGTCAAGGATTTCGTATTTTCCTACCGCTGGAACTTCAGAAATTCTTTCTTCTCTCTTGGTTGGTACATTTCTAACAGGTTTCTTTTCCTTTTTTTTAGTAGGAGAAAATAAAGGCATTTAAAACATCTAATATAATTAATTAATTAAAGATTATGGTTGACTCCAAATATAAAACGCTAAATAACACTAAAATATTATACCAAAGAAGTATTATCGGGATTATAGGGCTGGTAGATCAGAGGTAGATCGCTTCCTTGGCATGGAAGAGGCCAGGGGTTCAATTCCCCTCCAGTCCATTATTGAACATGTTAAATAATAATTATTATTGTTCTAGGAATTTTTCTTTAAACTTCGGATTTTGGAAATGTTATAAAGCTGGAATCAAGATTTAAAATTTATAGTTTGTAAGAGTTTGGAATAAAAGCGTTGTTAAATACCAGATCTGATACTTTTGTATATCCTGAGGGAAATACCCAGAAATATCAGCATTACTATCAGCAGCACACCAGCATAAAAGAATGTTCCTGAGGTAACTGTAGAAATAAGAGAATCTCTCAATATATTTGCAATGAAACTCAGTGGGTTTGATCCTGAAAGTGTTCTCAGCCAAAGGGGTGTTGTGGATGTGATTGGATAGAAAGCGGTGCTTGCAAAGTCCAGCATGAAGAACAGGACTATTGTGATCGTGTTGTATGCCTGCATTGACTTGGACAATCCCGATATTATGAGGAATAGAGATGAAAACAACATCGTTCCAACTACAATTGCAAACACTGACAGCAGTATACTTTCTGGAGTTACAATTACTGAGATCGGGATGAGAAGTGAAAAACCAAGCATGATCAGGGAGCCCACAAGCGCAAAAATTATTGAAACTGTTATTATCCCAAGAAGATAATCAATTCTCCTGAATGGTCCAACCATAATCCTCTCAAACATCCCCCATCTCCTGTCTGACCACAGCATGCTTCCTCCGATGTTTCCTGCAGTGAAGGACTCCAGTGCTATGATTCCAGGAGCGAGGAAAGTTGTATATGAAACTGATCCTCCTGATTGAAGTGGAACGCCAGTAGTCACAATGCCCTGGAACATGAACCCCATCACAAAGAGATAGAGCGTTGGTAGGCCTAACATGAATATCAGGGTTCCAATATCAATATTCACGATTATGTTTCTTATGGTAAGACGAAGGAAAGCAGGTATCTTCATTTTTCAACCACCTTCATGAACACATCATCCAGAGTTGGATTATCGATCATGATCTTATCAGATTTTATGCCCATTTCAGATAAGTTTTGAAGTAATTTTCCTACTATGGTTTCTATCTTATCAGATACCACTAAGATTTCATTGTTGGTAATGTCTACTTCCGTAATGTTTCCACCCTGAATTCCGGAGATGAGGTCTTCCTTCTTTACTGATGTCTCAGAGGTATAACCAATTTTCAGCGTTCTCAATGCTCCATATTTTGTCTTGAGATCTGATGATGTACCCTCTGCCACCTTCTTTCCGTTATTAACTATCCCTATCCTGTCACAGATATAGTCCGCTTCTTCAAGATTCTGTGTTGTGAATAGTACTGTCATCCCCTTTCTTGCCTGGGATTTTACATAATCCAGTATTGTTCTCCTCATAATTGGATCGAGCCCTACAGTTGGCTCATCAAGGAAGAATACATCCATGTCATGCATGAATTCCCTTGCTACCTGGACCCTCTTCTTCTGGCCGCCACTCAGGTCATACATCCTCTTCTTTCTAAGTTCATTCAGATCAAAAAGATCCATCAGCATTTCTTTCCTTGATTTTGTCTCTTCCCTTGGCAATTCCCACATCATACCGTACAGTTTGAAGTTATTCTCAACAGTCGTGAAATCAAAGGCTTCTTCCTGCTGCACCACTCCTATCCTCCTCCTGATTTCAGTACCATTTTTTGAAACATCAAGGCCAAGAACCTCTGCCAATCCTGAATCATATCCTATAAGTGTAGTCAGAATCTTTATCGTTGTACTCTTTCCAGCACCGTTTCTTCCAAGCAGGCCGTACACTTCTCCTTTCCCGACATTAAAAGAAAGATGGTCAACAGCGAGCTTCTTGCCATCATAAGATTTCACAAGTTCGTCAACAACTATTGCTTCTTGCACGTCACCATGATACTACAAAAGATAAAAAGAAATTGTCTTCATCCGGAAAAGAGGCGATGTTGTAAGTATAACTTAGAAATGTTCTTTCAGTTTGAAGATATACATGTGATGTACAATTTAGGTGGTAGAAATGATTGAGGAGGATTATAGATACATAAGTTGCGGTGGTGATCCACTAACATATCTCAAGAGTGCATTTAAGGCCATGAAAATCGAGCTCGAGCCTGGACAGGAAGGGAGAATGCTTCTCACGAAAGAAAAGTTTCCCTATGACAGAAACATATTCTCATCCCTGGCTGCACAGAATGCAATGGATATAACAAAATTTGAAGAGAAAGAGGGTGAATTGACAATAGAATTGTTAAGGAACCAGCAGAATTGAATCTAAAAATCCTATTTTATATGCGGGCTTTTTCATCATATAAGTAAGTTGTGACAAACTGTTTTATTTGATCCTGCGTTCAAAATACATGAATGAAAAGTATCCTAAATTAGCATACAGGTTACAACTCAACAGCCAATTTACATTTTATGAAGTTATCACTATCATACCATATTTAAAAAAGTTAGGAGTGACCCATATATATCTTTCCCCAATTCTCAAGGCAAGAGCAGGTAGCACACACTGCTATGATATTGTTGATTTCAGATTTGTCAACGATGAACTGGGAGGCGAGGAAGGACTGAGAAAGATGGTTGATCAGGCCAGGGAGAACCATATGAAAATACTGATAGACATAGTGCCGAATCATATGGCATATTCTCTTGAAAACACATATATTCTTGATTTTATAAAAACTGGAAATCCCGATATACTTAGACTGTTTGACATAAAGCAGTCCCCATTCGTTAAAGACGGTAAACTCATTTTTCCATTTCTCCCATCTTCATTGAATGATCTTCTGGAAAGAGGTAAGGTGCGCATCAAACTGGATAATGATATGTCTCTCGATTTTGATGGAAATACAATTCCGTGCTCCGATAGTTCAAAGGAGTGGATTATAAGGAGATCAGGTGAAAATTTCCTGAGTGTTAACGCCATTCTCGAGGATAGGAGTAATTCAATGAGGCAGAGGATTGAGGGAATAATAAAGGAAATTAATAGTAACAAAGATTTACTGGTCAGCTTCATTGATTTGCAGAACATAATTCCAGAATGGTGGCAGAGTTCTGGAAAGATTCTGAATTATAGACGTTTCTTCGCAGTTAACGACATGATCGCACTCAGGTCAGAAGATGACAGGGTAATAGAATCTAGGCACAGCACAATCAAGAGATTGATAGAAGAGTATGGCATTTCTGGATTGAGAATCGATCATCTGGATGGAATACATGATCCGGAATCCTATCTACGCTTCCTGAAGGAAGAACTGCAACCAGAATTTATAGTAATAGAAAAGATCCTGTCTGAGAATGAGAGTCTGAGCAGGAGATTGAAGAATGACGGGACAACTGGCTATGATTTTCTCTGGAAGTTGACATCACTTTTTACGGATCAGGAAGGTATATATGAAATTCGAAAGGATTATGCCTACGATCAGGAGAAATTTGAGAATAAACATGAAGATGCAGAATGCCTTGTGCACGATCTAAAGGACTCGTTCATGAAGGAAGAATTTGCAGGAGATATACTCAACCTGGCCTGGAAAGTTTACGAGCAACTTGTTATGGGGGAACACTATGAATTTCCAATAACAGACGTGGAACATGCCATCAAAAACTACCTAAGGAATATGGAAAAGTACAGGAGCTATTCAAACCTCAATTCAACGGAGGAAATCTCAACAGATTTCAAAAATATTGCCATGAAGACTGGAGACCCTGTACTGGTTGTTGCATCAGAACATCTAAAAGTTAAGTGTCCCAATTGCAGTGATTCATTCATCCAGATCCAGGAGTATTCTGGGGCTGTGATGGCTAAATCCGTTGAGGACAGGGCATTCTTTGCGTACAATCCAGTCGTGTTTCTGAATGAGGTGGGAGGTAGTGTGTGGAACAATCCCGTATCAGTAGAAAGTTTCATAGAGTTCCTGAATGACAGGAAAAAATTGATATATTCAATGAATGAGACATCAACCCACGATACAAAATATGGTGAGGACCTCCGTGCCTCAGGTATTGTAATTGCGGAATTCCCATATCAATTCCAGAAGGTGATAGATGAGGAACGAAATTCCTATTCTGTCAGGAATATGGCAGTGAAATTACACAATGAGCATGTCTATTATATAGTTCAAATGGTGGTTGCATCGGTCAAGTCCAGTGGTTTATATGGGGATTATAAGAAATCTCTGCAGACTCATATTATAAAGGCGGTCAGGGAATCTGGTATAGGCTCAGGCTGGAAAAACATAAATGTTGAATATGAACAGAAATGCCTGGAATTTGCAGAAAAAATAGTGGAACATGCGGAAAATGATAAAAATTCCAGTATAAGCAAATTATCCCAAATGTGCAGGATGTATGGGGCACTTAATTCAATATCAATGCTTGTCCTAAAATTCATGCTTCCAGGATTTACTTCAAACTACCAGGGTTCTGAATATTACAATTTTCATTTTACTGACCCCGACAACAGAATCCCTGTGGATTTCAGATCACTGGAAGTTAAATCAGGATTAAAGTCTCAACAGGATTACATGCATATGGAAAATCTAATGGAAAGTGGATACAAGCTCTACCTATTTACTAAACTGAGCCAAATCAGGGAAGACAACCTGTCACTCATAAATGATGGCGAAATACTACCCCTCAAAACAATGGGAGAAAAAGAATCATGTGCCATTACAGTCGGTATAAGGAAAGATGATAAAAGAATGATAGTCATTGCAGGGAGATACTTTTCACGAATAAAGGAAGGAAACACGCTGAATTACGGTAACACAGTTTTGAACGTGAATAGGGAATGGAATGGAAATTATGTAAACCTGTTAGATCAATCAAAAGTGGCAATTGAAGATGCGGTTAAGATGAACGAGTTAATGAGAAACAGTTCTTTTCTCATTCTGAAGGCTGGTAATTAGGATGGAAGGAGATTCTTTGCAGTACAGAAAACTGAGTTATAAGGATATGGGACTGTGGAAGAAAGGAGAGGAAATCAATGTTAATGTCTGGGCTCCATTTGCAGAAAAAGTTGAGGTTGAAATAGACGGTGGGAGAATTATGGGACTGGAGAGAAATCAGTTCGGAATATGGGCTGGTTCTTCAAACTTCGAAAAAGATGATAAGGAATACAGCGTAATACTAAACAGGAAGGATAGATTGCCAGATCCTGCGTCAAAATTTCTTAAAAATGGAGTCTTCGGATCAAGCACGATTGTGGATGAAAATCTTGGAAATGCAAAGGACAGGGGAGTTAACATAGATCTAAGAAATGCAGTCATGTATGAATTACACACAGGAACATTCAGTGAAAGTGGGGACTTTGATGGAATAACAGGGAAGCTAGATCATCTTGAAGATCTTGGTATCAATGTAATTGAATTAATGCCAATTGCACAGTTTGAGGGCAGAAGAAACTGGGGATATGATGGTGTGTTTCCCTATGCAGTCCAGAATTCATATGGCAGTATATCTGATCTTACAAATATGATACAGCAAGTTCACTCGAGGGGCATTTCCATAATTCTTGACGTTGTCTATAATCACACTGGTCCAAGAGGAAATGTTTTGAACAGGTTTGGGCCTTATTTTTCAAACAGGTATAAAAGTCCCTGGGGAAACGCCATGAACTTTGACGACCAGTGGTCTGATTATGTAAGAAATTTCTACATTCAAAATGCAATATACTGGCTGGATTTTTATGGTTTCGATGGTCTCAGGCTTGATGCTGTACATGGTATTTATGATAATTCACCAACTCATTTCTTGAAAGAACTGAAGATTGAAGTTGAAAGGTACTTCAGGAAAAGCAATAGGAAACCATTATTGATAGCAGAAAGTGATGCAAACAATCCACTGACAATAGGCAATATTGAACACTGTGGATTTGGAATGGATGCTCAATGGTGTGATGACTTCCATCATACCTTGCATTCATTTCTGACTGGAGAAAACCAGGGATATTATTCTGATTATGGGCAATCATGGCAGATAGTGAGAGCGATTGAAAGTGGTTATGTTTACCGGGGTGAATATTCAGGATTTCTTAACAGAACGAGAGGACTTGGAATAAGTGATTACGATCCATGGCAGCTGATCGTTTTCTCTCAAAACCACGATCAGGTTGGCAATAGAAGGAACTCTGACCGTAACGGAAGCTACTGTGGAAACAAAAAGTCACTGCTGTTTGGAGCGATCTATATTCTCTCTCCCTATGTTCCAATGATATTCATGGGTGAGGAGTTTCTATCTACAGATCATTTCTGGTTCTTCATAGATACACAGGATCAAAAATTCGCAGAAACGGTTCGCAAGGGTAGAAATGATGAATTCTCGTATTTCAGGAATCAGGGAGAAATACCGGAACCTAACTCAGAAAAAGCCTTTATAGAATCAAGGTTAAGCTGGGAACTACTGAATGGCAAGGATAACCGAGAATTTTTGAAAATGTACAGGCAATTGATAGAAATTAGAAAGAAATACCGGTTGGGCTACGGTGTTAGAAGTGAGGCTACATTGTCCAGGGAAACATTAAACATAAAATATTTCATAGATAAAAATACTGAATTGTTATGCACCTTCAATCTTTCCGGAAGTTCAGTAAACATTGATCACATGGAGGGAGAAGTGATCGCAGGCAGTGTTAACAGTCTATCAGATCGTCATGAGATGGATGGATATGGATTCAGGGTACTCCTGTGCCAGAACTGACGGAGCTGGTGTATTTCAGTCAATCTTTATAGAATTAGACACTCTCTTGGCATTGTATTGAAGGCTATGCACTTGCTTCCATTGAAATAATTTGTATCTTCAATTCTTACTCCTCCCAGGTTCTCTATGTAAATCCCAGGCTCTATGGTAAACACAGAGTTTTTGAGTAAACTGTAATCATTTTTTGGAATGAGGTAAGGTTCCTCATGAACCTGAAGGCCCAGTCCATGACCAAGTCTGTGTATGAAATATTTTCCGTAACCTTTCTTCTCGATTATACTCCGTGCGATCACGTCCATTGCTGCATATGTTGTATCTTTTCCTATCATGTTTCTGGTATCTTCGTTAGCATGCTTAACTGTTTCATACACATCAAGCATCCTTTCACCTGGATTTCCAAGGAAGAAAGTTCTGGTGCTATCTGATGCATAACCGTCAAACCTACCTCCATAATCTACAACCACAGAATCTCCTGCTTTCGCTTTCGTATTATCAGGGGAATGATGGGGCATTGCAGCATTTTTTCCAAATGATACGATTGTTGAAAATGCAACTCCAGAAAGACCCTGATTGAAAAATTCATTCTCAAGTATCCTTGAGAACTGTATCTCCGTGATTCCAGGAACAACCTTTTCTATGGAAACTTCAAGAGATTTTTCAGATCTCTTTACTGCCTCCCTGATAGCTGATAATTCGTTCTCATCTTTTATGATCCTCAATTTCGTAAGTATGTCATCCCTGTATAGCAACTCTTTCACAACGGTCCTTTTGAGCTCATATAAATGAAAGAACTGTAGCGTACCTTCCACTGCAATATTTTGAGATTTAATGATCAGTTCCCGGGTTATAGAATAAGGATTTTCGTCATCCTTCCAAGGTAATATGTCTCTTATAGGGCTCTCCTCGATTACCTGTTCCTTCATAAGGGATGGGCAGACAACTGTGGTATTTTGCAAATCTACAACAAGAAGTGTCAGTCTTTCCATGGATTCAACTTCCATTCCAGTGAAATACGTGAAATTTGCACCAGGAGGAATCAGAAACGCGTCAATTGAAGAGTCTTTCATCATTCTGCGTAGTCTTTCAATTCTGTTCTTAAAAGTAGCATTATCAAGTCTCATAATAAGATATAATTAACCTGATATTAGCAATTACGTAATGTAAGAAGTGGCATCCGAGTCAAAGTTATTTACAATCTTCATTTTGCTTCCATCTCCACTGGGCAGAAGAAGCAGGCTGGGATAAAGCTGCCACAGATCCGAGGCCCCTATTCTTGCAGCAATATGATCTTTTCCAAAGGCCATCCTTGTTACCAGTGCAGTCATTCTCCTGGCTTCCATCTCATCCACATAACCTACTGAATGGATGTATTCATGGGCAAGAATTGTGAACAGGAAGGAATTGAATTCTTTTACTGTATGCGTGGCTGACCGCATATAGCCTACGATAGTTTCATTCATGACTATATAATTACCTCCCAACTGCCAGTATGCGCCAACTGTGTTTGGTAAATTTGAAAGTGCCAGTCCTAGACCTGTTCTTTCCTTTCCCAGAAATTTCTTTACATTCTTCTTAACCAGTTTGAATATCCTGTTGTAATCCGTTCTTTCAGATTCCAGTACCTGATCATCTAATGTGTTAATATCCTGAAACTTATCTTCATTGAATGATAAATGAAAATCTGAACGTTTACGATCACCTAAGGTGTTTCTTTCTTCGGATAAAAATAACATGTTAATTCACCTCCATTCAATCTGTATTGAATATTTATTGATTACGATTATTTTACACAAATTCACTTTCTGTCTGTCAATATTAATTCGCACTTCACCTCACTAAAATTAAGAAATATATAAAACTACATTATAAATAATCTTTTAGTAATATGATGTCTATGGAATATCATGGAAAATGACATAGGGATCACCTCAGGTGATGGTTATGAAACCACAAAAACTGGATTGAAAAGAGGAATAACGACTGGTCAGGCCATAATGTTCGGTGTAGGAGGTGCAGTAGGTTCAGGCATTCTTTTCGCTGCCGCTGGAGGTCTTGTTTATGCAGGGCCGGCAGATATAATTTCCTGGATTTTAACTGCGATATTCATCGTCCTTGTTACACTCCCGTTTGCAGAATACGCTGCAATGTTTCCAAGATCAGGGATCAGTGCAAGGGTTGCTTATTATTCGTATGGGTCATACGGTGGATTTTTATCAGGATGGGCCTTATTGATATGGGCTGCTACAATTCCAGCTATTGAAGCAGTAGCAGTTTCAACTTATGCATCATTCTACTTTCCATTCCTGTATAATTCAACTACTGGTGTGCTGACAGGATATGGTATATTGCTCTCCGTTCTCCTATTACTTGGATTTTTCTTTTTGAACCTTGTGGGGATAGGAAAATTCTCAGCGTTCAACAATATCTTAACGTGGGTCAAAATAGGAATAGTAGTTGCTTTTATTGTAATACTACCTATATTCATCTTCCATCCTGCTAATTTCACCACTCCTGAGTTTGCGACCTCATTTGGAGGAATATTCATTGCGATTCCAGCCTCAGGAATTCTTTTCTCCTTTGGTGGTTACAGGCAGGTTGCCGATATGGCAGGGGAGGTGAAAAATCCTAAAAAATCAATGCCAAAAATAATAGGTGCTGTACTTGCTATACAGAGTCTGCTGTACATAGGAATGGCTGTTGTCATGATCGGTTCAGTAAACTTTAGTGGATTTAAGATTAAGGCAGGTGATTGGGCCAAAATATCCACTCTAGGATCTCCCCTTGCTGATATAATGAAAAGTAATCTTTCATTTGTTAGTCCTTCTGTGGCAGGTCTGCTTTCTATTCTGATAATCATCTTCTTCATATTTGCTATATTCTCTCCAGGTGGAACACTGGGAGTTTATCTCACAGGTGCAAGCAGGATACTGTTTGGATATGCTGAGGAAGATGCGCTTCCGGAAAAGTTGAAATATACAACGAAGCACGGTGCACCTGTATTTTCACTGATAATAATTGTAATCATGTCAATTATTTTCCTATTGCCCCTTCCATCCTGGTACGCACTGGTAGATTTTGTGGTGGTTGCTGCAGTGGCAAATTTCGCCGTAGCGTCATTGAGTTTGCCAGTCTTAAGAAGATTGTATCCAAATCTCGAGAGGCCTTTCAAGATACCATATGCAACACTCTGGTCTCTGGTTGCTTTCGTTATAGCCACATACCTGATTTATTGGTCAACCTATCCAACAACACTTTACGCTTTGGGGGCAACACTTGCTGGGTCGCTTGTGTTTCTATACCAGGCTTACAGGAAGAACTTTAAGAATCTCAATCTTTCAAATTCAATCTGGATTCCCATATATATCGCTGGAATGATTGTACTATCATATCTTGGAGGCACACCTACTGGGGGCATAAATTTCATTCCGTATCCTTACGATTATCTAGTACTGTTCATCTACGCAATCATATTCTGGGGAATTGGACTGTTCTCTGCGCCAAAGGAACCACTGATGTCAACGGATGCCCTGCTTGATTGATGTTCCGTTGAAAATTTCTTAAACTATTTTTAAAAATTATCTATCCAATTCTTTTGATTATAGATGAATTCAAACCTGTTCAAACAGAACCATTGATAGCTTTGGGCTCGCGAAAGATCGATTTCCCGTTATCAACCAACTCCTATCATTCTGAAAGGTGTAACTGGCCACCTTTTGATTAGACCTCAATACAGAGATCAGCAGCCAACATGAGAGTGGTCTACGCTACAGTAAATAAGTATCAAAGGAAAGAAGTAAAGATGTTCCATTTAGTGGAATATCAATAGCCCTGTCAACTTTGGTAATATCCAGGTTCTTTCTAAATTGAACTTATTACCTGTACTTATTTTCATCTTGTTCACACTGATTTCTCAGTTAACAGTTTTTACAGATCGGACAATTAATTTAGTCTAGACTGTTTCCATTTACCTTCATATAATAACTGGTGAGATTGAATTTAAAACGATGAACTATCATAACCGTTTAAATCATTGGAACAATAGCGTTTCCTTATAAAACATAATCAAGCTCTCTGGCATAGGCATTCATATAAAAAATTGTGAAGTTAAATTATAAAATTTGAATTAAAAATATTAATAAAAAACAATTACCGAAATTCATTCTCACTCTTTATTATGAAAATGATTTAAAAATAGATTTATTATTGAATTAGTGGACCAGCCGGCTAAATTACTTGGAAGTTCTCTTCCTCATAATTAAAGCTGCTCCTGCCCCTATTGCTGCTATTGCAACTATTACACCTGCAATGATGTATAGATATGAGTTAGAAGCGCTTGCAGACTTTACATTGTCATTTGCGAACTTTAGTGATACAGATATTGAATGACCACTGACTGTGAATGTACCATTTATATCATGATATGACTTATCATTTGAGCTGGCAAAGTATGAATAGGTTGTGTTTGAAAGGCCAATAGTATAGCTGGATTCAGATTGTGGTCCGGATGATGCCATTAGAGTTGAATTCACATACCATATTATTCCAGATGGCAGACCGGTCTCAGTAAATGTCACACTGTATTTCACCAGTGTGAATGTGACTGATACATTTACACCATTTCCATTTACTTTGCTGGATCCACTGTGTGGTGATGCTCCGTAGTTTGTCGGTGCCTCTATCATGTAAGAGTAAGTTCCATTTGGCACAGCGAAATTAACATCAGGACTGACTGTTGTGGTAGCAGCTCCGTTCAAGGAAACCCCCCACTGCATTCCCGATGGAAGTCCTGTTTCAACGAAATTTACACTGTAAGTTTTCTCTGTTGCTGATGTGAACATGACTGCCTGATATGCATTTTCTCCGTTGACTGATGCTGTTCCGGTAGATGGATGAATAAGTTCTGTTGTGCTTGAAGCTACAGTATACGAATATGTTCCATTAGGTTCTGTGAACATGATTGTTGATGTAGTGGATTTAAGTAATCGCCCACTTAATGTTACATTCCATGCAGTTCCAGATGGAAGACCTACTTCTGTAAATGAAATAGTATAAGTCTTTACGGTCACATTCTGTGCTACTGTTGGGTTTACTACGTTATCGGATTCAAGGGTCACTGCTGTTTGCGCGAGTGCAAGTCCAGTCATGCTTGAATCTGTTGCAATTGTTATATCAGTTTGTGACATAACTATGCCATAGAAAGAAGCGCCTGTACCTATTGACACACCGCTTGCAACCTGCCAGAATATGTTCTTTGGCTCTGCTCCACCCTTCAGTATTATTTGAGCACCGTTACCGAATGTCAGTCCTCCAGATATCTGGAAGATCCAGACTGAACTTGCATTACCCGTCAGGGTTATGCTTGTGGATATGGATACTCCAGTTCCCCATTTATACAACCCGGGTACAAGAGTCATGCCATTTATATTTCCGGCACCAAGATTTACGTATCCAGGATTAACTCTTCCAGCTGCATTTGTGTATGCTGTCTGCATGTCACCTATGGCTGTTGTGAGATCAGATGGTGTTGGGGATGCATATGTTGCTGCATATATTTTTCCTGTTACCATTGATGATGTTGCATATTGTCCTGTGGAGCTCAGTGTCTGGGAGAATCCCGTTATGTATGTGCTTCCTGCAGGACTGACACCAATATTTCCGGTTATGGATGTGGTTCCGGTTGTTGATATGCCTGTCTTCGCAAGTATGGTATACTGGGCTGCAGTTCCAAGTTCAACTGGTGCTATGGAGACTGGCTTCATGGCAACAAAGGCTATCGCTTCAATTACAGCTGAACCACTCACGTCAACACTGCCAGTATTGGGTGATGCTGAGTATCCTGAAATATTTCCAACAGTGAATGAATGCGTCCCATTTGCCACATGGAAGCTGATCATGCCTGTTGTGGAAACTTCAGCGGACCCACTGAGTGATACGTTCCACTGTATTCCACTGGCTAGACCAGTCTCAGTGAAGGAAACATTGTAAAGGCCAGATGATACATATGGTGTACCAGTAACACCTGAGCCTGTGAAACTGCTGGACTGATCAATAACATACAGACTCGATGATACCATTAGTATAAGGGAGACTGCTATTGCTAAAATTACTTTCTTATTTATAATTTTATTAATATGTTTTTTATACATAATTAATCATGACGCCTGAGCCTATAACCTTATATAAAAAATACAAAATATTATAAAAAAAATATATAATGCATTAAGGTCTAAAAGTACTGTTAAATCAATGAAATACCTAGATATTAGTTTAATACTAACTATTTGTATACATAACTAATATCTAGGAAAAACTGAAGAAATGTATCTTCTGTTTTTTTAAAGCTAAATATCCAAACACGATTTCAAATGGCCATTAACTACAATTTCAAAAAAATTATTAGCACGTATGAATAACTTGAATACCTATCCAATTTAGTTATCTGGAAGCAGAAAGATATATTGATCTAATCTTTTCAAAGCCCCCTTTACAACTGAGCACACGACGCCTGCAGAATGCTGACCATATGATAATTATCTATTCAGTTATAAATCACGGATTAACAAGTAATTTTTAACTATTATACTTCACAACGTACCTTTAAATTTTTTTCACAAAGAAAATCCATCTCAAAACGTCTTTTATGCCCCAGATCAATCAACGGACATCTAAATTAGTGCGGGTGATCTGGTACAAACCGATGTGGGTTTTGACCTACGGGTTCATGGCGTCACAGTTATGACCATTCCAGGTGATGAACTAATGGGTATTCTGCTGGGTGAGGAGGATTGCGGTGAGATTACCGTTTGAAGACCCGAAATATTCAAAGGGAAAATACGACGCATGGCTAATGCCGTGGATCAGGAAAAGAATAGCACAGAACAAGGATGTTCTTGGGCTATTTGTAGGCCCATTGGCCGTGGTAAATCTTACACCGCAATGGAGCTCGCATATACCTGCGATGTAACAATGACAGCAGACAGGGTCATGTTCGGTGTTACTGAGTTCGTGGATTACGTGATCGACTGCAAACTCAAAAGGGGCAATGCGTCAATCCTTGATGATGCAGGTGTATTCATGAACTCACGAGACTGGCAATCAGTCCAGAACATAGCCATATCCGTTGTGGCTCAGTCATTCAGGTACCGTAATCTCATAACATTCATAACAGTTCCAAAGTGGAACTACATTGACTCACAGACATGAGGCCTAATCAATATCTTCTTAGAGGCAACTGAACAACAGGGTGTTTTCAAGATCAAGATACCAAAAACAAACCCGTTCAACAGGAACGATGACTTGCTCACCTATCCAATAACCCAGACACCTAACAAGGCATGAGAACTAGGAATGTATATGTCAAGACTGTTCACTTTGACATGCCACCTAAATGGCTCTACGAATCCTATGAGGAAAAGCGGGGTATTGAAATCAGAAAGAAGCAGAGAGAAGTCCAGAAGCTGTTGCACTCACTCACAGACAGCAGGGATAGGGAAAAAAAGGACAGAAGAGGTGTGTCTCAAAACTCACTCAAGAACCTAAAGCAATTCAGGGCCGAAAAGCCCACCGAAACGTCACCGAAACAATCACCGAATCAAAACCAGTAATTTCCGATGTTTCTCCCGAAAACCTATAGTGCCTCCCGTATTACTTAATTTTAAAAGACAAAGTTTTTTTTCTGTCGTGTGTACATGAAGAAAAAAATACCGATTTATTCGTTACTGCTTAATTTTAACCAAATTAATTATATGATACAACCGATAGCGTGCTGATCAAAGAGACACGCCCGATAAGAGGCCATAACCATTCAAAATCGGTGAACCCGTCTAATCATAATCTGGTTCAGTGATTTACTGAACCGGTGATGACTAACCATACGAATAGCCATTATCGATAATCATCGAAATCCATGATATCGGATACAGTCCTGAATTTCCTAAAACTTACCTGCCAATGTCCTTATTGAATTCTCTTGCTGGTACCATGCCTGATAGGATTAAGAGTAAACAAAATCAGATGGCCTGTAACGGTGCATTGACATAATCTACATAATCCCAGTGAATAATGCATTATTATGTTACTGATTCTTACTTTATTAATATTCAGCCTTACATTAAAAAAGATTTGAGGCAAACCCTGCCGTTAGATGATGCGGGGTTTTCTCCACAGATAAGTTTACAGTAAGTAACTGCGTGGGCAAACCTGACAAATTGAGTTACAAAGCCAATTTCTCAAGGCGTGGAAATTTTCCAGGAAAAGCGTCTATAATAGATTTGAAAAGTGTAGGTTCATCCTTGAAATTACAAAGTGACCTATCGATCCTTGTAAATTTACCTGCATTCCTATACTGTTCTGGAATTTTGATCCTGATGGCTGACCAATCGTAGTTCGTAAATTCCCTGCCGTTAAAACCATCAAATTTATTGAATTCTTCAAAGATGTCCTCAATTGGAATCTCAATAAACATTGGGTCCGGCAGGGCTATGGCATAAATTAAAGAGGTATTAATCCCGGTGCTGTTCAGCTTGAGTAATGTCTTTACCTGGTGACTGTTTATTTCGTTCTTGTAATCAACAATCGGGCCGTATTGACTCTTTATCTCACTCACTATTAGTTTATGGTCATGGATTCTTAAAAGTTCCAATCCGTTTGAAGAAACAATGTTGGATATGGCCAACATCAGGATTTTCTTATTAAACATATTACCCATATCGCTTGAAGAAAAGGCTTTCTTTAACACCTCTAAGTAACCTTGACCAGCGAAATTATCTTTACTTCTAATGATTTCCATAACACGCTTTTTCAACGGTTCAACCTCTATATCAAGAATCCCTACCAACGATTCCAATTGCTTAAAGTCTTCATCTGCCAGTTCAGTAAACCATTCAAATACATGGGAATGAGCATGGTACACTGTAAAAGTTCCATCGATACTGAGATGCTTTCCTATCAAGTTCTCAATGTAGAACCCGAATGGTTGCCTGAATCTTTGCTTCATGGTGGTATCCATATTCAATCTAAGAATAATCATCATGTGAGATAAATCTTATGGCATTGAATTTAGCGTTCCGATAATTATGCTTAAAACGGGTTCATAACATTAACCTTTAACATTGCCATAACAAGATTCATCTGCTAAAAACAAGGCCCATTATAAACTACTTAAATGGCTTTTTAGATTCCTATTATTCTTTTGCCAATGTTCTCAATATATTTGGTTATCTTCTTTGAAGTTATAATGTGGTAGTCTACTGTGTAAAATTTCCTTGCATCCTGATCCGCACAAAAGAATGCCAGAATGAGCCTGTCCGACCTTTGCACGAATGAATCTCTTATTTTCATGAGATTATCAAAATGCGTCTGCCAGTCGTTTCCAGCGTTGTCAAGACCGAAAACTACTATCTTCTTTTCAGTTATCAACCCACTAATATCCATCATTTTGATTGTAACGGAATCCCATGTAATCGAATTGGTATAAGGAAAATTAAGTACACGGTTTAAAACCTCTCCCATGGCGTATTTACTCACTCTATACACATCGTTATACCAGTTATCTCTTTTAATTTTGACCCTGACGGCTTCGTGAATATCCCTATTGTCTGGAATCAGGTAGTTTAGAAGGAAGTTGGCATCAACATGATAAATGACAGTATCTGACATGATAATAATACTGCTTACAGCATGCCCAATCTCTTAATATCTTCATAAACAGAATCAACATAATCTGCTGCCTTATTCTCAGACCTGAGAACATCAACCTTAAATTCCTTAGTCCTTGCAACTGCTTTATCTGTGTTGTACGACTCTGAGAACATAACGATTGTAGATGCAATTTCCAGCCAGGTGTTATCTTTTTCAGAAAGGATATTTGCTAGTTTTTTAGATTCTTCTGACATCGGTTCATCTGACTCAGAATAAGAGTCTGTATTTAAACTGTAATACTCTTTAGCCAGCTCCTTTGAATATGGCCCTCTGAGATATAGGGAGTATGGATATTGAAACTCCTTTGTTTTCTTTTCGATCAGGAATACAATTTTTTGAATCCTTAACCTGTTGTCAAAGTTTCTATTGAATCTGATTACGTTTTCTTCAGATTGATCGACAGAATCAGAAATGTCCTCTTTAGAAATACCAATAATCCTCATCAGCTCAGATAATTTTCCTGTCAACTTCATCCCCCATTTTTCATTTTACACATTATTCGTAAATAGATATAGTTTGCTTTTTTCATCAGAGGATTTCTAACAACCTCTCATTAAACACCGTAACATTTATTCATGAAACACGCATGTTACAGTATGAGTGACCTCTTCGATGAAGTTCTCAGGGAAAAATACAGACAGTATTTTGTAAATGATC
>JAJZIN010000028.1:0-3942 GCA_021810575.1 Thermoplasmata archaeon
ATAGGAATAGTATATTCCTGCCAGGAACATAGGTATTGGGAATCTCTTTTCTTTCAAGCTTACCAATTTCTACTGCCTCATCACCTGTAAGTGAACTACCTCCTATCTGCCTCAGATCTATCTTGAATACAATTCTGTGAATGCCGTAAAAATCAGCAATTTTCTTTGAGGATTCCAGCTCCCTTCTATGTCTCTGACCGTAATCAAAGCTGAGTCCAGTGATATTATATCCATTTTTCTTTGCGAATGATAAGACCGTTGTAGAATCCAGCCCTCCTGACATCAATATTATTGCATTATCCAATTTTCTCACTCCATGAAGCTTTCTGTCCTGGTCCTTCATACACTGAAACTTCAATCAATTTAACATTCTTCTCAAATTTCACTTTACTGACTATTTCCCTTGCAAAAAATCTTGATAATTCCTCGCTGCTGCTGTAATCCACATCGCACAGATAAACAAACTCTTCGGGTATTGACATAGTTTTTCCTTCGTATTTTATTATGAATTGGCCGTTCTCCTTTTTCTGTTCCATATCTTTTCCATGCACGGGAAGTATAAGCTTATGATCAATTTCCTCAAGAAACTTTCTCATCTCTCTCTTCACGGTCACAAAGTCAGCTACCATACCATTCAGTAATTCTCCTTCTATTCTGATATCGATTGCATAATCATGTCCATGTAATCTTTTACACTTATCATGGTATGGAATGAAATGTGCAGCCGAAAACTTCATATTTGTTTCCCATCCATTTATATATATACTCATCATTCTTTCTTCACCCTGTTCTTCCGGATCATATCCCACATATTATCATCTATCTGTGAAAGCATGTTGAACTGTCCAGCACCCTGTATCCATTCTCCACCATCTATAGTTATAATTTCACCATTTATAAACGAAGAATAATCACTGATAAGATATGAAACAAGTTCTGAAATATCATCAGTAGTTCCAAGCCTTCGCATAGGATTTTTTTCCTTAAGGATTTTTTCATAGCTATCATCTGGAATCAGATTCTTCCATGCTCCTTGAGTCTTGAAAGGACCAGGCGCTACCCCATTGGTTCTGATGCCCTTTGGACCCCATTCTACAGCAACACTTCTGGTAAATGCTCTCAAACCACCCTTTGCTGCGGCCGAAGGAGTAACGAATGCTGAACCAGTATCCGCGTAAGAAGTTAGTATATTCACAACACTTCCCCTGATCTTCCTTTCCATCCATCTTCTCGATACCTGAACTGAAGTGTTAATTGAACCCATTAAAACTATGTCTATTACTGATTTGAAGGCATTCATTGACAGATCTTCCGTCCTCGATATAAAATTACCTGCAGCATTATTTACAAGTCCTATTATCTCTATTTTTCTAAAAGTTTCATCAATGAACTCGTTCACAGCGTCAAAGTTTCTTATGTCAATTGCCTTATATTCAAGATTACCATTAATTGCATTCACTCTTTGTTTTGTTTCCTCAAGGGTTGATTCGGTTCGGCCAAAAGTATAAACACTGGCACCATAACTGGCAAACTTCAGGCAAAGAGACTGCCCAAGACCGGTTCCACCTCCGGTGATAATCACCCCCTTATTTTTAAACGGAGTACCTTCCAACATAACCTTTGATTATTCATACAACCTTAAGCTTTATGATAAATTAATAAATTTTTGTTTGACCATCTTCTCGTTAAAAGATTTTAAGGAGAACCAGGGATATATTTCATGTATATTTCGAAAATATAATATCTAAAGCTCCGATTACCAACGGATTCCCAACCGGAAAACCATTTTGATATATTCCAAAACGGAAGCTATTGAAATGGAGTTTGTAAGGAATAAAAAAATATATCAAATAGAAAAGGGCGCGTGGCCAAGCCTGGATATGGCAACAGCCTCCTAAGCTGTAGATCAGGGGTCCGAATCCCCTCGCGCCCGCTTTTGAATCTACTCTATTCTCGGTGCAAGTAAGAATTTAGCTGTCTTGATACCATCCTTACCTGAAAAGTTGAATTCCATCACAAGGGGATAATCATTGTTAAAGGCAATTTTCAACGTATCAGCAAAACTAACTGCCTTTATTATCTTGCTTAGGTAATCAAGCGGATAACTGCTGGAAGCCTTTTCCTGTGCCTTGACTTCTATCAGATTATCATTATCTATGATAAGGTCAACCTCCTCTGAATCACTTTTAGAGGTGGCTTCAAATCTCTTATCCTCTATGGTGAACTTTATGGAATCTCTCACATCAGTAGCCGCCCTCAATCCCCTATCCAGATCTGCCTTCCTTATAACAACATAATTCTTTGGATCCACACTTGGCAGTTTTGGCGAATTCACAAATGTGTCAAGGGTAGATATGGTTTTTGTGAGATTTCCAAGAGAGAACTTCATTTTAGTTCCAGAAATACTTAATAGAAGATCATCTGATTGGGATGCAAGTCTTAGAACATTTCTTATCTTATCAAGCTCAACTGAGATCTCAACTTTTTCTTCAAGATCATAAGCTGAAAACGATTCCTTGGGCACAAAAAGGTCAACCATGGCTATCCTAGCACTATCTATTGCCCTAACCTTCAGACCATCATTATCAAACTCAAGTTTTGCTTCATTGGTTATTGAACTTAGTATATCTGTTACTTCTTTCAGGTTACTCACACTAGATTTTAATTTCATTAGGGGTACAACGCTTTACATTTAGATAAACCTTTTTCAAATGTGATCAATATTTGTTATCAAACCAGGTTTCACATTTTTCAATAAGATTAATATTCTAAATATAACTAAACTAAAATGTGGTGAAGAGAAATATGCATTCAATAAAGATTCGTTACAGGTGGAATTCACAGTTGTTCGACGTTCTCTTTGAAAACAAAATCATCATTAGAACTAGGGTCATAAGTGATGATGTAAAACAGGATTTTCTTTTCTTCATTCCTTCCGAAGTTGCAAAGAATAGGAGCATAGCAACGTTTCTAAAACTGAAGGCAGAAATGGATAGTTACGGAAATTATGTTATGAGTCTTGGTGAAACAAGAGAAGAATTCGATCATATAAAGAAAATGCTCAGCATAAGTGGATTTATTGTAGACTACATGGAACTTTCTGGTGAGGGCTTTTCAATTACAGGAAGAGTAATGGATGAAAAACTTGCGGATTTAAACGATATAATACTGGATGGTGCAAGAAATCTGGACGATCTTTTTGTTGACTGGATCAGGCCAATTTCAAGCGGGGTAATAGAAGTAGATCCAAAGGTTTATTCGGAACAGTTAATGGGAATCACTTTTCTGGATAGAAAAATGGCCAGTTCAAATGACAATACCACTTTTCTGGAAGGTGACACGCCGAGACTTAATAAGGTAACAATGATAGGTACACTGGACGACAACTACGATAGGTCAGTGATCAACGTTGAGGAAGTTATAGGAAGTTCAAAGTTTGTGACTTTAAACGGGATTTATTCAGACTTTCTTAATAAGCTTGCATCTGAAAATATTCTAACAGAAAGCAGGGTTCTAAAGGCAAGATTGGGAAAACTATATCTTCAGGTGGCGGTACCACAATTCCAGCTAATGCAAATTGTCGGGTTATCCACAAAAGAAATGTTCAATGATCTGATAATTGAGGAAATTTTTAAATATAACGGGAATTCAAGCAGAGAAGAATTACTGGAACTTAATTTTGAAAAGTAAAATAAGAGCGGAATTTCTGACTATATTTTAATAATGGTTGATGATTACTTTAGTGGTTGATTCCATGGACACAGATAACGATTTACTGGCTTATTTGGGAATGAATGATTATGAGGATCTTTTTAGGGATATACCAAATAACATCAGAAGTGATATAAAATCCATTGGCGGTGGCAGGTCAGAGATGGACGTGATGTTTGAATCAGAAAGGATAGGTTCTAAGAATGCAATAAACATGAAAATTTTTCTTGG
>JAJZIN010000028.1:4042-7551 GCA_021810575.1 Thermoplasmata archaeon
GGTATCTCACTAAGCTATGGGGGTCCCTATCTGGGTATTTTCTCATTCAAGGAGAAATATGTAAGAAAATCACCTGGAAGGCTTATAGGGGAAACCGTTGACACAAAAGGAAAAAGGGCATTTGTGATGACACTTCAAACGAGGGAGCAGCATATACGAAGGGACAAGGCGATGAGCAATATATGTACAAACCAGGCATTACTTGCCATAGCCTCATCTGCATATCTTTCCATACTCGGAAAAAAGGGATTGAGATGGGTAGCTTCAAGATCCATGGAAAATGTTAGTAAAACGCTAAAAAAAATGGAAAAGGTCAGCTATGTGAAGATCCACAAATGGAAGAACCCCTTTTTTACCGATTTTATTGTTGATGCAGGCATAAAATCAGATACACTTATGGCCAACCTTGAAAAGGCTGGATTTCTAGGGGGATTAAAGGCTAATAGTTTCCTATTTACTATGCCTGACAACTTAAAAAATGATGTATTCTTTGCAGCTACAGAAATGAGGAATGATAGTGAAATTGATCAATTAATAACGGCGATGGAGGCGATCTAATGACATATCATCAGGCAGAATACGATGAAAAATATATCAAGGAAATCAACTCAGAAAATAGTTTTTCATGTGAAAAAATTGAATTGCCAAAATTAGACGATTCAATTGCTCAGGATGACCTGAAACTTCCAGAAATAGCTGAAAATGATGTTGTAAGGCATTATGTGAGGCTGTCTCAGATGAACTATGCCGTTGACACAGGATTCTATCCACTTGGCTCCTGTACTATGAAATTCAATCCAAAATTTGCAGACAGAATTGCAAATGACTCAAGATTTGCAAGGGTGCATCCACTGGCTGATTATGAATATTCACAGGGAAATCTGCAGGTAATGTATGAATTGAGGGAATATCTTAAGGTCATTTCAGGCATGGACGCAGTGAGCCTGCAACCCCTGGCTGGAGCACATGGTGAGTTCACATCCATGTTGATTGTGAGAAAATACATGGAAGATACTGGGGAGACCGGCAGAACAGAAATCATAATACCAGATTCAGCGCATGGTACAAATCCGGCTTCTGCGGCAATGGCAGGATTCTCCGTTGTTGAGATACCATCTCTTGAGACTGGTGTTATCAACATGGATGCACTGGAAGCTGCGTTGAGTGAAAAAACAGCAGCATTTATGATAACAAATCCTAACACACTTGGAATCTTTGAAACAGACATCAAGGAGATAGCAGATATGGTACACAGGAACGGCTCTCTACTTTATTATGATGGTGCCAACCTGAATGCCATACTGGGATTAACATCACCTGGATCAATGGGTTTTGATATGGTGCATTTTAATCTTCATAAGACATTTGCAACACCACATGGTGGGGGTGGACCTGGGGCTGGTCCAGTTGCCGTGAAGTCGTTTCTGGAAAAATATCTTCCATTTCCCAGAATCGAAAAGGAAGGTGATCTTTATATTCTTAAATCTGATGAAAAAGATAGTATAGGTAGAGTCGCTGGTTTTCAGGGTTCATTCACCAATTTACTAAGAGCGTGGGCTTACATAAAATACAAGGGATCAGATGGTCTCCTATTAAATACTCAAAGGGCAGTGCTCAATGCAAACTACATGGCAAAGAGACTGGAACCAATACTCAATTACCATCACGAGGGGTTGAAGAAACACGAAGTTATAATGTCAACGAAAATGGTAAATAAAAGGGCGCTGGACATTGCAAAATATATTATTAACAAGGGTGTTCATGCTCCGACCATATATTTTCCTCTGATAGTTCCGGAAGCTCTTATGATTGAGCCAACAGAAGACGCAAGCAGGGATGATATGGATGAGTTCTGTAACATAATTCAGGAAGCAGTATTAACACCAGACGAAGAACTTCATAAAATGCCTGTTAATCTTTCAATTGGAAGGGCTGATGAAGTAAAGGCGGCAAAAGATTTAAAATTAAAATGGTAGATCAGATGGCCCGGAATTTCCTTTTTCCGGCCTCATAAATCTCCCCATCTGTGCCAAGGAGATTTAGGGTTTCATCCAGCTGTCTGGCCTCAACACCATCCTTGGCTAATCTCTGCAAAATTTCATCATAACTTATTCCACCAAATGGATTATTTTCCTTTATTATCTGGAGAACATTATCTTTCAATTTTACAGCAGCATCCGAAAACTGGTAAGATGACATCCCTGCAATTATCTCCTCCAGTGGTCCAGTATTGTAATTTTCATATAATGAATATGCCTTCAAAGAACCCTTTGCCTCATCTTCTGTAAACCCGAGATCCATTAAGTGATTCTGATCTATTTCAGGGGATTTTCTGATCTCCTTTATTGCCAAGAGCCTGTTATTCAGAGACTTAGCTGTTCTCATTTTCCAGTATTCAGTATCAACCTCATTCACCGTTCTGACATATTCTGGATTTATGTTAATGTACATTTTTCCTTCATTAGACCTGAAATAGGATGTTCTTCCCATTAGAACTACAAGATCATTCTCGTTCACAGCATCCACCTGTACCTTAGTGTTCTGGTTGAAATCCTTGGAGAAAAATGTAACATAAAAAGCACCCGTGTGATCCGCCACTGTGAATTTCGACATATCATTATCCTGGGTCTTCTGCGTTATTTTTCCGCAAATTAGTATTCTCCTTCCATAAGAACCGCCGGGGGTGATAAAATATTCTCTTCTGGCATCGTCTTCACCTTCCACAAAGGTCATGGTTGTATCTCTTAATTCCTTTGCAAATATCCATCTTGCTGGTTCTCTCCTTCTCTCCATCAATTTTGCACCCCTTTTATTTCATTCTTCAGGTAAGAAATATCATTATTGGTAACGTAACTCACTTCTGAAGATCGCATGGAAAGTCCCATATTATTTATGCGAAGGTTTCCCTTTATTTTTAGTGCATTATGAACCAGGGCAATTTCAACCTTTTCCTTCACTTCTTTCTTCAATGGTGGTCTCTGAGGATTATCCAGGTATTCCCTTGATATTTTTATTATGTTCTTCAGGGCTTCATATCCTGCATTAACCTGCAGATAATCTGTGCCGTCATCTACTGTGAAATAGGCGAATATATCATAGATCAATTTTGCATCGGGGTGGTCTGCACATCTAACATCATCTACTCTTTGATTACATTCACTACATCTAACAACCAGGCCACTCTTTTCTCCCATGTTTATTACAAATCCAGATATTGTAATTCCTCCCACAGCCCCTTTTAGTGTTGAAATATCCTGAATATTATCATTTTCTTTGAGTTCAACGTTCAAATATTCTACCTTGGCCTTATCGGACATGTTCAATCTATAATAGCCGTTGAATTCATCAAGTCTTACACCCTCGATTCTGGCATATTTTCCCTGTTCTAACTTTCTCCCAAACGATGATATTGGAACAGTGCCGGTCTGATCTTTGAGGATGTACTGGAAAACTTCCTTTTTTTCTCCCTCCTTTTCATACTCTCTCTTATTTTCAGAAGTTAGCAATCC
>JAJZIN010000029.1 GCA_021810575.1 Thermoplasmata archaeon
ATTGGGAATTATTCTTGTGGATGACGTGATAACGAGAGGTTCCACTTTAATGGGATGTTACTGGAAAATTTTGGAAATTTTTAAATCGTATCAGTATTACCCACAAATATCGGGCTTTTGTGCAATGCGAACTATTAGTAATAGTCTTGAGTTTAGGAAACCAATTGATCCCCACGAAGGAGATATTACATATAGAGATTCAAATGGTGATACCTTGAGAACGTGATTGACACACAGAGAAACCATCGTGGAAATGGTGTCATGATTTTGCCTTAAATTTCAAGAAAGTGAAAGAAGTCTAGATGAGAGATGAGTTTAGTCTATTCAGTTTTGATTAAATAGACATATAGAACTCATTCATGAAAAATAATTAAATCACAATGAGCATATACCCCATAATGAAATTAATCGAGAATTGGTTTTCGGAAAGGTATTCAGATAACCTTCAGCTGTCTTTCAGAGTAAGTGATCAGTTGTTATCGGTAAAAACTGATTTCCAGAGAATTGATGTTTTTGAAACATACGATTTTGGAAAACTACTTTCCATCGACGGAACTGTTCAGCTAACAGAAAAAGATGAATTCGTTTATCATGACATGATAACAAGGATGCCATTTTACTATGCAGATAAAATACCGGAAAAAGCACTGATAATTGGAGGTGGAGATGGAGGAGCTGCTGGAGAATTATTAAAACTTGGACTTAAATCCATAATAAATGTTGAGATCGATGGCCAGGTTGTAGAAGTCTGCAGGAAGCATTTTCCAAAATTAACTGCATCATTCAATGATCCTAAAGTCAAACTTATTGTGGATGATGGAATAAAGTATGCAAGGAACACAAAGGAAAAATTTGATCTCATAATTGTTGATTCCACTGATCCTGTGGGACCAGCAGAAGATCTATTTAATGAAGAGTTTTACTCCAATGTATCCAGAATTCTGAATGATGGTGGAGTGGTGGTTACCCAGTCTGGATCACCATTCTACCAGCCCAGGGCAATTGAACTGGCAAATAAAGGAATGAGAAAATCCTTCTCTCATGTGGCAAGTTATGTGGCATTCATTCCAACCTATCCAAGTGGTTTCTGGAGTTTTACCATGGCAAAGAAAAGCCAGATTAAACTTAGAACTGAAAATGTAGAGAATGGTGAATATTTCAATCTTGAAATAGCAAAATCAAGTTTCGCACTTCCAGAGTTTGCAAAAAAACTCACGCTTTGATTTTCCAGAAACTCTTTTTATTTTGTAGCATCTGCTGGTAAAGGCTACCATGCTCCCTTGCAATTTTTTCCAGTTTTTTCATGTTTTTCATAAAGTGGGATTTACTATCTGAGTTGATATTTTTCATGAAGAACCTGTCATCCTCAATCCACTTATACACATAGTACAGGAAAGCCCCGCTTACGAATAAAGAAATGATAAATACCCAGTCGTTCCAGTTTCCTATGGTGTTCATCCCAAATGAGTAAGTATTTACTGCTCCGTTGTGGAAAAAAATGTAATTTGTGGAAAATAGCAGGAATATCAATCCGACCACTGCAATTACAAGATAGAAATATAGTGAGAATTCTCTTAATTTTGATGCCATCAGTCAACACATATATATTTTAAATTATAAACTTAGTCCTCTATTCCTAGATAACTGATAAAACTCCTCAAGGCATTGATCCTGTGAGAATGCTGATTCTTTTCTTCAATGCTCATTTCTGCCAGTGTATTTTCACAGTTTTCCGGTACAAATACTGGATCGAATCCAAATCCTGTTTTTCCCTTTTCTTCCTCTGCAATTCTCCCGTTTAGTTTTCCCTGAAATGTCAGAACATTCATTCCATCGAAATAAGAAATAACTGTCAGGAAATAGGCTGATCTTTCTTTATGTTTTAGTAGATCCAGAATTCCTTCGTTTCCTATTGTTTTTGAAATATACGATGAATATGGCCCGGGAAATCCTTTAAGTGAATTAATATACAATCCTGTGTCTTCCAGAAAGAATTTATCACCCATCTGTCTGGACAATTTCACTGCACTGTCCCTTGAGATTTCCTCTGTTGATTCTCCCTGAATTTCCTCGTATTTCATCTTTACCCACTGGCATTCGATTCCAAGTTGTCCAAGAAATGCCGATATTTCATTGTATTTATGCATGTTACTTGTGAGAAATTTTAACTTCATGCATATCTCCTCCTTTTCTCTATATCATGAAGCACATTTATTACCTCGTTGCTAGTTTCACTCATTTTGCGGTAAATTTCTTCAAATCTATCATATGGCTCGCTTCCGTAAATTGAAATCATGCTTTCCTTCAGAAGTCTTATATCATATGCCTTGTCTGTAACTGTTTTTGATATTTTTCCCATGCTTGGGTCAAGAAGGTAAAGTGTATTGTCATGTATGATCATATTGTTCAATGTCAGATCTCCATGAATTATATCTCTTTCGTGGAGCTTGGAAACAGATTCTGCTATCTCTTCCAACAGTTTCTGATCCATTTTTTCAATGTTTGACGCCTGAATTCCTGGTATTTTTTCCATCTCAAAACTTACTCTGTCTTCATTAATTGAAAATACAGCAGGTACATTTATGCCTGCTTCCATCATTCTGTGGAGCATTACTATTTCATTTTTCATTCTTTTATTTCTCAGTTTTAGATCCAGTTCTACATTCCTGTATGACTTTCTTATCCTTTCCTTTACTATTGAATCATATTCGTGGAATTTTCCCTCAGTTATAACAGATTCTGCACCCCTGTTGCTATATATAATATTCATCTCCGAAACCCATGGAGTGTTAACTTCATCAATTCTATACATCTGGTCAATTGCAGTATCTTCAATCTTCTGTGACCCAAAATTGTTATATGTGAGAATTGCAGCCTGTCCTATCATTGCACCATTATCCATACAGTATTTTTCCGGTGTTTCAAAAACCCTGATCCCAAGATCGTCTGCCATTCTTGAAATCATTTCCTTCAATCTGCCGTTTCTTGCAACCCCACCTGCCAGAAGTATTTGATTTTTTCCCGAGGTATATAAAGCTCTCTCAAGAGTTTCTACAAGCATGGAGAACGATATTTCCTGAATGCTGAATGAGACATCATTTTCGCTCTCCCCCTTTGTTAGTAAATTTTTTGCAGCCGTGTATATGCCAGAAAATGAGCAGTCCATTCCATTGACTGAATATGGAAGATCAAGTAGTCTTGATCCATTAAGTGCCATTCTTTCAATTTCAGGCCCACCCGGAAATGGAAATCCCATATCTCTGGCTATTTTGTCCAGCATATTTCCAATTCCGATGTCAAGTGTTTCACCAAATACCCTGTATCTACCGTTCTTGTGTGCTATTATCTGTGTATTACCCCCTGAAACGTATAGCATTACTGGGTCATTTGCACCAGTTTCCCTCCTTCCGATTTCTATGTGCCCAAGAGGGTGATTTACCCCTACAATTGGTATATGGAGCTTTAACGCCATAGCCCTGGCAGCAACTGCTGTTATTTTCAGCGATGGAGGGAGACCTGGACCTTTTGAAAATCCCACCATTTCTATGTCATTTTCCGAGAATCCAGATTCCTTGATTGCAGTATGAATTACATCAACAACATTTTCAAAATGAAAATTTGCAGCTTCTCGGGGATTTATTCCACCCTTTTCCGGTTTATATGTTCTGGATACCATGGAGTATATTTGTTTCTCATCCAGTATGGATGCGCTTGTAGTATGAGCTGTGCCCTCAAGTCCCAGAGTTAGCATTGAAATGCATATGTCAGATCTTTATTTAATTATGATCAGGCCTTATTGTAAGTAAAAAGAGCGTATATTGTGGCAATGAAGAGTATTCCAGCACCTATGGATCCGTAAGCAAGTGTTTTGAGCCTGTTCTTTAAGGTTCTGGTTGCAACGGAACCTGCGAAAACCATGGATGCAACAGCTGATGAAGTGGTACTTAACCTGTATAATATGTCTAAATTAGAAATATGACCATGAAAATGAAATCCAATCATGCTGAATATAGCGGGTATGAATCCCCTGAAATGTAACACTTCAAGAAAGATAAGTCCCTTTAGGAGAATAACTACAAGAAATACAATTGGAAGGGTGTATGTGAATATCTGCTCAAACTTATAGAATTTATTTGCTTTTTTCAGAGAGCCGTTTCTTAGACTCTTGAAGAATGTTCTCCATCCAGTCCTCGACCATCTTATGTTCTGTTTCATATAACTTTTTATGCTGTCCTTGGGGAGGGTTGTTACCCTTGCTTCAAAGGATTTTGTAGCGACATAGCCCTTACCAATTATGTATGAGGTAAGGTCTGCATCGTCACCACCTCCATAATATGGAATGTTTCCCTGAATCTTGAAATCATAAAATTCTGGTGATGTTATGTATTTTCCAACCACATCCATCCTGTAAGATCCGAAGCCACCATCTATCAGCATTACACTTCCGAAATGCTTCATTGATCTCTGGATGATTTCCTTTGATCTCTCTATGAATTGAGAGGCATAGGATACAAACTTACCATCCATGGTGTCAAATGTTATATTACCGCCAACACCTCCTACTCTGGGCGAGTATTCTTTCATGATATTTCCGATGGCATCAGATTCAGGGATCATATCCCCATCCATGAACACTACCACTTTCGTCTTTACTTTTGAAACTCCAAGAGCCATTGCTTTTCTTTTTCCTGAATGTATTCCAGTGGATAGAAAGGTAACACCTTCATCCCTGCACATGGAAAGGTATGGTTGCTCAACACCATCCCCTACTACTATTATTTCACTGACCTGATCTCTGACTGAAGCTATGGCCCTTTTCAGATGCTCCACTGATTCGTTGAACACAGTTATAACAATAGTTGCATCCTGCGGTGTTAATCCCTCGGATTTTTCTTTAGGTGTATTCCTTTTTCTTGAAAGATATGAATTTAAAAGGTAATATGTAACGGAGAGTACGGATGAAACCGCCGTGATGGTAATAAAAAGGAGGAATTCTATTCGCATTTAATACTATAGTATATTACTGAGTAATACTAATAAGTTAGTGGTACGACTATTTAGTACATATAGTCTCTGTATCTGTATTTAACGAAAATCAGTTGAAGACAGGTTCCTTTTCTCTGACAAATGTGCCATTTCTCAGATCTTTAAGTGCTTCGTTCAACTGTTCCCTTGTATTCATGACCACAGGGCCATACCACTCAATATGTTCATCGGTGGGATTTCCTGCTATAAACATTATATCGCTTTCCCTTTCCCTTCCCTTAATTTCTATGTAGTCTCCGTTCCTCGAAAATATGAAAGCTTTTCTTTCTGTCATCTCTGTTTCTCCATTTATCCTCACATTACCGGAAAAGTTGAACATAATGGCCCTCTTTCTTTCGAGGTTACTCAGTTCGATGCTGTCCCCTTCCTTTATCCTTATATGATAATAATGAAGACTGAGGTCGTATGGAGATCTGTATGGCCCGGTGGCGTCTCCAAATTCTCCGGCAAATACCTTTACAATCGATCCGTTATCCGTTTTGTACTGAGGTATATCAGATGATTTGTAATATGCATATTCTGGTGTTTTCATCTTTCTTTCTGCTGGGGTGTTCACCCATAACTGCAACCCCAGAACTGTCCGGTCAAAGTTTTTATCGTTACTCCCTTTCATATTTAATGATGCTGGCATTTCCTGGTGAAATATACCACTACCAGCACTCATATCCTGTACATCACCTGGATAGATGGTGCCCTTATTCCCGTTGCTATCCTCATGATCCGTTTTACCCTTTACCTGGTATGTGATGGTCTCAATTCCTCTGTGAGGATGCCATGGAAATCCCTTTTCGTACTCCGATGGTTCAGATGAGCCGAAATAATCAAGCAGAAGAAATGGGTCGGTGTATTCAAATGTAGAAGGCCCGCCAAAAACTCTCAGAAGCCTGACACCTGCACCATCTATTGTGTAATTACCACTCATTTCAGCTTCAATAGATTTGCTTTTGATATTCATATATAAGGAATCAAAAAATGAGAATAAACATTATCGTTTTGTTTTACTTTTGTTACCTAATTTACTTTTTTGGCAACTACCTTGCATTTTTCCTGAATAAAGTTTCCATAATCTTTTTCTCAGCATTTCTTATGTGATATAGTGTGGTAACCTTTGATGCTCCATTGTCTAACGAAATCTCTTCCAGCCCATTTTTTCTGGGCCATTCATAATAGCCCGAATTAATGGCAACCTTCAGGGTTTCAATTTCCCTGTCTGTCAAACCATACAATGACGGGGAGGCACTGTGCAGAATATTTCCAGAGATTATATCGGATATGGATACCCTGTCGATAATCTGCCTTTCCACAACATTTTCTCTTCCAACTTTATCAACTATATTCTCAAGATCTGCCCTGAATCTTGATACTAGACGGAAATTCTCTATTCCATTTCTTGCAATTATGGGAAAGAGCATAAAAACATCCTGATTCATCACTGCCTTTAACATTCCATGCCCTATCTTATATGAATCAACAAACATGTTTCCCTTTAATGTTGATGTTTCATAACTCCTGAAATCACCCTTTAATACTTCTAATACCTGATCACTTTCTCTTTTGGCGACTGTCAAAATAACGTGGTTCAGGTTTCCCTTTATAATTCTTGCATTCTGGATCAGAATTGAGTCTGGACTATAACCACTGGCATTTGCTATACTGCATTTACCTCCGACTCCCATTTCTAAATAATACAATGCGCTATGCATGAAGTGGATCAACTTAAATCTTTTGAAGGTGCCCACTGCATATTAATAGTATGAATGCATTTTTTGGTCGTGAGGACTCAAAAAACCGCAGCAGAAAAGATTTTTTCGGAAAAGTCAGGGTTGGATGCCCACTCTGGAGAATATGTATGGGCAGTTCCGGATCTGGTCTACATGCATGACGTTCTTGGCCCTTCCTCGATTAAAGCTCTCAGGGATATATCAGGAGGAAAAACAAGGTATAAGGGAAGGGTAATTGTTGTAAATGATCATATATTTCCTCCAAAGGATATTGAAAGCTCCAATAACATAAAATATATGAATGAGACTTCAGAAATTGAAGGATGGGAAACTATTCCATTTGGAGAAGGCATAGAACACACGTTGCTAATTGAAAATGGAATCATAAAACCCGGTATGCTTGTTGTGGGTACAGATTCACATACAGTTACTGCTGGTGCAGCTGGTGCCATGGGAGTAGGTCTTGGTTCTACTGACATTGGATCTCTACTGGCAATGGGAAAACAGTGGTTCAAGGTGC